>NZ_OX458333.1:4249824-4559736 GCF_949769195.1 Methylocaldum szegediense
AAGTTGCTTGGAGCGCAGAACGATTTCCCCGCAGGGATTCGTACCGCTCGTGGCCCAGTGGGGCTCGAACAGCCGCCAACGCCGCTCCGGCATTTGCCGCGGCAGGTCTCCGCGGTTGAAAAGCCCGCGCTCGCCCGTACCGCTTTTAGCGAGTGCTAGCCACTCTTCGAGAAAATCGGTCGCTGTGGGTTTGGCGTCGTAGACCGCCGAATTGTTGGCCATCGCGCGATGCGGATGAGCGATATAAAAATGGCCGGTCTTGGCCGTGCGCATGTCTGGATCGTCGAAATCAGACAGTGAGATCAAGGCGGAGCGGCGTACTCCACCCATGCTCACCACTTCGCCGATCTTGCAGACGATATCGTGCACATCGATGTTTCGTAGCCGCTTGCCTTGATTGGCGAGAATGCGGCTGCGGGTATAGTCGAGCACCGCTTTCAAAGGGCCGGGGCCGGAGCTTCGGCCGCCCATGGTGTGTAGCCTAGCCCCGGCCGGGCGCAGCTCCGAATAATCGAACTCCATATCCTGGCCTTCGAACCAAGTGTGTAGCCCGAGCTTCAAGGCGTCGCACCAGCCCTCCTTGCTGTCGGCGATCTTATGGACGGGACGTTTGAGACCGCTCTGGCGCTTGATGATAGGGAGCAACTGGATATTCTGGCTTTCGACGGAGAAACCGACTCCGGCACCGCACATCAGGAGATACATGATCTCCGCGAGATCGTCCAAATTGGAGGGCGCCAGGTAAGCGCAGTTGTAGGCTGCGACATGTGTCGCACGTGCCGCTTTGCCGGCCGACCACATCAGGCGCATGGACGGCATGACGCGTTGCTCGATAATCGCGCTTCGGATCTCTTCGTATTCCCGCGGTGTCAGCCGGTCGCCGAGGATTTCGTGCATGAAAGCCATATAGCGATCCACCGTTTCCACCCAGGTCTCGCGGCGTCCCTCTTCGTCGATCCAGCGCGAATAAGTGCGATAGTAGATGAACTCCCCCAAAGTGCTCGAAAAGTAGCGCTTGCTGTCGTCTGCCAACTGTTTGACTTGCACCGGGACCAGCTTGCCCTTTTCGCGGATTTGCGCCCTTTGATGGCGGTAGAGAATATAAGCCTTGGCGGTTTTAGGAAAATCCTGAAGGATGAGGGTCTCTTCAACCAGGTCCTGGATTTCTTCGATATGGGGAAGATGCGTGTCGGGATAGCGCCGATCGAGTTCCACAATTACCGCATCGGAAATTTGTTCCGGATCTCGCGTGAGATCGCCTTCCCCGCTGGCCTGCATGGCGCGATAGACCGCATGGCTGATACGCGACGGATCGAAAGCCACGATCCGGCCGTCGCGTTTTCTGACCGCCGAAAACTTGCTCCGCACAGAAGGCGCCATGGCGTTACCTCTTGGCTTCCAGCCTACTTCTCAATTGATCGAAAGGCTATACGGGCTGCACGATGTTGTCATCAAGCTTCGAAAGATGCCAATCCGGAACGTCGCTTTGGTCGCTTTGATAGGCGCCTACGCCCGACACTGGGCTGTTCCTGGGAAGGCGCCAGGTACATCCTCGCGAGACCTTATCCTCGAACATCTGTTCGATGGGGTCCAGAGACCGTTTGGACTAACAGCCGGGCGAGGGTATGCGCTGGCGAAATTCTCCCCTCCTTGCCGCGACGTTTGCGATTTGCCGCGTTTCGGACCTGAAAGTTACGTCCTCGCAAGCTTATCCGACAGGTTAGGGTGAAGGGAGTTTCCGCGGATGGACTTTCCGTTAGGCCTCGAGCGCTGGCGTGAAACCACATCTTTAAAATCATGCCCATGCCAAGCGCGGCGGTGTTCCAGCTGAGCGCTGCGCGGGGTTATACCTGTTGCGAGATGCTTGAGCACAGGCCGGGTGCCGAGTCGGTGAGCAAAGGAGCCAAGTGGTTTCAGGGCGAAAGGCGGTTGTCTGCCGCGGAGCATGAGTTGCCGCTGTCGCCGGTACCCATCAATTCTCCCGAACAACTCGGCTTCCGGACGCGAGATCGTGCCAGCTACGTGCTTGCGAATCGAACACGATCCAAAGGAAGCCGAGCCCCATCAGACCAAAGGAGATCAACCCGCACACGAATCGAATCGAAGCCTGACCCCAGGAGATGGGATTGCCGGCTGTCGTGCAGAGGCGAATTTTCCAGGCGCGCATGCCCAGGGTTTGTCCCCCGTGGGTCCAAAACCAACCGAAAAACGCGAAGCTGACTAGCACGAGATAGGCACTGTAAAGTCCGTGGTTCGGTCGAAAGGCTTCTCCGCCATTGAGCGGCAACAGCACGAGCGTTGCGGCGAAGAGTACCGCGACCAGCACCACGAGATCGTAAAAAAAGGCTGCCAGGCGACGTAACAGGCCAGCAGGAACGCAGTTTGATGTCATGAGCTCAGTCGAAAGCTGTGGCGTGTAACTTGGCCAGATGCAGAATGAGGAGCAAGGTGTGGGAGAATCTTGTGCACAGTTTTTGCATTAACTATTGATGAGCGGTTTTTTCGGAATTTGGTACTAAATCACATCATCATTTGTCGCCCGCGTATAAGCTAGACATCGGGTGACTGGAACCGGTGCGAAGGCAGGATGACCGCTCAACGAACACCTGGTTTATCGTCGTCAGGCAACGACAAGCGTCTCGAATTTTCGCGAGCAGCCGATTTGGCGCCAAAGAACATCGAGAGATAAACCAGAAGTGCGACTAGCAGCACGGAAAGCGTGATCGGTGGGCGTACCATCGGCAAGAACAGCAGAATCACAAAGGTTGCGACCAAAGCACTGGCATGGATCGGAAAAGCAAGGAATACGTCGAGTCTAGGTTTGAACATGTATCTCCTCTTCCAGAGTTTGTTGCAATTGTGGGTCCGTGGAGATGTGGAGTCTTATTTTCTCTTCGGACAAGATCGCCATTCCGGTGGCATTCCAAGAACCCTCGAGGCCGGGAAGTTGGCAGCGAATAGTAGCACGAAAGCGACGCAGCCCGCGTTGTTGCTGCAGAAGGGGATCGTCGAACTCATTGTCAAGCGGTTCTCGTTGTATGCGTTATTGACGATCTGCTGGCTGCTGATCGCCTGCGCAGGATTGGCGTTCGCCATTTTTCTCGACATCCACCGGCATACCCAGCAGTTTTCCGAAACATCCGCACTGATTCAGGCGCAACTGGCCTCACAACTTCGCCGCCATATCGATGCGACCCACGGTTTTGCTGCCTTCCTGAAAGTTCAAGAGCCCTTGACTCAGGAGAAAGTGGCACGCTACACACGTTTGATTACGGAACAGGATCCGGGCATCTACTTCATGGGCATCGTTCCGGCATTCGATATCGAGGAAGTGGACGGGTTCGAAGCCTTGCGGCTACAAAAAGACGTTCGCAATGGTTCCCGCGCCCGCGCTTTTTCCGATGCGGAGAACCGTCTGGTTCGGGTTGCGGCCGCCGGCAATCCGCTCTTCTATTCTCCGAATTCCGCAGAGTTGTACGATAACAAGCTTCCGAAATCGCCGACTATTGGTTTCGATTTCCTCTCTATACTCAAGAATGCTTTCCAAAACACCGCGGCATCCCGGGAAATTACCGCTACCCACGCTTTCCTCCTGGATGACGGCGAGTGGGGATACGCCCTGATCGAACCGGTAAGCCTAGCGGACGGGGTAAGCTTCGCGGTAGTGATCTGCAGGATAAATGCACTGCTCCACCTGCCTTCCGATTCCGTATCGCTCGCGCTAAGCCTTTTCGGGACACTGCATGCCGATACGTCCCCAAGCGACAGATTGATACACCGGCAGGCGACGCCGGTAAGCGCCCTAGAGTCTGCGTTGTTTCCCAAACTGATTTTCCGCAGTTCTTTCGGCGATCCGGAAAAGCTGTTTCGGCTCGAACTCGAACGTCAGTTGGGGTGGGCTGATCTGGACTGGAGCCGGCTGCATTTGATCTTGGTGGAATCTTTGGCATTCCTGCTCGTTTTTCTGGTCGTCGCCAGAATCCACGACCGTTATGAACGGCGTAAGCTCGAAGAGGGCAACAGACTGTTTCTGTTAGCCAATTTCGATCCGTTGACGGGACTGCCCAATCGCCAGCTATTCATGGACCGTCTGGATCAGGCCTTGGCTGCGGCGAATCGTTCGAATCAGAAGTTAGCCTTGCTTTACCTCGATCTGGACGGTTTCAAGCAGATCAATGACTACTACGGGCATCACATGGGGGATAAGGTCTTGCAACGTGCCGCGCGGATTTTTCAGCGCTCCGTTCGGGAGACGGATACCGTCGGTCGGCTTGGAGGAGATGAGTTCGTGGTGCTCTTGCAGAGTGTTGGAGACCGTAGCGGTGCAGAGTCGGTGGCCCGGAAAATCAAGGAAGCCTTTTCTCAGCTGGCAGGGGAGATAAATGACATGCACAAGGGCATGCCCATCCTGGGGACCAGCGTGGGCATAGCAGTTTACCCGGAAGACGGTTCGACCGCCGCAGAGCTGTTGAAGGCTGCCGATCAGTCGATGTATCGGGACAAGGCTGTCGGCAAATGCCAACAGAGTTCGACCGCCGAGCTCGTGGCCCTGGATTGTCCCCCGGCGTCGTGGTGAAGCCTGCCACGCTGTCGTACAGCTTTGCACCAAGACCTCGCTAACACGATCAGGGCGACCAGACCGATATTTACGGGCCGGACTAATCGCCTGACCATTGGGTCGCAGAAACTACCGTGGCGATGCCGAGCGGCTTCAGAGCCTCCCGCGAACGGCTTTCCGGGTTGCGAAGCAATACCCCGTTGAGTCCGTGCATCGCCACGTAGCGAGGACCGACTGGGCTGACTCGAGTCGCACAGGTTCAAAGTTCTTGGAGCCGGTTCGACCTTCGCCGGTGTGCGACCGACTGCGAAGCTGTCTGCGAGGCTCGGATTCGGTTCGATCGCGGTTGTTGAGCGCATGATGATCGCCGCGCCAACTCGCGTGGCTGTTCGCCATACTCGGCGCTCGAACAGCGAGGCCAGCCAACCTCCGCCGGTCAGAACGCAAAAGATCATGATGATAGGCTTTTGCTTATCGATACGGCTTTCAGTAAAGATTCACCGCGTTCTAACTCTTCCTGCCTGACGATAGGGTGGCCTGTTTCCAGATAGCAAACATCTTTGCCGGAGACCAAGAAGGACGTCCAGCGCATGCCACCGAACGGCGGGTTCGATAAACCGGCCGTTTTTCGTTGCGACCTATCCGGACAAAACCGAAATAGCCATCACCGCAGCGGTGGTGACGAGGCGTTCTAAACGCTCTTCCTTAGACTTAGAGAGGATTTCGTCGCCGACCCGGAGTCTCGAACGGATCGTCAAACCTAACGTCCACGATCGGCTTTTCCGCAATCCGCGGCTTAACCTAAGTAGGCTTTCATAGGTGCACAAACCTATATCTTCGGCTCGTCGTCCGTTACACCATTTACGTACCAATACGGTGGCGGGAACCGATTGAAACATGACTTTCTCGAAGGGGTAAAATCGCCTGACACGGCAGACCGATGCGGTGCCCGGTGGACGTTTTCCTGAACGGTAAAGGAGATTGCCGACATGGACTACATCGATATTGCTCAAATCGTGGAAGAGTGCACGCGAGCCGAAGCCCTGCAACGCCTGAAGGCGTCGGTGGCCGAGAACGAACAGCAAGTGACCGATCCCGAGCGCGGTCTGGTAGTCTGCCTCGATTGCGAGGCCCCCATTCCGTTGGAGCGCCTCGCGGCCAACCCCCGAGCCGTACGCTGCATCGATTGCCAGTTGGAGTACGACCGCGAGCAGCAGCACGAAGCCCGGTTGTATCCCAGTTTCGATGACTGGGATCCGTGATGCCTTCGACGCTCCCTATCGATCGACCGGTGGTTGCCTTGTGGTCGCGGAACCGGCGAATGCCCGGCCGGATTCGCAATTTGCCGTGAGGCGGTCACTTGGTCATGGGTCAGTTGATCTGCAGGGCATCGGCATATTCGGAGCCAGGGCGGGCACGGCGGTGTCTCACATGCATCGAGTATTCGGTCACAAGTGTTTTACATGACAAAAAAGAAGTCTTATGTGGTCCTCCGATTGTAAGGATGGTGCCCTAAGCATTGCCGATTCGGCAGCTGCCGAGGACACCGTTCCGGGTCAGCCGAGTAAGGAGGAATTCCTAGCGATGCTGGCCCACGAATTGCGCAACCCATTGGCTTCTATCCGCAACGCGGTCGAAGTATTGCGCCGCCTGAATTTGCAAGAGCCGAGAGCGGAATGGGCGCGCGAGGTGGTGGACCGTCAGGCAGCCCAGTTGGCCCGAATGATCGACGATCTTCTCGATATGTCCAGGATTACCCGGGGCAAAATTACGTTGCGTCCGGTTTCACTCAATCTGGCTGTCGTGATCGTTCGGGCGGTCGAGGTCAACTTGCCTCTGATCAAAGCCCGGCGGCTCAAGCTTTTCATCGAATCGGAGCCGCTCGATATCGAATTGGAAGGCGACGAGGTTCGTCTAACCCAGGCACTGGCCAATATTCTCAATAACGCCGCCAAATACAGTTACGAGGAAGGCCGGATTTGGCTTTCGGTGAAAATCGAGTCAGACGAGGCGGCGATCCGAATCAAGGACGAAGGGATTGGCATAGCGCCCGAGCTTCTCCCTTATATCTTCGATCTGTTTACGCAAGGCCCGAGAACCTTGGATCGCACCCAGGGTGGCCTAGGTATAGGGCTTTCGCTAGTAAGAAGCCTGATCGGAATGCATGGAGGGCGAGTGGCGGTTTCCAGCGCGGGTGAAGGTCAGGGTGCCGAGTTTGTCGTGTGGTTGCCGCTTCGGCGTGAGCGAAGCCCGATTTCGGATCGCGAGCGCTACGACTCCTCCGCGACGTGGTCCCGCTTAAACTTCCTAGCAACGTGACGGTCAAAGGTCTCGATTTTGGTTGCTTTCTCTACATGCAAGCCGGACGATGTCCGGCTTTTTTGCGTTCTTAGCACTACGCTCTGGGTGATGTTTCTAATGGCAGCATCAACCCGTCCGTCTTAGCGGTTTCAGTCCGAGCCGCCTTGCGAGACGATGCAGGTTGCCCCGATCCAGACCTAAGCGGCGGGCGGTTTCCGACCAATTGAAGCGACATTCGCCCAGCGTCTTGAGGATTAGTTGGCGCTGAAAATCGTCCACCGCGCGCGTCAGAGAGATCGAGCCCGGCCCTGGTGGCATGCCGCCCTTGGCGTCCATGTTTCGGAGAACCTCGGGCCCGATATCCAAATCGTCCGGCTGTAAGGTTAGCGAGCGTCCGCGTTCCGCCGACGCGCGCAGGGCGGCGCGGAGAATGACGTGTTCGAGCTCCCGTACGTTTCCGGGCCAAGAATAGGCTGTCAACACTTCGATCGTTGCGGGTGCAAGGTTAATTCGGTCCAGGCCTAAACGGGTCCGGGCCTGATCCAGAAAATGGCCGGCCAAGGGCGCGATATCGGAGGGTCTTTCCCGCAGCGGAGGTACGTGCAAAGGATATACGCTGAGCCGATGGTAAAGGTCAGCGCGGAATCTTCCAGCCTTCACTTCTTCGGCGAGCTGCCGATTTGTCGCCGCAATGATTCGGACGTCCGCCCGGTGGCTTTTGTCCGAGCCGAGGCGCTGAATTTCGCCGAACTGCAAGGCGCGCAGCAGCTTCGCCTGGACGGAGAGCGGCAGTTCGCCGACTTCGTCCAGAAACAGAGTGCCTCCCTCCGCTAATTCGAATTTGCCGGCCCGATCGGTGCTAGCACCGGTAAAAGCGCCGCGGACATGCCCGAATAATTCGCTTTCGGCCAGCGTTTCCGGGAGTGCCGCGCAGTTCACGTACACAAGAGGCTGGTCAGAGCGCAGGGACTGCGCGTGTATGACGCGGGCGACCACCTCCTTGCCGACCCCGGTTTCCCCTGTGATCAGGACCGTAAGATCGGATCGGGCGACAATGCCGATGTTGCGCTTCAGTTCCTGCAAAGCAGGACTGTCGCCGATGAGCTGTCCGCCGCCACGTTGCAGGGCTTCGTTCACCAGCTCGCTGGTTACCAGTTCGCGATGTTTGGCCAACCGTTCGAGCGCACTGATGAAGGACTCGTGGCGAAGCGCCACCGTTGCTATAGCGGCGAAAGTCTGGAAAACGTCATCGTGAAGGCCGTCGAAGGCGCCTGGGTTCAAGGCATCCGCCGACAATACTCCGAGTAGGGTGTTTTCGTTGTAAAGGCTACAACCGATACAGGAATGTACCCGCAAACTACCGCCGGCGTCGTTCAGCAACAGCGAATCGTAGGGATCGGGTCTTGGGTCGTCGGGTGGGAATCGGACTGGCGTTCTCGAACTGAGTATCGCCGCGAACCGGGGATGTTGTTCTGGATGAAATTGGCGTCCCATGACCTCCGGCGAGAGACCCCGGGTGGCCACGGGCACGAGTACCCCGTCTTGAAACCGCAACACGGCACAAGCGTGATTTCCCGTCACCTTGGCGAAAATTTCGAGAAACCCCTCGATCCGCTCCTTCATCGAGAGATTGGCCGTGAGGCTCAAGACGGCTTCGCGAATCGCACTCTCGATGGTTCTTATCTTTGAGCGTTCGGTCATACTCGAAGATTCGTAGTCACTTTGACAAGAATGCTGTCAGAATGACAGCAATTCCATCCTTTTTCAATTCGGCTTTCGTTCCGGAGCACTCCAGCGCACGAGCCCTTATCTTCGGGCGTCGGACGCCGCGGCCTGCCGCCGAACGATTTCGAGTCGATGTCAATATGACGACGCCTGGGTGATCGTGATCAAAATATCGAATCAAATCAAAGGGATATATCATGGCAGGGATTTTGCTCAAGAGCGTGCAAGGCGTAGCCGATCAGGTATCCCCACGGTACGCCCGGACGAATTTCACTTGGCAGAGCGGCGTTCCATGGCCGCAAATATTTCACGGGCTCTAGTGATCACCACCCTATGAGGCGTTATAGCGTATTGCTGATATTGCTCGCAGCACTGAGCGGCTGCCTTGCTCCCCCCATTCGACCGCCGGCGGCCGAGACGGTCGACATGCGAACCGTGCTCGTGATTCCCGTGGAGCCGCCCCCGCTCGAAGTGAGCCCGGATCTGATCGAATCGCGACTGCCCATCTACCGGCAACACGACACCGTGCCATTCGATCTTTTCCTGGAAAGGAAAATTTATCGAAATCCCGGCGGGGTAATGATCGCGGGTCTGGTTGCCCATGACGACATCGTTCCAGAGATGGTCACCCGGCGAGCGCCGATGACGACGTCGAGCATCCCTGGGCTGCAGTCGGCCAAAGCACTCGGCGAGAACTGGGTCCCCACTTTCGCGCTCGCGCGTGAAGCGGTCTCGCAGCTGATGTCCGGTGGTCTCGAAGCCGTTGCCTCCGGGCATTATTACCCGCTTCCGCTTGCTCCGAACGAGCGCACGGCAAACTTAGCGTTTTGGCGTGGCGCTATCCGAGACTGGTACAATCAAGACACCTCGCCGGTCGATTATCGCTTGCACGGACCGGGACGAATTGATGCGGTTTTGGAGGTGGGCATCGGGACTTACCGGATTTTCGAGGCCCAGGCTCCCTTGCAGGTTTTGGTCAAGCTGATAGACCCGGTATCCCGAAAGGTCATCGGCAGAACCGCAGCCGAGGCTTTTCCGGTCGAAGGGACGGCACCGGAACTGCTTGCTCGGGAAGCGGAGAAGTTCAAACAGCTCGTGTCGACGGTTGGTGCGAAGCTCATTGAACAAAGCTTGAGCGATTTAGGATTGCCGGTAACCCGGAGTGTCCGGCAGGATGAGCGGAGTACCGAGACGGCTGTTGCAGACGGGATCTCGACTCTGTGACGGTCGTCTTTCCCCGGCCCCTGCGTGGCTGGCGCTTTGTGCTTTTCAACTTGGCGCTGGGCCTGGGGCACATGGTCGTACTGTTCAATGCCGGCTCGTACATCGCCTTGATGCCGCATGTTGCAGGGGACCTCGGCGGCGTATTGCCGAGTCTTGGCACTTGGGCGCAGACCGACTTCATGATCGCGTTGGCGCTCGCGTTTCCCATCGCTCGATGGCTGGCGGGGCGCTTCGGTGACTATCGGTTATTCGCCACAGCGTTCGTGGGCTACGCGATAGCGTCTTATCTTTGCGCTATCAGCGAAACCATGCAGCTGTTTTTGCCCTCCCGCATTTTCCTTGGTTTCACAGGCGGTATCACACTTCCCATCGGGCAGGCTCTGTTGTTGAAGGAGTATCCCCCTAGGATCAAATCGATAGGGCTCGGGATTTGGGGGTTATTCACCCTGATGCCGTTTACCATTGGTTTTCCCATTGGTGGCTGGTTGGCCGACGAGCTCGGCTGGCGTTATCTTTTTTATTTCAATATTCCGGTAGCCTTGACGATTGCCGGCGTGACCGGGTCTTTGCTGTACGGTCGGGGGTTCCAGCGCCGCTACACCCGTTTCGATTTTGTCGGGTTCCTGCTGTTAACCCTGATACTTGGTGGCCTTCAAACGATTCTGAACATGGGCAACGATTTCGACTGGTTCGATTCGCCGTTTTTGCGCGGCGTGTTGATCACCGTACTCGTGGCGCTGCCCTGCTTCATCATTTGGGAACTGGGTGAACGACATCCCGCACTCGACATCCGGCTATTCGCCCACCGCAATTTCACCATCGGTGTCATTTGCCTGATCTTGGGCTTTCTATCGATTCAGGGGCTGCTCTCGTTATTCATCGTCCAGCTTCAGTTACTGCTGGGCTACACTTCGTTTCTTGCCAGCCTTGTGTTCGTCGTGATGATTTTTCTGGCGGCACCGGTGATTGCCATCATGCATGAACTCATCAAGGGTACCGACGCGCGGATATTCGCTTGCATGAATTTATTGGGCTTGGCTTTCACCTTGAATTGGATCGGGCGGTTCGACGATCCCGGCTCCTTCGATCAAATTATTTGGCCTATGCTTCTGCTCGGGTTTTTCCTGGGTTCGTTCTTCACTCCGCTGACCGCGATCGCGCTACATCGCCTGTCGCCGAACCAGATGACGCGAGCCGCAGAAGAGGCGGCGGCGCTACGTATCGCCGCTGGCGCGTATGGCATTACCTTACAGGGCGTCATGCTGTTTAGGCGTACCCCGTTTCACCAGCTTCACCTAGCCGATCAATTCGGAGGACGTCGGTTTCCGTCTTTAGACGTGTTGCGGCCGCTTGCCTCGCGCCTCGAGGCGGCCGGTCTCGATCCCGGTATGGTGCAGGCAAAGCTTTTCGCCATCCTCAAGCAGCAGTCCGCCATTTTGGCGCTCAACGACGCCTTTCTGATGGCCAGTTATCTTTTTTTGGGACTGGCCGGGCTGGTATGGCTCGCCCACCCGACTCACCGGCCGCTGCACCCGAAGCCGGCCGCGGATTTGAGAGAGATCCGAGGCGAGGAGCTGATGGAGCAGCCATGAGGTTGGGAACGATCCATCGTCGCCTGCTCGCGGGCTCCCTAGCGCTATTTCTGATCGGGGGTTGCGCCTGGATTCCTTCGGGCGGCCAACGTGCCGAGTTCACCCAAACGCCGCCGGATATGGCCCAGAAATTGTCCGCGGTCCGCGGAGACGAGTCGCTGAAGGTGCGACCGTCTTGGCCCAACAACCGCTGGTGGCTGCAGTTCGGCAGTTCCGAGCTGAACTATCTAATGGATATGGCGCTCAAGGACAATCCCGGCGTCAAGGCGGCTGCGGCGAGGTTACGCGAGGCGGAAGGTTTCGCCCGGGTCGAAGGGGCGAGGCTACTGCCCTTCCTCGACGCTGAGGCGGAGGTCGCAACGGCACGGTTTTCGGAGTACAGCGTCAATGTCGCCCTAAGAGGTGCGCATACCGTCTCGGCGCTGATCAATCCTTTTAGCCTACGCTACGAATTCGATTTCTGGGGTAAGAATCGTGCCGCGTTGGAAGCGGCCCTCGGCGAAGCGGCGGCCGAAGAGGCGGAGCTGGCCAAAGTCAGGCTGCAATTGACGGCGGCGATAGCGAGATGTTACTTCCGAGGCGTCGCGCTACGCCAACAGCTCGATTTGGCGGAAGAGATGGTCGGCTTGCGGCGGCAATTGCTCGAACTGGCAAGGACGCGCTATGACTTGGGTTTGGATTCCGCTGATCCCGTCAAGCAGGCCGAAACGGAACTACAGACGGCCAGCAAGCGCCACGCCGCGACCCGTGACTATTTGGACCTGCAGCGTAACCTGTTGGCGCGTCTGATTGGCCGCGGTCCCGATGCTACACAGCACCTGTTCAACCGGCGGGTCAATCTGCCCGAAAGAATTCCGCTGCCCGAGAAGCTTCCCCTGGAACTGCTCGCCCATCGCCCGGATCTGGCGGCAGCACTGCACAGGGCCGAAGCGGCCGCGCAGCGGATCAAGGTGGCTAAAGCCAGCTTTTACCCGACCGTCGATTTGACGGCTTTTGTCGGGTTCAACGCGTTGCGTATGACCAAGGGTGCGAGCTCCCTCGCCAATATTCTGTTTTCGGGGAACAGCTTCGCGTACGGCGTCGCGCCCGGCGTTAGGCTTCCTATTTTCGAGGGGGGACGTCTGCGCGGTCAATTGTCGGTACAGCGGGCGGAATACGACGAGGCCGTTGAGCTTTACAACAAGACTCTGCTGCAGGCGATTCAGGAAGTCGCCGATAGCCTCAGTAATTGGCGCGACACTCAAAAAATTGTCGAGGCGCAGAACCGTCTGTTGACTTCGCAGCGCGAGGCGCTCGATCTCGCCCTGGAGCGGCTTCGAAGCGGTTTAGACGACCGCCGAGCGGTGCTGGCGCGCCAGCACGCCGTATTGGATCACGAGTACGCGCTAAAGACGTTTGAAACCGATCAGTATGTCGCCATGACCGATCTTATTGAGGCCTTGGGCGGAGGCTATTCGAACGGTCTCGACGCCACACGCCTGCAGCCGATGTCGGATTGATAAGATTCCTGCCTAACGATGGGCCAAGTCCCGACGCGATTCTGTTAAGCCAAGAAGTAGCTCCATCCGCATAATTCGAACAATAAATTAGAACAATAAATCTGGGAAACTCACGCAAGCACGTATGAAGATTCATCCCAAGGCGATTCGCGCCCGCCGTAATCGTCGTTTGTTGCTGGTGGCTCTAGCCGTGGTCGCGAGTGCGCTGAGCTATGCCGTGTATTGGTGGATTCACGGCCGGTTCTGGGTCGTAACCGACAATGCCTTCGTCGCCGGCAATCTGATCCCGGTCGAAGCGGATACCACCGGCATCGTCACCCAGGTCCTGGTCGAAGAAACCCAATTCGTGAACAAGGGCGACCTCCTGGTTCAGCTCGACGAACACCGCGCTTACGCCGCCCTGGGACAAAGCGAAGGCGACTTGGGGCGGACCGTGCGCAGCATCGGCGCCCTGTTTGCGACACGCCAGCAACTCTGCCGGAAACGGGATGCACGCTCGGCCCTGCTCGCCCGAGTACGCCATGACGTGATTCGCTTCCGCCAGGCGTATCCGAGCGGTTCAGTTTCGGAGCAAGTCTTGCAAAACGCCGAGGATCAGATGACCGCGCTCGGGGCGGAACTGCGTGAGGTCGGGGCGGAACTCCAGGCCATTGAGGCACGCGTGGGGGGCACCAGCCGCACCGAACACCCCGAGATCGAAGCCGCCAAACACCGGTTTATCGAGGCTTATCTGGATTTCGTGAGGCAGCGTATTCGGGCGCCTGTGTCGGGTTATGTGGCGAAGCGCAAGGTCCAGGTGGGCGACCGGGTCCACCCCGGAGACCTGTTGCTCATGGTAGTGCCCCTGGATCATTTGTGGGTGGAGGCGAACCTGCGCGAGACTGAGTTGCGTAAGGTTCGGCCGGGCCAGTCGGCCGAAGTGATCGTCGATCTCTACGGTCGGCGTCGGCTTTATCACGGCACGGTCGAAGGGCTGGTGCCCGGCACTGGCAGTGTGTTCGCCCTGCTGCCGCCGGACAATGCCACTGGCAATTTCATTCATATCGTCCAGCGGGTGCCGGTGCGCATTGCTTTGCGGAAAGACGAGATTCTGAAACGACCGATTCGTCCGGGACTATCCACGGTGACTTCGATCCATATCGGCGAGCCCGGCCAGCCGGTGAATACCTCGCTGGCTGATACATCCGCAGAGGCGTACCGAACGGATATTTTCAGCGAAGAACTTGCCGCCGCGGAACGCAAGGCGGAGGAAATCATCCAGGCCAATGTGGTGCCTAAAGACGATCTCTTGGAATCCTCTTGCACTTGGTCCGACATGTCCGTTGAATCTCCACATCAAACTGAGCGAACCAAAAGAGGCGGTCCAAAAGCAGTCCAGTGAGCCAGCTCCTGGAACACTGTCGACAACCGAGCTAAAGGAAGTTCTGAACAAGTGGATTCCGTTTAGTCTGGTCGGAGGACTCAATCAGGGTTTCCTGGAGATGAAAGCACCCCAGTCGTTACTTTCCGGTCGGCACGGACGCTTTCACAATCCGGAATAAAATTCCCGCTGATAAGTGTTCTCGCTTGCCACGGACGTCTTTCTAGCCTAAAGAAATCGGCCAACTCCTACAGCTCGTCAAACGTTTGATGCCCGGCCTTGTCGGGAAGAATTTCCAAGCGTAATCTGACCTGAGGCCGCTGATCGAAATCAACGGATGAGCCTTGAAAAGAATTAGGAACTCGCAATCTCACGAAAGACTCGAAGTTTCATGGGCCAAGGAAGGACGTTGACGCCGGTCGATTGCGGCTGTTTGTTTGCAGACTAACCTTAGAAAATAAAAGGAGTTTGCCATGTTAACCAAGTTCGGTCCTAGGCTTGGCAGGTTTACGTCGTCTTTTTTCACGGCTGCTCTGTTGGCTTCAGCGAGTTCGGTAGTCGCCGCAAAGGAATGCTGGCTCGATCTTTACGACCAAGCGGATTATCAAGGCTCCCACGTCCGAGTGAAAGGACCGGCCGAGTTGCCCAGCCTCAAGTCGCTGAACGGTGAGGACTGGAGCAATCGCATCGAAAGTTTGATCGTCGGTCCGGATGCCGAGGTTTATGCCTTTAAGCAGGAAAATTTCGAAGATACTCCCCAAGGACCGGTCTACCACGAGAACGAGCTTCAAGCTTGGGGAGAAAAGGATATTGCGAGCGCTCAGGACTTAAAGATCAGTTTCGGTCCAGGAACCAAGCAACACCACTTAGGAGACTTAAATTTTCACCGCAACATTAATTCGCTGAAAGTTCAGTGTCGCCGGTGAGGGTGATCGCTTGTACCGAAAAGCCTAATTTATGTTTCTGTCGTAGCGGGCGTCGGCCTCGATCGTGAGCCGTGCAGACTTATAGCCAAGAGCCGAACTGAACGGGCCCTATGCCCTGAGCCTTTTGGCTTCGCTTAGTAGAACAGGGTCTTCTGCTTGATTTAGGACAGGTCTGTGGAAAGGGCTTGGAACCTACAGGACACGCTCGAGTCCGCTCCCCCAAGATTTCCTCCATGCCGCGCATGCCCCGCGCTCACAACCGAACGCACTGTAACGCCCGCTATTGTCCGATGACCTGGTCGACCACGATCTTGTAGCTTCCGCTATCTTCGGGAGCCAAGGCCTCGCTCAACCCCTGCAGATCGCCGTTTTCGGCCTTCGGTTGTCCACTCTTGGAAATGCGCGCGCCGATCACGACGCGGTCGGCGGTAGAGAGCGTCATGCCTTGGACCATGGACATGGAATCGTCCAGCACGACTTCCACCGGGAGGTCTTTGGCTTTTTTGCGGACGACCGCCAAGGGCATGGGCGGGCCTTCGGCCGTGCGGGCAAAGACGAATAGTGCGTCGTCCGGCGAAACTCGGGATTTTAGGTGTTCGGCCAAGGTCACCGTGACGCGGATGTGTTTGCCGGTTCCGCTTGCGGCGGGTGCCGACGGCTCGCTCGGCGTCGGGATGCCTTGGACTCTGGCGATGTAGCCGGCAATCTGCTTGGCTTCCTCGCTGCCCGGCGCGAACTGACTCTTCAATTTTTCCCAATACTCCACCGCCTTGGCCGCGTCTTTCCTCTCCGCGGCCGCGATGCCTGCCATCCAAAGCGCGGTCCGGTGATTGGGATCCTTCTTCAGGATTTCGTCGACGATCTCGGTCGGCTTACCGGCCATGCTGCCCTGGAGAATTTCCGCCAGGGCCTGTGCGTAAAAAGCCTTGATGTCCAAATCTTCGGGGGCGAGCTTTAGGGCGAACTCGTAGGCTTTCAATGCCTTATCCGGCTGATCGGTGGCTTGCAGCGAGCGGGCGAGCAATACCCAGCCTTCCAGATCGTTCGGTTGTTTGGCGAGACGCTCCGCCAGCAGGCGTATGCTCTCCTCGATGTCGGCCATGTTGTTGGGCGCACGAGCGCCGATGAGGTCGACGCGGCCGAGCGCAAGATAAAGCGTTAAAGCCATTATCGGAATGGTCGCGAGCGCAGCGACAACCACGGAACGGCCACGGGTACCCGCTTGCGTTTTCGTCTCTTCGGATGTCTCAAGCTCGCTAAGCAGGTTACGCTCCAATTCCGCGGTCAGACGTTGCAAGTCCTCTGGGTTGGCTGCTTCCTGAGCGAGTTCGGCTTGCCGCTGCCGGTGCAAAAGGAGATTGAGCCTCGCTCGGTTTATCCGTCCGCTGCCGGCTTTGCCCAGAAGCGCGGGAAGGAAAAAGATATAGCCGACCGCGAGGATCAGTACGGCCGAAAGCCAGAAAACCGTCATTGATATTTAACCTTCGAGATTGTTGCGAAGCCGCTCGAGACGCTTTCTTTCTTCATCGGAAAGCGCGAGATCTTCGGTGGCGTTACGGCGCTTCACCTGCCGCCAGAGAAAGGCGCTGCCGCCGGCCAGGAACAGGAACGGCCCTATCCACAAGAGGGCTGTCGTCATTTTGAATGGGGGACGATACAGCACGAAATCGCCATAGCGGTCCGTAAGGAACTTGACCGCTTCCTGCTCACTCTTGCCACTTTGGATGATGGCGTAGACCTCGTCCCGCAGGTCCTTTGCAAGATCAGCATCGGAATCGGCCAGGGATTGGTTCTGGCAGACCAGGCAGCGAAGCTCTTGGATCAGATTTTCGTAGCGCTGTCGCTTGGCCGGATCGTCGAACTCGCGGATCTCGATGGCTTGAGCGGTGAGGGGAAGAATCAGAAAGAACGGCAGTAACCGGTGCATCATGAAGATTTGTTTTGCAATTGGCGGATCAATGGCAACAATTTCTTTTCGAGGATTTCCGGCGTCACAGGCCCGGTCTGCTTATGGCGGATGATGCCATCGCGATCGATGACGAAGGTTTCGGGTACGCCGTATACGCCCCAATCGATCCCGGTCTTGCCTTCGGGATCGAAAGCGCTCGCGGTATAGGGATCGCCGAGGCGCTGCAGCCAAGCGAGGGCATTGTCCCGCTCGTCCTTGTAGTTGAGGCCGTAAATGGGGACGATGTTTTGCTCTGCGAGCTGCAGCAGTACCGGGTGCTCTTCCCGGCAGGACGTGCACCAGGATGCCCAGACATTCACCAGGCTCACCTCGCCCTTGAGATCGTCAGTACTCAGGGTTTTGTTAGCATCCGCTACCTGGGGTAGGTTGAACGTGGGCGCGGGTTTGCCGATGAACGGCGAGGGCACTTCTCTGGGGTTCAATGTTAGACCGATACCCAGAAAGATCACCATGACGGCGAACACGACCAAGGGAATGAGATAGCGCATGATGAATTAAAGATTCGGTTGTGAAAGAAGCGCACCAAAAACAAAGAAATTTAGCTCAGGATAACGCGGTAACATAGGTCGCCAAGCTTTTACCGACAGCCAGCCGGGATTAGGCTCCGGCATTCCAATCGCAAACGGTGCCTCCGGGAGCGCCGGCCAGACCTTTTGCAGGACGACCGTTTACGACTGGGGTCGGATTTCGGAGCTACGGTCTTATTCCAACCTATTATGGATAGAGTCCGCATGCTCGACCCTGAGTGATCTTTACTGTTACGCCAGCTTGCTTTCGGCGGACTCGTTCCAGGCTTCCGCCTGCCGGGTCGCCAAACGGTAACGCCGATCCGCGGCGGAAAAAAGGCCGCCAGCGATCATCAACAAACCGCCCAGCCAAATCCAGCGGATGAACGGCTTGTAATAGAGCCGCACGCTCCAGGCGCCACCATCCATCCGCTCGCCCAGCGCCACATAGAGATCACGGGTGAGGCCGGGATCGATCGCCGCTTCGGTCATGACGTTTCGCTGCACCAGGTAAACGCGCTTTTGCGGCCGGAGTTCGGCGACTTCCCGCTCGCCGCGTTGCACCCGGAATTCGCCTTGTTGGGCGACGAAATTGGGGCCTTGTACCTCGGTCACGCCTTTGAACGTGAACGTGTAATCGCCCAGGGTCGAAGACTCGCCCGGTGCGAGCCGCACGATCTCTTCCTGGCTGTAGCGCTCGGACAGGACGACGCCGGTGAGAAACACCGCGATGCCGATATGCGCTAGGGTCATGCCGTAAAAGCTCCGGGATTGAGCTTTGAGACCCTGAAGCGGGGATTCACGCAGACGGACCCGATTCCAAACACTCAACAGCGCACTAGCGGCTAGCCAGAACGCCGTGCTGAGTCCCGCCATAGTCTTGATGTCCATAGGGTCCCAAAATACCGCGGTCGACACCACGCCGAGCACCAGGCTTGCAAGAAATACAAAACGTGCGCGCCGCGCGATCTTGCCGAGGTCGGCCTCACGCCAGGCGAACATCGGCGCGATGCCAGCCAAAAGAAAGATGGGTGTCATCAAAGGGCCGAACACACTCGCGAAATACGGCGAACCGACCGAAATCTTGCCGAGTTGCAAGGCATCGAGGACCAGAGGATAAAGCGTTCCGAGCAGAATGCTGGCGGCGGCCGTGATCAACAGGACGTTGTTCAGCAGTAAGAGGTTCTCTTTCGACACGAAGCCGTAGCGGACCTGGTCCTTGACCATAGGCGCCCGGATTGCGTACAGCAGCAACGAGCTTCCGACGACGATAGCCAGGAAGATCAGAATGAACAGCCCACGCGCCGGGTCCGAGGCGAAGGCGTGGACCGAGGTCAGGACGCCAGAACGAACCAGGAAAGTTCCCAACAGACTCAGCGAAAAGGCGAAGATGGCGAGTAGTACGGTCCAGGCCTTGAAGGCGCCGCGCTTTTCAGTGACCGCCAGCGAATGGAGCAAGGCGGTCGCGACCAGCCAAGGCATGAAGGAGGCGTTTTCCACGGGGTCCCAGAACCACCAGCCGCCCCAGCCGAGTTCGTAATAAGCCCACCAGGAGCCGAGCACGATGCCGAGGGTCAGGAACACCCAGGCGATCAGGGTCCAGGGTCGCGACCAGCGAGCCCAGGCCGAGTCCAGCGAGCCGCCGAGCAGGGCGGCGATGGCGAAGCTGAATGCGACCGAAAGCCCGACATAGCCCATGTACAGCATGGGCGGATGAACCGTCATGCCGATGTCCTGGAGCAGGGGATTGAGGTCGTTGCCGTCGGCGGGCGGCGGAAAGTGGCGCTCGAAGGGATTCGAGGTCAGCAGGATGAACAACAGAATGCCGACACTGACGAGACCCATGATGCCCAAGACGCGCGCCAGGAATTCCTCAGACAGACTGCGGCTAAAGATCGTCACCATCACTGTCCACAGCCCCATGATCAAGGCCCAGAGCAACATCGAGCCTTCGTGGGCGCCCCAGGCGGCAGAAATACGGTAATAAAGGGGCAGGGCGGTATTGGAATTCCGCGCCACATAGAGCACGGAAAAATCGTGATTCACGAAGCTCGCGATCAGGCAGGCAAACGCCACGGCTAGGAAGAAGAACTGGGCACGCCCAGCGGCCCGCCCCACCGCCATCCAGACCGGCACGCCCTGCGCCGCGCCGAGCAGTGGAAACACCGACTGCAACAGCGCCATGAACAGCGCCATGATCAAGGCGATATGCCCCAATTCCGCGATCATTTCTGAAAATCCTTATAGTTGAGGGACATCTGTCCGCTTTGCTTCAGCGAGTCGGCAACCTCGGGCGGCATGTAATTCTCGTCGTGTTTGGCGAGCACTTGGCTGGCCTCGAACACGCCATCCGCGTTGATCTGCCCGACCGAGATGATGCCCTGACCTTCGCGAAACAAATCGGGCAGGATGCCCGTGTAGAGGATAGGAACCGCGGCGTTTCCGTCGGTAACCGAGAAGCGTACCGTCAAGCTATCGGGTTCGCGCTGCACACTGCCCTCAACCACCAGTCCGCCGACCCGGAAGGGGTAACCCTTGGGCGCTTCGCCCGCGGCGACTTGCGAAGGGGTATAAAAGTACAACAAGTTCTTTTGGAATGCGGTAAGTGCGAGAAACGTCGCTAAGCTGACGCCAACCAGAATCAGCCCGACCACGATCATGCGGCGGCGGCGTGGGGTCATGACCGTTTGCCCTCCTGCCTTATCCGACGCACGACGCTTTTAGTCACTTCGGATTTTCGGCGTATCGCCCAAAAGAGATTGAGGCCCAAAACAACAAACATCAAACCGTAGGACGTCCACACATAAAAGCCGTAGCCGCCCATGGAAAAAAACTGTTGCCAATTCATGGAATCGATTGAAGCTTGTTAACGATTAACCCGGTATTAAACCATATCGAGCCGATAATAATTGCTTGAGTGAACATAAGTCCCGAAAAACGGACAGGTTTGGATGGTTTTCAAGAAAATTTGATCGCTCGATCGGACCGTTTTGAGCCTGAACAGTTCCTCGGGGACGCCAAGGATATCCCTTTCGACATAAAACGACGGCAAATTCTAGGGTGAGTCAGGTGTGCACCGCTATAAGCCATTATATCCTCGCGACTTTCCGCGCGCCGTGACTCTCCGTTTCTGCCGTTTCGCCCAGACGTAAAGGCGCGCATAACTACCGGCAAACATGTCGGCACTGTGGGATGCGAGCATATACCATCCTGCGGCGGAACCTGGTGCATTGTTCGAATAAGTCCTCAGCTGGGCTTCTCTAAGGCCAACACTAGATAGCGCAGCAGTCCCAATCGGCTGGCCCATTCTGCGAACAGGGTTTCGATGATCGCCGACACCGTTGTCGTCGACAGGTCCTTGGCTAGCTTGCGCACGAAATCATAAGTAGGCAGGGTGTTGGATGTGATATCCCGTTCATGGCGGATGACGAATCCCGTTTCCGCAGCCAGGTGGCGATAGTCCTTCAGGGTACTGTGAAACTTGCAGCGCCCGTAGAATCCGGCCGAAGCCGGCCAGCGGGAAGCGAAGGTCATGGCGGGCCGCAGCAACGGCTTCGGGACAAAGTCTGATAAAGCCAACCGCCCGCCGGGTTTCAGCACCCGGTACGCCTCTTCGAAGAAGCTTCTCCGGCTCGGGAAATGAAAAATGCATTCAACCGCCAGAACCGTGTCGAAACTGCAGTTGGCGAAGGGTAGGGCGCAGGCGTCGGCTTGAACCCAGTTAAGGACGTTCCCGATCTCTGCAGAAACCTGTTCACGCGCGCGCCGCAACTGGCGTCGATCGATGTTCAGGCCGATCAATTCGGCGTTTCGTAATCGGCCGTTTAGGCTCGCGACCGTGCCGCCGAAGCCGCAGCCAGCATCCAATATCCGCTGGCCATCCTGGGCTTCCGCCGCCGTATAGACCATTTCGGCAAGCCGCTCGGCCGCCAGCGCGAAATCTTCGGCCGATCCGTCGGCCTGCCTAGGGTCGGGCCAATAACCCCAATGCACGTGACGCCCGAAAGCCCGTTCCACATTGGGATCGCCTCGATCCAGGAGATTCAGAAGGGCATCGAAATAAGGCAGTTTGACCGGGCTGGACATGAGGTGTCGTGGAAGTGAGAACGGGCCATATGCCGATATACTAGCAATCGGATAGATAAAAATGAAAAATTGCCGCCCGACGGCCGAATAGACCGAAATAACAAAGCGCCGCTGGCATGCTTGCCTTCAGAAAGGGTGGGTTTCCGAGACAGCGTTCTCGCTCTGGCGCTCAGGAATGAGTGCACGGGCGGAAAGCCTTTCCGGCACGACATACCGAAATCGAAGGGGCCCCATTCTGACTGACCACCGCGCGCAGGCTCGGATAAGCTACGCGTCCCGGGTGGATGGCGATTATTGTTAACCCGGCCTGTAAATATGGGCCGGGTTAATCCGGGGCAGGGATGTCCCGGCGCGGCAACAAGCCGCGTGAGCCCAGGCCGGGCGTGTACTGGGCTGGGTGGCGGCCCGTAAATACTACGAGGGCATTTACGGGCTGATTAATAAATAAAAAAACGCTTCGTCCTGACATCTCCGTCTCTCATAGCCATGAATCCCCAAGCTTCCGCCTTGGATAAATTTCTCGATCAGTACCCTATTGAAAACGAAGACGGCATTTTGATTTTTCGCGCCGTGCCTGGCGATTATCTTCGGCGGCTGCGCGGACGACCGGTGTTTTGCCAACAGACCTTTAAGCCGGAAGCAGACGCCTTGGTCGGGCTGGGTGCCGAAGCCGTCACCGAGACCGATACTCAGTGCAGTCTTGCCATCGTTTTCGCGACCAAGCACAAGGAAGAAACCCTTTACCACATTGCACAAGCGGTCTCACGGTTGCACGAGGGCGGTAGACTGGTCGTTACCGCCGCCAACGACCTCGGCGCGACTTCGCTGGAAAAACGTTGCGCGGAGCTGATCGGCAGGATTCAGTCATTCAGCAAGCACAAATGTCGGGTATTTTGGGGGAAAAAAGAGTCCGCCCGACTCGATCGGGTATTAATGGCGTCCTGGCTTCGGGCAGGCGAACTCCAGCCGATACCGGGAACAGATTTGTTGAGCCGGCCCGGCGTGTTTAGTTGGAATCGCATCGATCCCGGTTCGCGCTTGCTTGTCGAATGTCTTCCGGACGATCTCGCGGGATGCGGTGCCGACCTCGGAGCGGGTTACGGCTATTTGAGCCGCATGCTGCTCTCCCGTTCCGCCGCTATCACCGGGCTGCACTTGTTCGAAGCTGAGCATAAGGCACTAGAAGCAGCACGACGCAACCTTGCCGTATTCGCCCCCTTGACGTCCTTACATTTTCATTGGCACGACGTTACCGCGGGGTTGCCCGTCGATCAGTTTGATTTCGTCATCATGAATCCGCCGTTTCACACTGGGCGGGAGGCCGATCCCGGCTTGGGCCGAGCGTTTATTCGCACGGCTCTGACTTCCCTCAAGCCCGACGGCCGGCTCTATTTTGTCGCTAATCGCCATCTGCCCTACGAAAAGCTCGTTCGAACCTGCGCCGGCCGCGAGAAAACGCTGGCGGAATGCGGCGGCTACAAAGTCATGGAAGTGCGGAAACAATGGGAAGCCGGGCGCTATGGTCGCTGCCAAAGGCAAGCACCCGAGGCGGCGCTCGACGCCACGGCGAATAGCCCGGACCCACACCCCGCCGAAAACAAAGCACCATCAGAAGCGCCATCTGAGAGACGTCGATCATCGGACACGCTTCTGCAGGTAGAATGACGCTATTTTCGAGCCCTTGAGTACCGGATTGTGAAACCATTTTCCTATCGCTACGCCCAGGTACGAGGTTGGGCGCTGCTCGGCCTATTGCTGCTGGTGATCTTCCTTCTCGGCGGCATGATATGGCGCAACCTGGAGCGATTTGAAACCATGCGCACCTACGTCGGCTATGCCCATCATATTCAGGAAGTCGCATTCAAATTGCAGGACGCGCTGACGGGTTATTTCACAATCGGCACAAGCCGTCGCCTGGATGGACAGCAACTTTCCGAACTTTCCGTGCGGCTTGCCGAACTGGCGCGGCATGACTATCACGTCGCGCCCGCCACACCGAGCAAGCTGACCGAGGTCAGCTCGCTCGTCGACGAGATTAGCCGGGAGCACCTTTCCCCGGACAGCCAGGAGGCGCTCTTGTTCCGTGCCCTGAAAATCACCAGTGCTATGTTGGATGAAGAGACACTGGAACGGGGACGTCTGGCCGAGGAGATCGCGCTAGCGACCCGCACCGAAATCGCCTTGGTATTCGGAATCCTCGCGGCCATTCTGCTGTTAGGAGGGTTGTTTTTCCGCCGGCAGATCCTGACGCCGCTGAATAATCTTAAGGAACTGCTCTTACGCCTCGCCCAAGAAGATTTCACGCCTATCGAGACGGCGCGTGTCGACCCGATCCTGCTTCCGGTGTTCAACAGCTACAACCATATGGTCAAGCGCCTGGCAGAACTGGAGTCGGCCAAGCGTCATCATGCGGAATCGCTGGAAGCGGAGGTGCGCGCGGCGACACGGGCGCTATTGGAGCAACAAGCCAGCCTGTCCCGTGCCGAACGTTTGGCGGCGGTCGGAGAATTGGCCGCCGGTATTGCCCATGAATTGCGAAACCCCCTAGCCGGTATCCAGATGACCTGTGCCAATCTGCGCGATGAAATCGACGATGCCGAGCAAGCCGGACGGGTTGAATTGATTATTGCCGAGTTGAAGCGGATGGGGCGGTTGCTTAATGAGCTGCTAGACCACGGCCGGCACACGCCGGCGCCCGTCAGCGAATGCGATGTGACCGCGCTGATACGCGAACTGGTGACGCTGGTCCGCTATCAGATCCCGCCGACCATTAAGCTCGATTGGGCAGCCTCCGGCGACTTGGTCACCCGCCTTCCAGGCTGCCGTTTGCGGCAGACACTGCTCAATCTGATCCTGAATTCGGCTGAGGCCATCGGAGACCGAGAGGGTTCGATTGAGATTCGGGCGTCTCGCCAGGAAGACCACGTTCTCGTTTCGGTGATTGATGATGGTCCCGGTTTTTCTGTGGAGATCCTGGAAAACGGCATTCGTCCGTTCGCGACTGGACGTCCTGGCGGTACCGGGCTCGGCCTTGCCATGGTTCAGCGTTTTACACGCGATTTAGGGGGGCAACTGAGTCTTTCGAACGTCGAGCCCCATGGTGCTCGAGTGAGTTTGACGCTTCCTTGTCAATAGGTTTGAACGTGCCATGCAGAATACCTTGCTGATCATAGAGGACGAGGCCCTGCTCGGTTCCGAGCTGACGCGCCACTATCGCAAAGCGGGCTGGGAGGTGGAGTGGGCAAAGGATCTCAAGGAAGCGAGAGAATGGTTGCTGGAACGCGATTTCGAGCCCCTCGTGATTCTGTCCGACATGTATCTTCCGGACGGCAACGCCTTGGATTTCATGGAATCGCTTCAGGGGCAGATTGCCAATACGGAATGGTTGCTGCTCACCGGCTACGGGAGCGTGCCGGATTCGGTGCGGGCCTTGCGCCTGGGGGCGTACGACTTTCTCGAAAAGCCGTGCGAGAAATCGCGGTTGGACCTGGTCGTTGCCGCCGCCGCGCGCAGTGCTCAGGCGCAAAAGCGGCTCGCGCAGCAGGCGCGTCAGCGCCATCGCCGCTATTCGCCTGACGCCTATGTCGGCAGGAGCCAGGCGGCCCAGCGGGTGCGCGAAATGTTGACGCGCTTGACCCAAGTCCCTTTCAGCGCCCTGATCATCAGCGGCGAAACCGGTACCGGCAAAGGGCTCGCGGCCCGGATCCTGCATTACGGCGGCAAACGAGCGGAAAACCCGCTGATCGAGCTCAACTGTGCCGCGCTGCCCCGCGAACTGTTGGAATCCGAGCTGTTCGGGCACGAAGCCGGCGCGTTCACGGGCGCTGTATCGCGCCACCGGGGATTGATCGAACAGGCCGACGGCGGCACCTTGTTCCTAGACGAGATCGGCGAAATGGCGCCGGACCTGCAGTCCAAGCTTCTCAAGGCCATCGAGGACCGGAAGATTCGTCGGCTGGGTTCGGAAAAGGAGATCGCCGTCGATGTGCAAATCGTGGCGGCCAGCCACCGGGATCTCGAGGACATGGTCAGGCGCGGCGAATTCCGCGGCGATCTTTATCATCGTCTGAGCGTGTTCAAGCTCAGGCTGCCGCCTCTCAGAGAGATCAAGGAGGACTTGGTGGATTTGGTCGAACTTTTCGTGGCCGAGTTCAACGCTAAGGCCGGAAAGCACGTCAAAGTGGTTCCGGAAGCCGTCTGGGCGGAATTGCGGGCACACGACTGGCCCGGCAACGTGCGGGAATTGCGGAATGTCATCGAGCGCTGCGTGCTGTTCGCCGAAGGACCGGTGTTACCGGCCGAATGGCTGCAATTGCGCCGGCATGACGCGAGAGAAGTTCCGGCGGGAGGGGCGGCGACGGCGGACGGATTGTTCATTCCGCTCGACGGGAGCATGGCGTTGGACGATATGGACTGTTATATCATCCGAACCACGCTGGAACGCCATCACGGCAACGTTACCGCCACTGCCCGCGCCCTCGGCACGACCCGCGAAACGCTGCGCTATCGCATCCGGAAATACGGATTGAAAGAATCGAGCTAATCGCCGCGTATCGGCCGTAGCCGAAATGGGAGAACACCGATCAAGGCGTAACGGAGGTCGCCGGGGCGAACGGTTCGGCGCGTCTCCGTCAGCCGCTGCCGACCGCGCTTGAACGTAGCAACGGTGCCAGAATCACACCGACGAAATTCAGCAGAAAGTGCAGGACGATGAGACTCACGAGACTCTGGCGCCAAAGATAGAGCATTCCGAGACCGAAACCGGCGACGGCGACCGTGATCACTCCGACCGATCCCTCATACCCGTGGCCAAGAGAGAATAGGATGGCGGAGAGTGTCGCGGCGCCTACCGGGCTCGCGCCCAGTTCGACGAAGCGCAGAATCAGGTAGCCGCGAAAGATGATCTCCTCTGCCACCGCCACGACCGCGAGCAAGAGCATGGCCAGAAGATATTGCGGCAGGTTTCCCGGGGTCAGGAATTCCGGCCGCGGTGCGCGTGAGGCTGCAAACCCAGCCGCATGCAAAGCGCTTTCCACGAGGCCTATGCCTACGAAAAACGGAATGAACAGCGCGAAGCCGATGCCGATTTCGGTTCGGACATTCCTGAGTGTCCAGCCGATGCGATCTGCCGATTGCTCGTTTTTCCAGAGAAAGTAAGCGACCAGGCCGACCAGCCCTAAATCCCGCAGGATGGTTGCCCAGGCCGTGACGGTGAAGCTTGCGGCGCCTTGCTCGACCACGAGGAAAGACTGCATCATGGATGGAACGATCAGCAACAAAAAAACCGAGACTTCGAAAAGCTGTGCCTTTTTATCCGAGTCGAATCGGTATTTGCGGCGTAAGCCGTTGTTGCGCGGGTTGCCGTTCACGATGATTTACCCTGGAAAGCGGCGGTGATCTTTGCGGCAAAGTCGCGGTTGGTCATTGGCGGCCGGAGTTTTCAATGGTTTGAACGATGTATCGGTAAAGTTCCAAGGCTTCCCGGTCGGATAGTCTGTCCGCAGGAAACGCCGGCATCGTGCCGACCGAGCCATCCGGAAGCTTGGGATTGCGAATGAAGGCTATGAACCGGTCGGCATCCGCCAAATGCGGGGAGCCTCGCAGGGGCAAATCGGGATTCATGATGTTGCGGCCTTGAGGGTGACAACTGGCGCAATTGGTGGAAAACAATTCGGCGCCCGCTTGGGCTTCGTCGGAATGGGATGGTTCTTCGGCGGTATAGACCAATTCGCCGCCAAAGTAGCCCAGGACGACGACCACGAGAAAACACAGGCTGTAGCTGACCAAAGCTACGCTGGATTCGGCACCGGCTCCACGTCCGAGGAACACCGCCGCTGCCATTAAAATCAGAAGAACGGGCGTGAGGATCAGTTTCATCTTGATCGGAAATGGCATGGCGCCTGCGTAATAATGCAGCCAGTCCATCACCCCGAACAGCACAGTCGGAAACAGCCAAATGAAGGCAAGAACGATGCAATCATATGCTGTTCGGGCAAGCCTCGGCCGCCGGAGAAGCCAAGCAGTCCAGGCGAAGATAAATGCGCCAACCACCAGTCCGATGGGCATATGGACCTCGGTCGGATGGATCGGGTGAGGGTAGCCCCAGCGAGCAAAAGACTCGTAAATAGAATCGAGCATGGTGTTTCCGTTTTGCATGCGCTCGGCATGGTCCTCGTCAAGGTCCGGCGTCATCTTTTGTTTCCATTCCCGCCGAAGCTTGCTCGAGACGCGCCTCCGTTCCTCGATTTCAGACTAGCGGGAAGCGCTAAGGTTCGGTCGGAACCGCCGTCGCACCGAATGCTTGTCTGGGAGTTTTGAATCGGAACGCCGTGCACAGATCCGTCGGATGGCCGGAGCCCGGCGGATCAAAGCCGTTTTTGAGACATCCGGCCGCCGCGTTTAGGGCGGATCGGAGTGATGTCTTGTGCGCCGGGTAGACGTAAGTTCCTGAGCCGAGAGCGCCGGCTCCTGAGGCCGAGCTTTTACGAATAGGTCAAAGCCTAGCCAGAACAAGAGCCAGGCGGGGACTTTTTCGATCATGAGCCCGTTCCGTATCAGTGACCAGAGTCCCGCTCCGACGAAGGCCAACGGCAACACTGTGCGAAGATCGATCGGGAGTCCCGTCCAGCGGCTCAGGCGGGTATTCAAATCGCGAATCGCCTCGTTCGCGGTCAGTGTGGTCTGCGGTGGAATCACCGAGGGGCCGTGAGTCAGATCTTCTACGATGACGTCGATGTCTTGAAGGCACCTGAAGATTCCGGCTTTATCACATCGGGCCGGGTCGTAATGAACCACGAAGCTCCCAGTTACGGGATTCACGCGCACCTGGGAAACACCGGATCGGGCTTCCAGGCCGCCTTTTATCCGGTTCAGAAGCGAGGGGTTGTTGCGAGCGTGACGGTACTTTATCCGCAGCCGTCCAGGCGTGGTGCTGACCATTCGCGCCCGATGAGTTTTGCTTGAACTCATATCGACCGTCGTCTCCTGGGTTATTGCCGGCCCGATCGAATTTCAACACTGGACTCGTTCGGATATTTGTGACGAATAGCCGGCGCAACCGATACGAACCTTGAGTTTCGCCTGGTAGACCTTAAACCGTTCGACTTAGTTTCGGGCGAATGGTCTACAGCGGTCGGAGCTCAAGTGTCGATTACTAAGCTTCTGACATCGAATGCTTTTGGAGATTCCTCGATTGCGACCTCTTGTCGGTGGCAGCCGCGCCGGCTGGCCTTGGTCGTGGTCCGTGAAGGCGTTAAAAAGCCGATCAAAAAAGTAGTACGAGTCTTTCTCGTTTTCCCAAGCTTGAATCTTGTAAGGGTAATTCCACTCGAGCGGCGGTTTTGAGCCGGGCATGGTTCAGATGCACCGTCGCTGGTGGTGGTCCTGAACCACCCGGCCTTCCGCCGCCTCATTGAGCAGGCTAACGATGCCAACAAAAACAATGAAGTAACTCAAACTTCACGCTTGGCACGTAAGTCGCTTCGCCCGACTCGGTTCGCGCGGTTTGCGAGCGCGACCAAGCCTTCGTTCCATGCTTCGTGCCGGGTGCCGAGAACCGATCGGTGGGGTCTCAGAGACCGTGGCGATCGGTTCCGGCTTTTCCGGTGTTCCCGACCGAACAAAAGAAATGACCGTCATATCAATCTCTCCGCCGTCCATCGCTCTGGTCCGGTTTGCCGACCCGCTGAGCAGGGTGCTGAAAACCGAAAGCCAGGCCGAACGCGTTATCGCTGCTTTGCGCCGCTGTTCCCGATGCAGTGTCGAATTGGATTTCTCCGGTATCGCGGGCACTAGCCCGGTTTTCTGCGACGCATTTTTCGGGCTTGCGGAGCGCGAGCTTCCAGACACCTGGCTGGTGCCCCGGCACTACGAGTACCCATGGCCTAGCCTAGTGCACCGACTGGTGGGCCGATTGGCGTGTTTGCGTGAAAAAAACTGGATCAGGGGAGTCGAGTCGCTCGTCACCGGGTTCGGTTCTGTTCCGCGGCTTTATGACAGCGTCTCCGTGCAGAACGGGGCGCAGTGTGTGGTCTTGGCCTTTGAACCGCTGGCTGGACCCGGCAGGACTTCGCCCAGTTCGTTCGAACTCTGATCGAGGGATGCTGTCGCGAGGCGGACACAATCGTGCATGGGGTGGGTCCGTTGAACACGCATTCGATAGCGAGCCTCCATAGACGTTTTTGCGCTGGAGGACGCTCGACAGTTCCCTAAGCGGATAGGGATTCGCCCCAGGTCGAAGCATGGAAGCTGGCTGGACAGGGCCGAAATTGAACTCAGCGCCCTAGCCTGAGGTTGCCGACGCCCGGATCAAACTTTGTAAGCTTTAACCTACCGTCGACAGGTGGCAGGGCACCCGGATGGGTAGGGCTTCTTTCGTATTCATAGTTTATTCCTTATGTGTTGCATACTCTGGCTCGCGCAGAATGGTGTCATGATGTCGGTGCTTCCGTGAGAACTTTACATCTCGGGCGGGAGAATAAGCTTAGCGGGAAAGTCGTATGGGTTATATCAGCGAAAGGAGCGATCGACATGAGCGGCGAAGTGCAAGAACCGAAACCGCCGTTTCCAGAGCAGCATCTGGAGCGGCCGGAGCTGGAATCCGAGCTAGAGCCCCGGCCGAGATACTCGGCGCCTTTGTACAAAGGAGCGGGTAAACTCAAGGACAAGATAGCCCTGATAACCGGGGGCGATTCCGGAATAGGCCGGTCCGTCGCCGTGCTGTTTGCCCGCGAGGGAGCGGACGTTGCCATCGTCTATCACCAAGCACATTCGGATGCCGAGGAAACCAAGCAGGCGGTCGAAGCGGAGGGGCGCAAGGCTATCACCCTTTGCGGAGATGTAAAGGACGCTTCTTTTTGCCGACTAGCCGTGGAACGGACCGTCCAGGCGTTCGGCAAGCTGAACGTGCTTGTGAACAACGCGGCCTATCAGAAGCACTGCGAGAGCCTCGCCGAACTGTCGGACGAGCAGTGGGATCTGACATTCAAGACTAACATCTACGGTTATTTCTATATGACCAAGGCAGCGCTACCGCACCTCAAAGGTGGCGATGCCATTATCAATACCGGATCGATCACGGGCTTGGAGGGCAATGCTGGACTTTTGGATTACGCGGCGACCAAAGGCGCGATCGTCGCCTTCACCAAATCGTTGGCGCAGAATCTCGCGGAATCGCGCATTCGGGTGAATTGCGTCGCACCGGGCCCAGTCTGGACGCCCCTGAATCCCGCCGACCAGCCGGCCGAAAAAGTGGCGGAATTCGGTAAACAAACCAAATACCAGCGACCGGCTCAGCCGGAGGAAATCTCGCCGGCTTATGTGTATTTCGCGTCCGAGGCGGATTCGAGTTACGTCACCGGCGAGGTGTTGACCTTGCTGGGTGGGAATATTCGCGCTGGTTGAACGCAAGACTCAACGGGATGCGCGGCGCTTGATGCAGGAGCCGCCATCCGGCCTCGATCGCGCGATCAAGGCATCGCGGATATCGCTTTGACCAGTTCCCCGGCTTTGGACGCCTCGAGGCCGATTGCCAAATCGCCTTGGCTGACCATTCCGACCAGCTTATGATCTTCGATGACCGGCAACCGCCTGACGCTGTGCTTGATCATTTTCGCCAGCGCCTCGTCGATTGTGTCGTGGGCATAGACCATAACCGGCACACCCTGTGCGAGTTCGCCGGCGGTCGTCGTCGAAGGATCACGATCCGCCGCCAAGACTTTGATTACGATGTCGCGGTCCGTGAGCATGCCCTTAAGGCGGTTATCGTCTCCGCAAATAGGGAGGGCGCCGATGTCGAGCAGCTCCATGCGCTTTGCTGCTTCGACGACGGTCTCGTGTTCGCCGATGCACTCGGCGCCTCTGGTCATGATGTCTCGTACAGTTTTCATGGGATTTCACCTTTCGTTCTCGATTACGTTAAGTCAGCCGTAATGCCGACGGGGAAGGGCTTGGCCGGCGCTCCCGGCCAAGCCGTTTGCGATTGGGAGGGCTTGGCCGGCGCTCCCGGCCAAACCTTTCGTAATTGAAGGATCATCTGGGCGTCCCAACTCAAGGTTTCGGATGCCGCTCCACATCACCTGTCTCGTCTGCTTTTTCGTCGCCATAGGCTCGACCTATGGTGTCGGCCGCGTACGCGCGGCGTTCGCCTAAAGGTTCGGCTTCGCCTTCGGTCGTGTCTTCTTTGGTCTGCCGCTCCAGTTCGGCGTTGAGCTCGGCGCCAAGAAGCACCACGTAAGCGGTGAGATAGAACCAGGTGAGCAGAATGACGATGGCTCCGACCGAGCCGTAGGTTTCGTTGTAATTTCCGAAATTGGATACATAGAACGAAAACAGTCCGGAGCCCAACAGCCACAACACCACTGCCAGCACGGCGCCGGGACTGACCCATTCCCAGCGCGGCTTGTTACGGCAGGGGCCGTAATGATAGACAACGGCCAAACCGAAGACGAACGCGAGAGCGAGAAGCGGCCAGCGGAGAAGAGAGAACAGGAACGACAGAAAGCCGCCGAGGCCGGTAAAGCTCAAAAAAGCGGGCAGACCGGCAATGAGTCCTATTGCCAGCAAAGCGAAGACGATTCCGCCGAAGGTGAAGCCCAAGGCCAGACCGTTGAGTTTCAGAAAGCTTCTTCTTTCCTGTTCCTTGTAAACGATGTTCAGCGCAGTAATCAGGGACGTGATGCCCTTGGTGGCGCTCCAGATCGCGATCGCCAAACCGATCAGCACGCCCAAGCTCAGGGCGGTATTCGCATGGCTGGCAATGTCGTTCAGTTGTCGGCTCAGCAAGGCATGCGCCTCGGGCGGGACGATGCTCGCCAAGGCCTCGATTTCTTTTTGGACGTCGGCGGGGTCGGCAACCAGACCGTAAATGCCGATCATGGCCGCCAAGGCGGGGAAAATCGCCAGCAGGGCGTAGAACGCCACGCCGGCCGCGACGATAGAAATATTGTCGCGCTCGAGTTCGTTCTTGACACGATAAGCGATATCCCGCCATCCCGCGAGCGGAACATCCCAGGGACGCGTTGCCGAACGGCCCCGTTCGTGGTCTTCTGCGGAAGCGTGGGTCGGTATTGGCATTGGGGAAGCCTCCCTGAAAGAATCAAGGGCGAATAGTCCGGCGATGCAAAGGCGTCGGAGCCCCGGTAGTAGCCGGATCATCCGTCATGTCACGCGTTCGACCGGTATTTCCCATGACGCGCGACGGGTGGCGCGTCATGGTTTTTTCCGATGGGCCAAACGGGTTGGTTTTACGGCGTGTTCGGAGAGTCGTAGCCGGTTTGGCCGCTCGCGGACCCGGATATTCGTCGATCCGGCAAGCCGTGCCGCCGCTCTTCGGCAGGCGGGAATCTCGTCGCGGCTCCGACCGTCTCGGCCAGGGATCCCTTGCGGCGGTCACGTACGCCGCTGCGGCGTTCGCCCATCGGCGGCATAGCTTTCATCGATTCGGCACCAGCCGCCTCCTCACCGCCAACGGTTCTTGTGACGCCGCCCAGACCTTCGTTGGTCGTTCCGCCGGCTGTCGTGCCGACGACTGGGGCTCGTCCCGCAGGGCCGCCGGCAGCGGGCATTACGGGCGAGGTTTCGGTCCCGGTTTCGCCTCTGGCCATGTCGCGCCGAATTTCTCCTGCCATCGAGCCGGCGGTGAGCGGGCTGCTCTCGGCTTCGGTCGGTCCTCCAGACATCGGTTCACGGGTAAGCCGTTCGCCCTCAGTCGGGGCCTCGCGCATGATGTCCCGGCCGGTTTCGCGAGCCTCGCGTGCTAACCGGTCCCGGGTTTCACCCATCATCTCGTCCTCCATCCGTGTTCGGGGCATGAAGGCGCCCAGAGCCGCGCCGATGGCGAGCCCGAGTACGCCCAAGAGCAAGGGCTGATCTTGAGCGACATGTTGATACCGTTCCTGGACGGCATGCCCGAGTTGTGCGGCCTGATCCTGCGCTCGATGGGAAATGTCTCCTGCCTTTTCACGGACGCTGCTCATGGTATCGGAGACGGAGTGCCGAACATGGCTCGCCTTATCCCCCAGCGTTTCCCGAACATGGCCGACAGTGTCCGATACTCTGCCTTTCACATGTTCCATCCTTTCTCCTATCGCGCCTTCGCCCTGGCCACCGCCCGCAGCGTAAGGCTCGGAGCGAGGTACTTCGCCGTGCAGACTGTGCAAACCTTCCATTCCGTGGGAGGGCTTTGTGAACCGGGGCAAGTGTAGGTGACCCTTGGTGCCAGCGCGGCCCGACAGGGCCAGCCAAGTAAATCCGATGCCGAGAAGGCTTACCGGAATCGGATTTTCCTTGATGACGGTCCCGGCGTTTGTACTCAACCGTCGAAAGTTTTCACCGATGTGCATTTCGTCCAGATAGCCGAGAGCCTGATCCAGGAGCTGTCCGGGCGAAAATCTCTTTTGTATCGTGTCCAGAGTTTTTGCGATTTGGCTCCGTGTCCGTTCGATATCGGTTTCGATTTGTTCGGGACTTCTGGTTTCGTCATAGGTAGCCATAAAATTCTCCACTGCGCTTGCTTGAGAGCGCCCGTCCCGATCGTTTCGTCGTCTGGGGCTCGTCTCTTGATGTTGATAAAGCATCCCTGAACTGTCGGATTAACGTGGAAATCCACCGACAAACCGTCACATCCTTGTCAAACGCTCTTCTATCCAGACCCGATGCCGGTGTTCGTCCGCGAGATTGCGCTCCAGCACCGGGCGAGCCACGGGCAAGATGTCGCTGCGCTGGAGTGCCTGTCGATACGCCTGATTGGTGTCGTCTTCGTTGGATTTCATGGCTAGGAGAATGCCCTTGTCTCCGGCGATGTTCCCGATGATGACCTTTCCTTGGGTCAAGACGGCCTTGAAATCGGCTTCGGTAGGCGGCACCCGACCGAGATCGCGTACGATGCGGCTGAGTTCCTGAATATGGCGCTGGTGGTCGCTCATGAATTCACCGAGCCGATCGCCAATGCCGCCGTCGTCGATCCTTTTGATGGCCGCCGCGTACGCGGCGGTGGCATCGAAGTCGAGTTCGATCAGGTTGATGAGTGTTTCGACAAAAGAATCCTCGTTTCCGATTAAGCTAGGCATACGGTTCCTCGTTCCTCCGAAGCGTTAAAAGCCGCCGCGGTTCACTTGAGATGCTCGCGCAAGACTTCCGAGTCTCTGCGAAGCGAATCGCCGGATTTTTTCGGTACCAGGTTTTTCGCTTTGAGATTGCTGCGGCCCTTTTGCAGCAGTACCACGCCGATGATGGCGACGATCGATCCGACGATGAGCGGCGATAGCCAGGGGTTGTCGACGGCAAAGCTTCCCAATGCGTCGTTGAGCGCGGCGACCGCGGCGAGCAAGAGAATTAGGAATCCTGCGAACAGGATGGCGCCGCCGATCGTCAGTGAGCCGACCCCGGCCCCTGCTTCCGACACTTTCTCGGATAACTCGGCCTTCATCAGCTGTCCTTCCTGACGGACGAGCGTCGATAATTCGCGCGTAAAATCTGTAATCAATCCGGCAAGAGAAGGATCTTTCTTGCCTGTCACTTCGTCTGGTTGCATGACGGTATTCCTCTCAAAAATGGTTGTGCCGGCGCCCTCGAGGCCGGACGTTTCGCCTGTCGGATGACCGGCCTTTCCGAAGTCGGATCCCTTAATGGGTATAACGGGCTCCGGCCTCCGGGCGCTCCATGGAGCCATATCCCGGCTCGGTCGCTCTTCGCTCCGCGGAACTTTTGAGAAATCGCGAGAGCATCAAGCCGACGAGTAGGCTGCCTCCAAAGAACACACCCGGATTTCGGCGGGCGAAGTCCTCGGTCTTTTTGAGCACCGTGCGAAGGTCTCCCTCGCGGATAGAGTCAACCATCCGGTCGAGCGCTTCCGCCGTACGATCAAGATAACGGGCCGTCGTCGACTGCTGCCGCTCGCTTAACTGCTGGGCAGCTCGATGCAAGGCCTCCGCTACGCCACCGACTTCCTCGGCGGCCGCACGGCGTTGTTCCTTGAACAAGGATTCGCCTCGTTGCTTGACCTCATCCTTCAACCGCTGCACTTCGTGTTTGATCTCGCCGGCCATCGCCCTAGCCTCGGCTTTGACCTCGGGGGTATGCGTTTCCGTGCTGGCCGAAATACCGGTTTCAGGCTGTGATGGCGATCGGGTCGTGCCCGATTCGGTTTCTATGTGAGCCATGACTACACCTCTAATGCTTGATATTTAGCAAATTATTCCGCCTCATACCGTTCAAAAACAGTCGTAATAATTCGTATCTTTAGCGAAACAGTTCCGCTTCCGTGGTGATTCTAGGATGCGCTGGCCGTATATTTGGGGACGCGGGAGTGGTGTTTTGGATGGTTTTTGTTTGGGTCGTTTGACCGGGTTGCGAATACTGGGATTTGGATATTATCGAAAAACGACAAATATCCTTAAAAATGGATCAGGTGATCGAGGGTATAAAAACACTGATATATAAATTTTCAGACAGCCATCATGGATCGTTAGGTTGCAGGTCTACAACAGCTTGGATGAAAAATTGGAAAAAATATATAACCATGTGGCATATCTCCAACTTAGGTTAGATTGGGATCAAACCTAAATACTCCAATTTCCTGGGAAACCAAGGTCTTTTATATCAGAGGGACAATATCCGCCGTACGCCGTTTTGGAGGATGGTTAGGTGTCACGTCCCGTATGATTATTTACCCAGAAGGAGTTATGCTCTGTTCGAAGCCCGGAGCCTTCTCCAGGAGATCTTTGGTTCGTCCAAGTAAGGTCCATCACCATGCAGATTCGTCTTCATAAGAACGCCCGTACCACCCCAGCCGTTCGGCAGGCCATTCAAGCGTCCACGTTGAGCGAGCGCGCCTTGGCCCAAAAGCATGGCATTAGCCGAACGACCGTCCGCAAGTGGAAACACCGCTCCTCGGTCGAAGATGCCTCACACCGGCCCCACACCCTCAGAACCACGCTCACGCCCGCCCAGGAAGCCATCGTGGTCTACCTCCGCCAAGCTCTGCTCCTCCCCTTGGATGATCTCCTGGCCGTGACCCGGGAATTTCTCAATCCCGCCGTGTCCCGTTCCGGGCTAGACCGCTGCCTGCGCCGCCACGGGGTGGCGTCCCTCAAGACCCTGCTTCCGCCTACAGAGAAGGCGAAGGTCAAACCCTTCAAGGCCTATGAGCCCGGCTTCCTTCACCTGGATGTTAAGTACTTGCCCGCCATCGACGGCGAACCCCGCCGATACCTGTTCGTCGCCATCGACCGCGCCACCCGCTGGGTCTATGTCGCCCTCAAGCCCAACCGCACCGCCTTAAGCGCAAAGGACTTCCTCAAAGCGGTGATTCAGGCCGCGCCTTTCCGCATCCAGAAATGCCTGACCGACAACGGCTCGGAGTTTACCGACCGTTTCCTGATCCGAACTCGGCAGTCCTCGGGGACGCATGAGTTTGACCGCCTCTGTACTGAACAAGGCATCGAACATCGCCTGATTCCGCCGGGCCGGCCCCAAACGAATGGCCTGGTGGAACGCTTCAATGGCCGCATCGAGGAGGTGTTGCAAACCCATCACTTCGATTCAACCGCCGATCTGGACACCACCCTGCACCGCTATGTCGAGCTGTACAATCATCACATTCCCCAAAAGGCCTTAGGCCATCTCACCCCGATCCAGGCTCTCAAAAACTGGCAACTGTCCCATCCTCATCTTTTTCGAAAGAAGGTTTACGATCTTGCGGGACCTGACAGTTAGGGACATGATCGCCGTTCCATTGCTTCCGACTGTCTCGCTGGGGGTGAGATATGATGTTCACGATTGATCGGGTTGCGAGTTTCTTTCGGGTTTGTTGGCGATGCGCGGCGTCGGTCGCTTGGAAGCGCTTAGGTAAAGTGCTGTGCCCAGACCAGCCAGTAAGGCCACGAAACCCGCAGTCCACGCTGTTTTTCGTCTACGGATTTGCCGGTACGGTTCGAGCCAGCCGCCATGCACCGTGTCGAATTCGGGCATGGGTTCGAAAAGATTTCCCGGCGAATTTCGGTCGGGTTTGTCTTGAAAGTGACGTCGCTCGACCTTACGTGCCACGATCCGTTCCGCCAACGGGGGCACAAAAGTCCGCATGGCGATCATCCGCCCCGCGTTGCCTACCGTGACCTCTCTCTTAGGATGGCGGATGGTTTCCAGAATCGCCTCTGCTACTTCTTCCGGCGCATACACCGGCGGCATCGCCTGAACTGCTTTCCCGGAATAGTTGGCGGCATGCTGGAACAGGGGCGTGTCGATGGTCGCGGGCAGAATCATGCACACGCGAATGTCGGGCTCGTCTCGAAGCTCCATGCGCAAGCTTTCCGAAAATCCGGTGACCGCGAACTTGCTGGCGACATAGGCACTGGCATAAGGCGCCGCGACTTTCCCTTCGACGGAGGCCACATTAATCAAAACGCCGTGGCCTTGTTTGCGGAAATAGGGCAGAACCGCCCGTGCGCCGTATACATAACCGAAAAAGTTGGTTTCCATGACACGCCGGAATGCATCCGCGGGCGCGTCCTCGAACCGAGATAGCATGGTGACTGCAGCATCGTTCACCCAGGCGTCGATACGCCCGTATGTCTCGACCGCGCGGCGCGCTAATTGTTTAACTTGTTCTTCGTCGGTGACGTCGGTTCTTACTGCCAGCGCGCGTCCTCCGATTTGTTCGCACTCGCGGGCGACTTCATGTAATACGTCCGCTTGGCGGGCTGCCAGCACGACGGTTCCATGTTGCTCGGCGAGCTTCATCGCCGTCGCTCTGCCGATGCCGCTGGATGCTCCGGTTATGACGGTCACGGAATCGGCGATATTCAAACGCATGGAAACGCGCCTCCAGTTTCGGCGAGCTCGGATTTGGAATGACCTGTACGATCCGCAGAAACAAGTCAGGCGCGGTAAACAGAATGCGGCGACGGGCCCGCCGCCGTTCTGTGGCCGCGCCCCATTCGCTTCAGGCGCTTCCGATGAATTTGTTTAAAACGTTCAGGTGCTGCTGTTGCCTCGGCAGCAGTGTCGTTTGAATCAAGTTCCGAATGTCGCTCGGCATGTCGGCTTCCTGCAAAGCCTCTTGATAGTCCTCGATGCCGTTTTCTTCGCCCTGGCGTAGAGCGGTGAGAGCCGCTTTGTCGCCCAGGAGCTTGACTGCGCCCATGACCATTTTCGACCAGGAACCCCAAGCGCCGGAATCTTCCGTGGGACGACCTCCCTGTTGGAGGATTCGCTCTCTCAGCTTGTTGGCCGAGTCCCGATGGTCTTCGCAGATCGAGGCAATTTGCTGCAACTCGCCGGTTTGCGGCTCGCCGCGCAATTTATCCAAGGCTTGCTGATAGGTTTCAACGGCGGATATTTCAGCGCGCAACAGCTTGTTAAGTCTGGATGCTTCCCATGGCATAAACGTCTCCTGTTGTTTCCGACTGATGCCGGTGGAGCCGGCCATTAGGTGACGCTGGCTTCGCCGGTTACAGCGATGTCTTCGGCATCGGCTTCTTCAAAGATGTCTTTAACCTTGGAACGCTCGTCACTGTCGTCAGTATGCACGGAAATCAGAATATTTCCGTCTTTGATTTTTCCCTCGTAACGCTTGGCCTCGTACTCGGGAATGCCCATGCCGACCAGTGCTCCGACCAGCCCGCCAGTCGCGCCGCCGATAGCGGCTCCGCTCAAAGCGGCCATGATCGGGCCAGCCGCAATGAACGGCCCCACACCCGGTATGGCCAAAGTACCCAGCCCGGCCAGCCAACCCAGTATGGCACCGACTCCCATGCCTGCGACTCCCCCGGCGGTAGCGCCTTCCGGTGCCTTGGTATGTTGCTCGTGGACAAAGTCCTTGGTAGTCGACTTGTCGGGGAAGAGGACCGAAATGTCGTTGTTAGAGAAGCCCGACGCTTTCAGTCGGTCGATAATTGATTCGGCCTGATCTCTCGTTCTGGCGATGCAGAAAACGGCTTTTTTCATGTCAATCTCCTTGCAAAAGAATGCGTGATGATCATCTATGTTCGGGAATGCCGAAACGGAATGATCTACTGTTTAGATTGGAGCGAAATAGGGAAGAAGATTTGAAGTCGATAGCATTTCAAGCGTTCTTTCTCCAATATTCAGGACGCCGGCTGACGACATATATCGCTCGTGCCCGTGATAAAGAATGCGAGCATGACGACATCATCGTCAGTCCGGCTTGAAATTCCCTTTTACATCTTCATGCCTTCGATTTGCTTTTCGGCTTCCTCACGGGCTATTCCATATCTTTCTTGAATCTTGCCGATCAGTTTTTCTCTTTCGCCATTGATCTCATCGAGTTCGTCGTCGGTCAAGCGACCCCATTGTGCTTTAATGGTGCCTTTGACTTGTTTCCAGTTTCCTTTTACTTGATCCCAATTCATGATAATCCTCCAAAGAATCCACCATCGAATAAGGCATGCCGCCTTAGGTGGTCCATAAATGAGTACATATACGTATTGATGGTATATGAAACTTTCCTTGACCGTGTTTACAACTTGATAATAGTTGATAAAACTTCGACACAATGTCCCGCGAAAGATTCCGTCCGAATAATGTTTCTAGAGTCTGGACGCAGGGCGGGTGAAAAACGACTTGTGATCGCTCCCGCACCAAGGTATAAAAACCGAACATTCAGATTCTGATTTTCGAGGAGTTGCATCATGACTGAGGAACTCAAGCCTGCGAGCCACGATCAGACGTTTGATGAAGAGCAGGCCAAGAAATCTGAGGCACAGACCGGAACAAACAAGCAAGCCGATCGCCCGGAGCCGACCCGCTACGGTGATTGGGAAAAGGATGGACGGTGCATCGATTTTTAGCGTGTAGGCGTGCAAGTCACGCCGTAACCGGCGAAGTTCCGTTCATCGGGTGACCGTCGCTGCCCACGACTATCCGCAAGACGCTTTTCATAGCATGAGCGAACGTCCTCTCTCGCCCCATCTTCAGATTTACCGTTTGCCGCTGACCGCGATTTTGTCGATCACGCATCGCGTCACCGGCGTGTTACTGAGCATCGGTCTGGTATTCTTAGCGGTAGGCTTGATGGCCGTTGCCGAGGGAGAAGAACAGTTTGCCTGGCTTCAGGCGGCTGCGGGCTCGACGCCGGGCAAAATCGTGTTGTGGGCCTGGTTGTTATCCTTGTTCTTCCATTTTTCTCACGGCGTCAGGCATCTGATCTGGGATACCGGGCACAGTTTCGACCGTGACAGTCTGGATCGGAACGCTTGGCTGGAATTGGCTGCGGCGTTCCTTTTGACCTTGGGCTTATTCCTACTGACGTGATCGCCGTCTTCTGAATGCCTATGAACTATCGATCGCCACTGGCCCGTGCCCGGGGACTGGGCTCGGCTAAACAGGGAACGCACGACTGGTGGCGGCAGCGGGTGACCTCTGTCGCGCTGATTCCTCTGATATTTTGGCTTGCGCCTGCCCTGGTCGCTCTGCCGCACGCCGATTACGAACAGGTCGTCCGCTGGATCGCGACGCCCTGGAACAGTATTTTCATGCTGTCTTTCATCATTGTGGCGTTTTATCACGCGATGCTGGGGTTGCAGGTGGTGATGGAAGATTACATACACATTGAGTGGCTGAAGATGCTCGGCATTTTGGGCATGAAGCTGGTTTTTTCGTTCCTGGCGCTGGCGTCGATTTATGCGACACTGCGCATCGTGTTCATGGGGTAGCATGACCAAAGCCTACGAGATCATTCGCCACACATACGATGCCGTAGTCGTCGGAGCCGGCGGCGCGGGTTTGCGCGCGGCTCTCGGGTTAGGCGAGAAAGGCCTGAAAACCGCTTGTCTGACCAAGGTCTTTCCAACGCGCAGCCATACCGTGGCGGCGCAGGGGGGCATTAGCGCGGCCCTGGGCAACATGGGCGAGGACGACTGGCGCTGGCACATGTACGACACGGTGAAGGGATCCGACTGGCTGGGCGATCAGGACGCGATCGAATACATGTGCCGGGAGGCGATTCCCGCTGTCATCGAGTTGGAGCATTACGGGGTTCCATTTTCTCGTACCGAAAACGGCAAGATTTATCAGCGCGCCTTCGGCGGCATGACCACCCATTTCGGAAAAGGGGTAGCTCAGCGTACCTGCGCGGCGGCGGATTTCACCGGCCATGCCATTCTTCACACGCTTTATCAGCAATCGCTCAAGCACAAGGTGGAATTCTTCACCGAATATTTCACCCTCGATCTCATCATGGACGAAGGCGAATGCTGCGGGGTGCTGGCCTGGCGACTGGAGGACGGAACGCTGCATTGGTTCCGTTCCCACATGACGATTCTGGCGACCGGAGGGTACGGGCGCTGCTATTTCTCCTGTACCTCGTCGCACACCACGACCGGCGACGGCAACGCCATGGTGCTGCGCGCCGGCTTGCCGCTCCAGGACATGGAGTTCGTGCAATTCCATCCCACCGGTATCTACGGCGCCGGCTGCCTGGTCACGGAGGGTGTGAGAGGCGAGGGCGGTTATCTCACCAATTCCGAAGGTGAGCGTTTCATGGAGCGCTATGCGCCTCATGCCAAAGATTTGGCCTCGCGTGACGTGGTGAGCCGGGCCATGACCCGGGAAATCCTGGAAGGGCGGGGTGTCGGGCCGGATCGGGATCATTTACACCTACATTTGGAACATGTCGATCCCGCAGTGATCGAAGAACGGCTGCCGGGTATCAGCCAGACCGTCAAGATCTTCGCCGGCGTGGATGTAACGAAGGAGCCGATCCCGGTCATTCCCACCGTCCATTACAACATGGGCGGTATCCCCACCAATTACAAATGCGAGGTAGTCACGCTGAAGGATGGCAATCCCGAGACGCCTGTGCCTGGTTTAATGGCCATCGGCGAGGCGGCCTGTGTATCGGTGCACGGAGCGAACCGGCTCGGGTCCAACTCCTTGCTCGATCTGGTGGTGTTCGGGCGCGCCGCGGCTTTGCGCTGTGCCGAATTGGTTCAGCCCGGGAAACTCCACAAACCGCTTCCGCCGGATGCTTGTGATGCGGCGCTGGCCCGCTTCGACCGGCTGCGCCATGCCAAAGGCTCCCGGAAAACAGCGGAGATCCGTTTGGCCATGCAGCGGTGCATGCAGACCCATGCGGGCGTTTTTCGGACGGGTGAGGTGCTGAAGCAAGGCGTCGAGCAGTTAAAAGGCGTGATGGACTCCTTTCAGGATGTGCACGTTTCGGATCGTTCGCTCATTTGGAATACCGATTTGGTCGAAACCCTGGAGCTCGAGAATCTTCTCGCTCAGGCCATGGTGACCATCGTAGGCGCCCTTAACCGAGAAGAAAGCCGGGGCGGGCACAGCCGCGAGGATTTTCCCGAAAGAGATGATGAGAACTGGCTGAAGCACTCTCTGTTGTGGCTCGATGAGCGTCACAACGTTCGTATCGATTATCGTCCGGTACACCTGTACACCCTGACCGACGAAGTCGAAGTCATTCAGCCGCAAAAACGGGTGTACTAGAGCAAAGACTATGGGGCTTTTTTCACTACCCAAGAATTCCACAGTAAGACCCGGTAAGGTCTATCCGGCGCCCGAGGGTGCCACGAATGTCAAACGCTTCGAAATCTACCGTTACGATCCGGAGTCCGGCGAAAATCCACGCCTTGATGCGTTCGAGGTGGATTTGGACCGCTGCGGGCCGATGGTTCTCGACGCCATCATCAAGATCAAGAACGAGATTGACAGCACGCTGGCCTTCCGCCGCTCCTGCCGCGAAGGCGTGTGCGGATCCTGCGCCATGAACATCGATGGGCACAACACCTTGGCGTGTACTACAGCGATCGCCGACTGCCGAGAGGTGGTCAGAATTTATCCCCTGCCACATCAACCGGTGATCAAAGATTTAGTGCCCGATCAAACGCACTTTTTCGCCCAATATGCCTCCATACGGCCGTGGATCCAGACCCAGACACCGCCACCCGCTGATCGCGAGCGCCTTCAGAGCAAGGAAGAGCGAAACCGGTTGACCGGCTATTACGAGTGCATCTTGTGCGCGTGCTGTTCGACGGCTTGTCCAAGCTATTGGTGGAACAGCGACCGCTATCTGGGGCCTGCGGTTCTGTTGCAAGCGTATCGCTGGATCGTGGACAGCCGGGACGAAAATACCGGCGAGCGGCTGGACGAATTGGAAGATCCCTTCAAATTGTACCGTTGCCACACCATCATGAACTGCACGCACGTGTGCCCGAAACATTTGAACCCCGCCAAAGCCATCGCCGAAATCAAGAAGCTTTTGATCGAGCGGCAGCGTTGAACTTATGAAAGAGGCTCAGCTCCGGTGGCGCTGCCGTCGCGGCATGCGCGAACTCGATCTGCTGTTGCTGCGCTATCTGGATGATGCTTACCCTCAAGCGCCGAGCGCGGAAAAGTCGGCGTTCGTCCGGCTCCTCGATGAGCCGGACGACAAACTTTGGCGCTATCTTTATGCCGATTGCGTTCCTGTAGATTCGTCACTGGCCGAGCTTGTCCTCAAAATCCGTTCCGTCTCTCCGTCTTCATTTTGATCCATCCCTGAGTTTCTCTGCCGCCGTCACGGCCGTTCATGTGTTGGCCGGGTTTTCTGCCCTGGCCAATCCACTGCCGCTATGGGTCAGGTTCGGCACGCTTGCCGCCGTGGCGTTGAGTTTGTATCGCTGGTGGCGGGCATACTGGGTGAACCCGGATGTCAGGGAAGTGGTTCTGAAGCCAGGCGGCGAGTGTGAAATCGTCGTTCGGTCGGGCGCGCAACCTGGAACCGTACTGGACAGCAGCTTCATCACCACTGCGATAGTCGTGTTGCACATCAGAACCGAAACGAAGACACGGTTCGTCGTCGTATGTCGCGACAGCACGGATTCAGAGTCGTTTCGAATGCTTCGGGTCTATCTCCGATGTCGGTATTAGTGCCTTCCACTCTTTCGATGCTATCCGACATATTCGGAGACGAGATCGTCATTTCGGTTATGTCCGGACATCCCGAATCTAATTGTAGATAGGCCGCGACAATTTGTCATACCGGGTATCTATCGGGTTGAAACGGATATCCGAAACTTCGGTCGAGTTTATGAGTCAAAGATAATAAATTCCGCCTCTAAGCCAGGTTTATGGCTTCGTTCGACATCGTAACGCCGTAGTTACGATTTTTTCCAATAAGGGAAACTTAAACACTTGCGCGTCGGAAGACATCGAACGGAGCGGGATTATGTCACGCTACGTAACGGTAGCTCGTTCTAGACGTTCCCCGACGACATGATCGGGAATTCAAACGAATAGTTTGGGCTACCTTTTCAGGGAGAGCATGCCCTATGCAAAAAGTATTTGGATCGACCGGGTTCGAATTCGGTTTTCTGTTCGTCATGCGAGCCGAAAGCGCGATGGATCCCGAAACTTTCGAGCCTTTCTTTTGGAATCTGCCTGTCGACCCTTATATCAAGGGTGATTATCGCCTTCGGAGATTATCTCGGTTCAAGGTTTTAGAAGAAGATATCGTCAAGATGCCGCATGGCTATCTTTTTCAGCCAAAAGAATATAATCCCCTGGTCGGCGGTATAAAGAGAGAGTTTGTTGAATTGGATGACGAACTCGTCGAGTTCGACATGTTTAAACGTTTGTTATCGATATTCAGGGACTTCTGCAGTCTCGATATCGGTGCCGAAATAGGGGTCCATCAGATACGGACCACATGCTCGCCGGACAATTTTGGAAACCCGGCACCCGAAGGTATCCATAGCGATGGCTCCGATTTCGTTTGTATCTATTCCATAGACCGAAGAAACGTCCAGGGCGGAGAAACTCATCTCTACAGAGACAAAACGGGTAAACCTGTTTTTGACAAAATCTTATATCCGGGAGAATTGTTGTTAATCAACGACCGGAAGTTTTTCCACTATACCAGTCCGATTCAACCTATCGGGCCTGGCAATGGTCAAAGAGACGTTTTCGTCCTGACGTCCCCGAGCCTGCTTGTAGATCACTGAATCTGAAGATTTTTCATCTCTTCCGTACGGCAGCACGGCAGGTAGCCCGGATGCAACGCAGTGAACTTCAGGAAATCGGAGCACCGAACTCCCGGATCCGCAAAGCCTCGTTCGGGCTACGCTGGCTGTTCGTTCTTCAGAGTAATTCGGCGATATTGTTGGCCGCTCGCTTGACGTCGAGGAAAATCAGACCCAACTTGGCATTCGGCTTCGCCAGGACTGTTAGGACGGCTTCTTTGCCGGCATAGGTCATCAATACGTAGCCGGATTTTCCTTTGATCAAAACCTGTTCCAGTTCTCCGCGGGTGAGCTCCTGTGCAGTGCGGTCACCTAGAGATAACATCGCGGCGCTCATGGCGCCGACGCGATCTTCGTCGAGCGTGGCGGGCAATACGGCAGCTATCATCAAGCCGTCGGTCGAAACGAGACCCGTCGCCTCGATGTCCGCCGAAGCGCCATTCAACTCTGAAAGTATGGAAACGAGCAATTCGGAACGCATCAGATTCTCCTATTTATCCTTGTAGGCGGCGGCCAGGTTGGCAAACAAGGTGCGGCTCATGCCGGAAATCTTAAGAAATCTTTCCAGTTCCTCCGCGAGGCTCGACGCCTGATACGACTGCTGCATAACCAATAACGTCATGCCGGTAACTGCGCTTACCGCAGTCAGTACCTCGGCGCAGCGTTTTTTATCGTCTCCGTAGGTTTCCACGATCAGTTCGATCAGACGATTATTGATCAAGGTCATCGCCCCTGCCATGAACTCGACGGGTAGCTTCACTTTGACGTGCACGTCACCCACCTTGAACATGCGTTCGGCATAGGTTTTGTCGTAAGGCCCGCTGAACAGCTCCTCCATCCATCGGAGATGGGTTTTCTTCAGCGATTCGACTCGATCCTTAAGGAAATCAGCCGCTTCCGGAATGGCAAGCAGTTGCCGGTAAAAATCTTCGGTGACTCCTGCCAGTTTCGGTTTGATTTGCTTGCCGACTTCCATCAGCAGGGCTTCTCGTTCGGGTGTCAATCCGGTAAAGGATTTGGCATATTGGCTTAATTTGTCGAAATCACTTGACATCAAGTGCTCCTTCAACGTGCATTGATCTAAATTGCAACCACTCGAGTTCACGACGGGAACGAGGCCGTATGTCAGCCCTCGTTGACAAAGTGTATACCAAGGATTTCAGTCGGAAATTTTGGGGGTGGATTTTTTTAAATTTTGTGATCGACATCGCAAAAACTCGCCTTGTTGTGTTCCTCGAAGCGGGATGGGGTGTCGCACTGTTCGCGATAAGGGCGGGTTTATCCAATCCCCCCTATCGAGACGCCGTGCACGAATGGACTCCGACACGTCCGGAGAGGCCGTCCGAAGGGCCTACCCGGAAACTGTCGAAGAATTGGAGCTACTTTCGAGGTCTGTTGGAAAGTCGAATCAACGTACCAGCCGCTCTAAGCGACGGAGAATCCCGTCGGGTTCGGCCACGGCCATGTCGGTGATGGCGGTCGCACGTTCCGGGGTGTCCGCGACCGCATAGATGCGAAGTTCGTCAGCGTTGCCTGAAGGCCTGATATGGGCCACATCCCCGTTGTCGAACCGGATGCGTACGCCGTCGATGAAGTTGAGGGTGGTGATGGCTCCAAAGCCGAAATCGGCTGTGAAGAAACCGCCGAGCTCTCGTCGAATCGTGTCCAGCGCACGAATCTCTGCGTCCGTGACTTCGAGACGCCTCCCATCCGTACCGAATGCAGAGGAGCCATCGGGTAAGAACCGGATCTCGGCGATGTTCGGATTCACGGGTGAAAATCGCCGGACGATTTCCAGGCCGACCGGTCGTGGGAACTGCTTGAGTAGCGCGGCGCGGCTGTAACGTTTGGGTAGCGACGCGAACAGCTCGGTCAAACCGACGCCCCGTTCGCGAGCAGCGCAAAGCACGGCAAGGATAGGTAGAACCGCGTCACGTGTGGGCAACGCCTTGAGGAACTTGCCATTCTTAGAAATATCAGAGCCGGCCAGAAAACCCCCGTTGGCTTCCCAGCCGCAGACCGTTCGCTTGCCGCGAGCGCGCGCCGATTCCATACCGGCGATGACGAACGGCGAGCCGATACGCGTTTTCGGCTCGGTGATATCCTTGAGCGCACCGAGGTCTATGGCATCGTTGCAGCTGATCGGCACGACGACGGCGTCAGCCCCGAGGTATTCTGCCGTGATCATCCCCACCAGATCACCGCCGAAGAAACGCACAGCGGAGCTTTCCTCATCCACGCCGAGAATCAGCGGTCTGTCGCTGTCGCCGTCAGTGGAAACGACGGCGTCGATACGGCCGTGTTTTGCGCTAGCGTCGTCGAACAGTGCCTGGATGACCGCCAACCGCTCCGCATCGATGTTCTCAGTGTCGATCGGAACGAAAGTTTCGCTGCGGCCGGCGACGACGACTTCGGCGCCGAGCTTGCGGAGAATTTCGGCCAAGAGATCCCTGCCGACAGCGGAATGCTGATAGACCAGGACGCGCAGTCCTTCGAGTGCGTTGTCGGCAAAGAAATCGGTATAGCGCTTGACGTAGGCGGTGGCGGCCTCGCCGCTCTCAACGGAAAGTTCGAGGTGGCCCGCCTTAAACAGCCCGTGTTCGTCGAACAGAGAATCGGCAAACGGCTGGTTGTAGAGCCGTTCCCGGACTTCTCGGACTTTTTCGTTGATCGGCTGCTCGTGCTGTTTCAGTAGTTCTCCGCGTGAGGTGTTGGTCTTGTAGCCGTTGCGGTCGAACGGGATATGGCTGCCCGTCACCATGATGCTGCCCTTGCCCCGCGATGTTGCGTAGCAAGTCAGTGCGGGCGTCGGAATACGGCCCAGGTTAACCGGCTTCATGCCGGCGGCGCGGATGGCGCATTCGACGGCTTGCGCAAGCTCGCCGCGCCGGGGTTCGCTGTCGACGAAGCTACTAGAACTGGGGCGTAAATCGTAGGCGAAAAAGAATTCGTCGCCGCGCACAATGCCGCCCTCGGTAACCGGCAGCGATTGCAGATACTCGAGTTCGGCGAGCGCATTGATGAAGACTTCCAACTGGCTGAGGTGGACCAGCAGGCCGCGGCGGCCGCTGGTTCCAAATTGCAGCGCTTGCGGCTCATGCGCCAGCCGCGAACGGAGCGTGTCATTTCGAGAGATAGTGGATGTCATGCGAATTGCGAATTTTCCATGGCACAAAGATCGACTTTGAGTCAGCCTTGCTAGGCTAAAAGAGCCTTTCGACCCGGCTCGGAACATGCCCTTCGACTGGTTCAAGATGAACGGTCTGCCGAGTTCGGTTCTAAGTGTTCCACCAACCGGTCTGCTGGGCAAGCCGAGCGACCATCCGGCTGTAGGTGGTGAAGGCCGGAAAACCACTGACGGCGCGCTTTTCAAAACCGGGCCTATTCAGGGCGCCTCAGACTTTGCCGGCGTCCTTTGTGCTAACCTGTCGGAAACCGAGCTTCGGGATCGACGAGAAGTGTTGGCGCTCGATTCCGGCCCGACGGCAAAAAGCGACCGTATCGACATAGGAGTCCGCCATGGCGTCTTTTGATCTCGACTGGATACGTTCCCAATTCCCGGCGCTTTCTCAAGACATCGACGGCTATCGTCCGATTTTCTTCGACGGACCTGGTGGAACCCAAGTACCTCAGTCCGTCATCGACGCCATGAGCCGCTATTTGGCGACATCGAACGCCAACGCGCACGGCGCTTTCGCCACGAGTCGGCGGACCGATGAGATGATCGGCTCGGCCCGCTCGGCAGTCGCGGATTTCTTGGGCTGCGATGACGACGAAGTGATCTTCGGCGCCAATATGACCACGCTTGCCTTCGCTCTCAGCCGGGCCTTAGGGCGAAGCTTGAAACCCGGCGATGAGATCGTGGTGACGCGGCTCGACCATTACGCCAACGTTTCCCCCTGGTATGCGCTGCAAGAAGCCGGCGCGGTAATCCGCGTCGTCGACATCCATACGGAAGACTGCACGCTCGATATGGCCGATCTGGAGCGCCAGCTCAGCGAGCGGACCCGGATCCTCGCGATCGGCTATGCATCCAACGCGGTCGGCACGATCAACGACGTCGCGAAAGCGGTGCGTCTCGCTCATGCCGTGGGAGCGCTAGTCTTCGTCGACGCGGTGCATTACGCGCCGCACGGACCGATCGACGTGCGTGCCCTCGATTGCGATTTTCTTGCCTGTTCGGCGTACAAATTTTTTGGGCCGCATGTCGGCATCCTGTTCGGGAAGCGCGAACATCTCCAGCGTTTTCAGCCTTACCGGGTGCAGCCAGCTCCGGACGAAGTCCCGTTCCGCTGGGAGACCGGAACCTTGAATCACGAGGGGCTGGCAGGACTCACCGCGACCATCGATTATCTAACGGAACTCGGCCGACGCCTTTCGCCTTCGGCCGAAAACCGCCGCGCCGCCTTGATCGCCGCAATGGAGGCAAGCCGGCAGTACGAACGTGGCCTGAGTGAGCGTTTGATCCAGGGACTCCTGCAGATCCGCGGCTTGAGACTTTACGGGATAAGCGATCCCGCCCGTTTCGACTGGCGGACGCCCACCGTCGGCGTGACTTTGGCCGGTCGGACGCCCTACGCAGTCGCGGAACAATTGGGCAAACGCGGCATCTTTACCTGGCACGGTAATTTCTATGCGCTAGGACTGACCCAGCGTCTGGGCGTCGAATCGACGGGCGGCCTGTTGCGCATTGGATTGGTGGCTTACAACACGATCGATGAGATCGACAGCTTGCTGAACGCACTAGAGGATATCAACGCCGCTGTGGCCTGAAGCGGCCCGAGCGGCGTTCTTTGGTTTCACTGTCGGGTGCCTACTGGTCTGCCGTACGACTCGGGTCGGCTTGTCGAAAACGCTGCGTTCTTCGGTTTTCGCTCGGCGTCAGCCTATTCGTGCCCGCGGTGCGTGGACCGATTTCGTATCCACATCGCTGGGTCGGGCACTGCCCTGGGGCGGCATCGGTTCGTTATACCCCGTATCCATCCTATCGTCGCTGCTGTCCATCCGAATCGCCATTGTTGTCGTTTTCATCGTCATCGTTGTCGCCGTCCGCAGGTGTGGCAATGGTTACACCGGTCGGCTCGACGATATGCGGATCGGTAATGGAGGTCAGCAGTTCGCCGGAGTTTGCGTCGTAGACATTCAAGGCATTGGCGAAGTATTCGGAGACGTACAGCTTGGGCTTGCTGGGATGCAGCGCGATTTGATCGATTCCGTAGAATCCGAATGTGACCGAAACCGGGATCGATAGCTGCGGTCGTTCAGGCAATGCCCCGGTCGTTGCGTCGAAAGAAAAAACGTCGACGAAACCGTCGTAGCTGCTGCGAACGAATACCCGGTTTCCGTCCGGGGCGACCAGACCCGAAATGCCAAAATTTCCGGATAAGGCGCGCGTGTCGACCCGCTTCAGCTCCGGCACAGTGAACGAAGTCATGTTGCCGGACAAGGTCGTGACGACGATTCCCGAGGCGCTGTTCGGCGCGCAGAAAACGTTGTTGGGTTCGCCATCGAGCAGCAAGGTTTCCCCGGTATCCTTCAACGTGCCGGTGCTATCGATCGTGAGCCGGCGCACCGTACCGGTCGAGGACGTAGTGAGCACGGAACCGTCGCGACAGATATCTACGGAGTTGGTGTCGGCGTCTACGGAAAACGTGTAGATTTCGCGACGGCTTTCGATGTCGACGACCGAGATCGGTTGAACGGCGTTGCCGTCGGACACGACCAGAAACTTGCCGTCCGGGCTAAGCGAAAGATCCTCGCCGAAATTGGAGATGCGAATTGGATTCGTGCCTTCCGCGAGGCGAGGGGGCGACGTGGTCAAGTCGATCACGAAGACTTCATTATTGAAATTGGTTACGAAACCCCATCGCTGATCCGGCGTGATCAGCACATCGCCGATCGTACCAGGGGGGATCGCCAGCGACCCAAGTACGGTATCGGTATCGGCGTCGAATACCGTCACTGCAGATTCGGTGTTATCCGCCACCAAACCGAGAGTTCTCGCGGAAATCTCGGACGACTGCAAGGCCAAGGTCACGACGGCGCCGCTGAATACCGACGCCAGCCGAGCCCTTTTTCTGTAATCGTTCGTCATGATGGTCCATCCCTGAAGTATGTGTGAAAGACGTGCCGCACGTTCGTGCGGCTTCCCATCCGCGTCTTCGCCGTGACGGGGCGGCCCCCACAAGGGCGTCACCTCGAAACGGATACGCAGGACTCATGCGGTCGAAAAACCGTAACAAATTAGACAGACTTTGTATCGGACGATTCGAGTCGGATGCGGGAATTTGTAAAGATGTATCCGCAACTTGCCGTAGAACCTTCTTCCAGGCAGTATGAACGCGTGCTTTTGGAAGATCGGCTTAGCGGTGTTCAGACGCGATTACGCTGTCTGTTGCGGGGCGAAATCAGCCGGAATTAGGTACGGTCTTTGAACTTAGGGCATGCCGATCGCTCTATGAGTGAATGCCGTTTGGCGCAGTAAAAATTTTTGCGATCTGCCATGGTTGAGCAGTACGACCTTGGTGATTGCTCCAGGCAACTGACAGCGAGGTTTATGAGGCACGGCAAGGCTCTTAAGTTACAGGGAACGACCGGGTCGGATATCGTGTCGTCGAAAAGACTTTACGGGCGGAACCGACAACTTGAATCGAGGGTGCTCCCGCCGGACGGTGTCGAACCGGGCCTGGTGGGGCCGTTCGGGTTGTGGTTTGAGGCGTGGCCCCTGCGACTGGCATTTATACTGGGTTTGATTTTCTCCGGTTTCGCCTGGGCCGAGCCGGACCGCCCTCTTGTCGTAGGATCCAGGGTCGGTTTTCCGCCCTATGCGGATGTCGATGCGGAGGGCCGACCGATCGGCTTCGCCGTCGAGCTGTTTGCCGCGGCGGCTGCCGCTGTGGAGATTCCCGTCACCTTTCGGTCCGGCCGATGGGATACTGTGTGGCAAGCCTTAAAGGCCGGCGAACTCGATGCTCTGGCTCTGGTCGCACGCATCGACGAACGTGAAGGTCAGGTGGAATTCACCCAGCCGCATACCATCGGCTACGATAGCTTTTTTGTCCGCACGGATCGTCCGCACATTCATGCCATAGGCCAGGCGCGCAGCCTGAGCATCATCGTCTCACGCTCGGATGCTGCTCACCGGGCTCTCGTCGGCCGCGGCTTCACCCATCAACTCGTGATCGTCGACAGACTGGCCGACGGCTTTCGTCTGCTGGCATCGGGACAGCACGACGCGGTGTTGGCGCCGAAACTGCAGGGAGAAATGCTGGTGCAGACGAGCGGGCTTGCCGGAGTCATCGAGGCCGGTCCGCTGCTCAAGGATTACCGGCGTGAGTTCTGTTTCGCAGTACGCAAAGGTGATGTTCAGTTGCGTGACCGTCTCGACCGAGGACTCGCGATTGTCCGGGCGAACGGGGAGTACGACCGGCTTTACAGGAAATGGTTGGGCATCTACGAAACTCCGACGTTCCCGGTCAAACACGTCGCCTGGGGTGCGGGAGCGATTGCCGTCCTGCTGGCTCTCCTAGGGCTTTGGACCAGACAACTGCGTCGGCAGGTGGCTCTCCGCACCGCCGAATTGGGTCGAGCCGTTGCGGCGGTGCAGGCGGAACGCGAGCGGTTGCATGAGGTGCTGCAAGCACTTCCGGTTTCCGTGATACTGCTGTCGAGCGACTACCGGATCGCGTTCGCCAATCGTTTTTTCGAAGAGCGCTACGGCAAGGCGTTAGGGTGGCGTTGCCATGAGTACCTGTTCAACCGCGTTGAGCCCTGCGAACGCTGTGAAACTTTCAAGGTCCTGGAGACGAACGCACCTTTAAACTGGGAGTGGACCGGACCAGACGGTAACGATTACCAAATTTACGATTTTCCGTTTACCGATACCGACGGTTCTCCGATGATCATGGAGGTCGGCATCGATGTCACCGAGATCAATCGCGCCAAGCAGGCCTTGAGAGAAGTTAATGCGTCACTGGAAAGGCGCGTCGCCGAGCGCACCGCAGAACTGGAGGCGGCACGACGGGAAGCGGAGGAAGCACGTGACCTCTTGCACGTGACCATGGAAAATGCCCCCGCGCTAATGTCCTATATCGATGCCGACGGCCGATACCGCCGTGTCAACAAGGCGTATGAGCAATGGTTCGGTTATTGCGGCCAAGAGCTGTATGGGCGTCATATCGCGGATGTTCACGGCGAAGCCGCATGGCGGTCCCTCGCTCCTTATGTCGAGCGTGCTCTGGCGGGAGAGCAGCTCGCTTTCGAAACTCCGGTGTGCTACGCCAAAGGCGGCACGCGCTGGATCCAGGCCACTTATTCCCCGGATCTCGATGCGGCAGGGCGGGTCCGAGGTTTCGTGGCGCACGTGCTCGATATTACCGAGCGCAAACAGGCCGAAGATGCGTTGCGCGAAACCGACCGGCGCAAGGACGAATTTCTGGCTATGCTTGCCCACGAACTCCGAAATCCCCTGGCGCCGATCCGCAACGCGGTACAAATCATGCGCAGGTTGGGGGCGACGGATGCCAAGCTGGGCTGGGCGCGAGACGTGGTCGACCGGCAGGTGGAGCACTTGACCCGGTTGGTGGACGATCTTCTCGATGTCTCTCGGATCAGCCGTGGCAAAATCGAACTCAAACGGGAGCCGCTTTCCGTGTGCGAAATCGTGCAGCGGGCGGTCGAGACCAGTCGGCCGTTGATCGAGGCTCGCCGGCATCGGCTCGCCATGCACCTTCCATCGGAAACGGTCGGCGTCGAGGGCGATCTGGTTCGTCTGGCGCAGTCGGTGTCGAATCTGCTCAACAATGCCGCCAAATATACTGACGAAGGGGGGCTGATCAGTCTCACCGTCGAGCCGTCCGAAAGCGACGTTACGATCCGGGTCCGTGATACCGGCCGCGGCATCGATCCCGCGCAGGCAGCCAGCTTGTTCGACTTGTTCTATCAGGTGGATCACACCCTCGACCGGGCCGAAGGAGGTCTAGGGATCGGACTATGCCTGGTGAAACGCCTGGTGGCGATGCACGGTGGTGACGTATGGGCTACTAGCGAGGGGTTGGGGAAGGGTAGCGAGTTTGCGATCCGCCTGCCGCGTCTGCCGGATTACCCGGCGGCTCATCCCCCCGCCGTTCGGAACGGTACCAGCGAGCGGCGGATTGCGCAGCTTGGGCCATCGTCTTAAGAGATTGGCGTCACGGGCGGGCAATCGCGTTACGGCCGGTATCCGGAGCGTTTCCGGCCGGTCGATCAATAAACCGAGCCCGGTCCGCGCTTGCCTTTCGGTATGATGGTGATCCGGGAAGGGGATGCCGTAGCACGCTGTTGGTCGAGATACCGTGCGTCGCCGATGACGGACCCGGGCGGAATGATGTTGTAGCGGTCGACGATGGTCCGGCGCAGTTTCGCACCTCGTCCGATAACGGAGTAATCCATGATGATACACTCGTCGATGTCTGCGTCCGGCTCGATCACGACTTCGCGGCGTATCACCGAGCGATTGACTCTGGCGCCGCGGATGACGGTCCCGGCACCGAGAATGCTGTTTCGGACTTCGCCATCGATGATCCGCGTTTCCGGGCCGAGATAATTGTCGGAGTAAATCGGCCAGCTCGGATTGAAGATGTCGAAACGCGGCTCGTCGCCCAGCATATCCATGTGGGCCGCGAAATAGGCTTCGCTTGTGCCGACATCGCGCCAATAAGGTTGCTCTTCGTACGGTTTGATTCCGAGTGCCCGGTTCAAGGCGAAGTCGTAAACGCATACGTTATGCGTGTGGATCAGCCGCGGCAACACGTCCCGCCCGAAATCCTGTTCGCTGCGCAGGCGAATGGCTTTGAGTGTGCCGATCAGGACGTCGGTGCTGAAGATGTAATTGCCCATGGAAGCCAATGCTCGCCGCGGATCGCCGGCCATGGGCCTGGGATGAGCCGGTTTTTCCTGGAATTCCGCGATCCAACCGGTATGCTCGGGGCGGACGACGCCGAGAGTCGAGCACTGCTCCAGGGGCATGGCGAGCGCGGCCACGGTAACGTCCGCGTTTTGCTCCAGATGAAAGTGGACCATTTGATTGATATCCATGCGATAAACGTGATCGGATCCGAAAGCCGCCACCACGTCGGGGCGATGATGTTCGATCAGTCTCAGATTCTGATGGACCGCATCGGCGGTATTTGGAACAAGTCCGGCCCGTCGCGCATCTGAGACGGTACGACGGTGACGAGATGGCCCGCGATCAAATGGAATATCGACTACGCCCTGCGTACATGTTCAATCAAGGATTGGGACTTGTATTGGACAAGCAGATAGATCGAATGGATTTCGGGATTGACCAGATTGCTCAGTACGAAATCCACGATCCGGTACCGGCCGCCGAACGGAACCGCTGGTTTCGAACGCTCGGCCGTGAGTGGAAGGAAGCGGGTGCCCACGCCGCCGGCCATTACCATGGCCAAGACTTTGGGGGTCACCATACTCGGCCTCTGTTGTTTTAGTTGAATAGTCAAAATAGCAAACGCATACGATTGTCTTTCTCAATGTTTCCGGCAATAAGATTGATTACGGATGCCTGGGCCATGTCGTCGAATTTGGCCGGGGCGCTCAGTTTCATGACTGCGACGCGTTTGCGATGCCGCCTCAAGGAACGCTTTGGCCGATACTGGACTCCAAGCCAAGTCTTTTGCCGATCTAACGCCTGAGGTGCCAACCCGATGTCCATGTTTAGATTCCTGCCCGGAATCCTCGTCGTGGAAGCGGCGACGGTCGGCGTGGTGATGGCGGCGAAGAGCGCCTCCGGCGAGGCGGATTGGGTTCCGCTGGGATTCCTCGCCTTCATCATTACGTTGCTAATTGCCATATGGTTCGGGTCTATCGCCGACCACGTAAAGAAGGATGCGCTGGCCGAAGCCCGCAACAGCTTTGCCCGAGAACGGGAGAGCCTCCTGGTCGCCGCCGAAACCGACAAACGAGCAACACTGGAAGAAACCCATCGGCGGCTGGTCCGAGAAGTAAACCGCGCTAACCGCAGAGCGAACATCAAACTGGGCTTCGGGCTTTTTGTCCTTCTGGGCATCGGAGCCGTCCTTCTGGCGGTCGAGCTGGTGACGGTGGGTCTGCTGACTTTCGCCGCCGCCGGGGGGGCAGTCGCGGGTTATCTCGTTCGAGGCCGGCAGGAGGCTCTGGCGTATCAAAGGAAAACCGGCCAAGGCGTACCGCCTCAGCTTGATCGCGTAATCGAGGTCAAGCCGGAGAAACCGCTGCCGCGCCGGCTCGTCCGGTCGAAACGCCGGGATGAGAGGAATGGTGAATCGTAGAGGGAAGTAGCTGGTCGGTTAGGAATCCTTCCTCAGGCCGTAGGTGGGCAGAAGGATGTTTCGGCAAGGGGTTGCCGACATCCCTTGAACGCCGTGTGCCCGATCTCGGCGCTTTACCCGCTGTTTCGTCTCTGTGCATCGGCTCAGCTACATGCGGCTGCCTGCCGATGGCCGCTTGCACCGGATCACGATCGTTTTCTTGACGACAGGCGCCGTTTTTCCGTGCCGGATCGCTTCCGTCACCATTTCGAAGAGCTCATTGACCTGCCGCTCGTCGCTCAAGCGGACCTCGTCGTAGCCCCGCGTCCCGCAGAGGTCACCGGCCTTCCGGTAACAACTGTCTTTCGCGAGTCCTTCTTCCTCGCAGGTAATCTGGTACGCCGGCTCGCCGCTGGCGAGATAAATGGACCTCGCGGTCGGCTCCGACAGTGTGTGGGTGCAGCCGATCAGAGCAGAAAACAAACCGATGATGCCCAGCCGCTTTTTCATTTTTTTTGTTGACCTTCGCGTCGGATGCCGATGGTGTTTGGATGATTGGATTATAGATCAGTCTATGCTTTGTCTGATTTTTGCCTCGATGTATGTTCGGTGCGAGTCGAGATAGATCGTCCGTACCAACTCCCGTGCCGCCGATAGCGTTCCGAAGCCGCGGGAGAAACCGGGTACGACCGGGTCGATCGTCAGCTTTGCCGTGTCGATCCAGTGCCGGATCAAGTCGAGCGGGTCTTCGTTGCCGACAGCGATGCGTATGGTGGTCGGCGAGATGCCGGCTTCGCGCAACGCCTTTTCGTCGAGTTCCGAATGGGTGGTCAGGGCGGGGCAAGCTACGATGGTGTTGCTCTGGCCGAGGCTGATCATATGGCCGAAAGTAGGCGAGAGATTGTCGAAGAACCGCTGAAACGCTTCCCGCGGCAAATCGCCCATATCCAGCGTGAACAACGGCGCAGGCAGGGCAAGTGCGGCCGTCTTCTTCATGATCTCGTGGTTAGGATCGTCGGGCAGTGCGTTGCAATGGACCGTGATGCTCGGGTGGGACGCCAAGAATCGAGCGAGTATCTGTGTATTGATGCACTTTCTGAGCATGCGCACATCCAGCGTACGCATGCCCTGGAGCACTTCAAAGGCGGCGTCGGCGTTGAGAAACGCGCCCTTGACGTAATACACGTTCCAGAACAGGGTTTCGTCCCATTTCACGCCGTCCGCCGACTCTCCTTTGGGAATGAACATGTCCTCGTTGCGACCGATGACGGTGCCGGCGATGACCGAGCCGCTGCCGGAAAGATCTTTGGTATAGCTGTGAATGACAAAATCGGGGCGTTCCGCAGGGTCTTCCCGCTGTAGCGGGGTATAAAGGAAGGGCGTGCCGATGGTGGAATCGAGGATGACGCGCAGTCCGAGCCGATGCGCTTCCCGGCATATGGCCGGCACATCCAGCACGTAGCCGTGCGGGTTGCACGGCGATTCGAGATAGACATAGGCACGCCGTCCGGCTGAGAAGCGGTCAGCGTACCGGGTGCGGGCACGCTGCCAGGCTTTCAGAAAATCGTCGGCGGTATAGCCGTCGAAGGTTTCGACACCGATCTCCAGATTTGCAGGTTTCTCGAACCAATTGTGAATGAGCTGATGGGTGCCGCCGTAAACGTTACGGCTGGTGATCAGGATATCGTCGCGTCCCAAGACGTGCGACAGCACGCCATCGATGGCCGCCATTCCGCTGTTGAAGTTCCAGGCAAAATACTCGCTGGCATAGGGGCCGGCTTCGAGATCGACGATATGATTGGCCAAGGCGATCGAGGTTGGATTGAGCAGCCGTGAGTAGATCTGCAAAAGCTGCTCTTTGCCCTGAAAGGCATCTTCGATCCACTCAGCACAGGCATAGATATAAGTCGCCGTGCGGGTAATGACGGGATTCGCGGAGAAAAGTGCGGGAACATTGTCGAAGACGGAATAAGGTCCCTTGCTGGCGATCGTTGCGCTGCGGTAGTTCAGGGCCTGGTAACAGCGCCGGTTCGGATTCTGCAAATAGTCGAGCAGTTTCGCCAGTTGGAACGACAGGAATTTTTTTGCGTTGAAATAGGCGATCCTGTCGGAACGATCGAGGTTCTGGATGGTTTCCGCGGTTTCCATCCAAAGCCGGTCGATGTCGGCGTAGCTCTCGTACATCCGGCGCGATAGGCGTGCCAGCGTCCGACCGAACGTCGTGTCCGGATCGATGCCGAAATGGGCGAGCTGCTCGTCCACCAGTTCGTCGAGCGAGCGGGCCGCCGTGGATTTTCGTCGTGGCGAGAGAATGCGCAGGCGGTCGATGCCTTCCGACGCATGGCCGTCCTGCTGCGCCGGTTCATGGGGTATGGGGGGCGTAGCAAATCCGATGTTGTCCATAATCCGAGTCTTCGTATTGATCAAGATAGCGGTGCGGCGAGAGTGAATAGGCCGCACTCGACAACCATTAGACCAAATCGGCGGTCAATCGACTCGCATCCGGTACCGCCGTGCAAGATTTCCCTGAGGCACCAGCCGTTTCAAGGAGTTCGCGGCTGGCTCTTACATCGTTTCATCGGTTTTGCGCACCTCAACGGGCGCTCCGTTGTTTCCAGTGCTGCTCTGTTGCCTAAATTGAGCATCGCTTCGATCTGGCGGGGACAAGGGGTGGCTTCCTCTTCTATATCGAAAGTCGCGTAACAAGGCTCGAGAAAAGGCAGAAAGGCGGATGACGACTTCGCTATTTCCTATTTTCCGCTGTCTAATAGTCGCCATTGATGGACAAACGGGCGATCGATACGTGGTTTTTGCCACGTTCCCGGGAATTCGTACTTAAATTTGGCAATAAAAAGCCGCTCGACCTTCTATGGAGCGCTTTTTTAATGACTCACTGGATAAATAATCCGATCTTCTGGAGGCTGAGGTCGGAATCGAACCGGCGTCCACGGCTTTGCAGGCCGCTGCATAACCACTCTGCCACTCAGCCTGTGTTTAGAGGCTAGCGAAAGCAAAAAGCCGCGCTCGTTGCCGCGGCTTTCTTGAATTGGAGCGGGAAACGAGACTCGAACTCGCGACCCCAACCTTGGCAAGGTTGTGCTCTACCAACTGAGCTATTCCCGCGTCGTGCTATTTAGACCCGAAATTTTAGGTATCACTGACGGCTTTGTCAACTCCTCGTTCTCACCTCTTAGAGCGGGCAGCGCAGCCCTCAGATAATTCACCATGGACCAGAGTGTCAGTATGGCGGATATGAAAAGAAGTACCTGACCGACATTCTTCAGAAAGCCGAGCCAGACATCCATGCCGAGCAGGAGCGTGATGATGGCGATCATTTGTACAGTCGTTTTACATTTGCCCAGCCAGGAGACTTCGACGCGCTTGCGTTGGCCGATTTCCGCCATCCATTCGCGCAAGGATGCGATGGTGATTTCGCGGCCAATGATGACAGCGGCGGCGATAGCAACGTAAGGGCTGGGGTCGGCCTGAACGATCAGAACCAGTGTGACGGCCACCATCAGCTTGTCGGCGACCGGGTCGAGAAACGCGCCGAAGCGGGTGGTTTGTCGCATCTTGCGGGCCAGGTAACCGTCCAGCCAATCGGTCACGGCGGCAATCGTGAAAACGAAGGCGCAGGCAATATGGGCGCCACTCCACGGCAGATAGAAAAGTACGACCAGGACGGGGATCAGCGCGATCCGAAGTATGGTCAGATTGGTGGGGAGATTCAACTCCATGTTCAGCTTTCTCTTTCGTGGAAAGTTTCGTAAATGCGCTTCGCCAATTGAGCGCTGATGCCTTCGACGCTGCTCAGGGCGTCCACGCCCGCACGACTGATTTCTCTGAGTCCTCCGAACTGGCGCAACAAGCGCTGCCGCCGCTTCGGACCAAGTCCGGCAATGTCATCGAGCGCGGACCGTTTTCTGGCCTTGGCGCGTCGTTGTCGATGCCCAGTGATGGCGAAACGGTGGGCTTCGTCGCGAACCTGTTGAATCAATAGCAAGGCAGGCGAATGAGCGGGCAGAATGATCGCATCGGATGAGTCCGCCGGGAAGAGCGTTTCCATTCCTGGCTTGCGGTCGGGCCCCTTGGCTATTCCAACGGTGCGGACGCCATCCATTCCAAGTTCGCGCAAAACCTCACGCACCGCGTTGACCTGGCCTTTGCCGCCGTCGATGAACAGAATATCAGGCGCCTCGATCTCACCTTGTTTGATGCGTTGATAGCGCCGCGAAATCGCTTGCGCTAATGCGCCGTAATCGTCGCCGGGTGTGATACCCTCGATGTTGAACCGGCGATAGGCGGATTTAACCGGGCCTTGCCGGTCGAACACGACGCAGGATGCGACGGTTTGGTCGCCCTGGGTATGACTGATGTCGAAGCATTCCAAGCGTTTCGGCGGCTCCGGGCAATGCAGCGCCTCGCCGAGAGCGAGGAAACGCGCGTACAGGTCCTGTCGGTTCGCCAGTTTTGCAGCCAAAGCGTTTTCGGCATTGACGAGAGCCAACTGCAGGCGTTTCTGACGTTCGCCGCGAACGCGGGCGGAAATCTGTACAGCATGCCCAGCTTGGCTGGCGAGCATTTCCTCGATCACTCCGGCATCCTCGATCGGATGGCTGATGAGGATTTCGCGGGGAATCTGCTTGCCGAGGTAATACTGTGGGATGAACGCCGCCAGAATGCTGCCGGGATCCTGCTCCTCCGGCATGGTGGGGAAGAATGCGCGGTCGCCGATTTGCTGACCGCCGCGGATGAAGAGCATCTGCACGCAGGCGACATTGCCCTTGAAAGCACAGGCGATAATGTCGATATCACCGTGTTCGCCGTGCACCGCCTGTTTCGCCAAGACAGTCCTCAAGCTCGCGATTTGATCCCGGTAGCGTGCCGCCCGCTCAAATTGCAAGTCGGCCGCGGCTTTTTCCATGCGCGCCACCAAATCGTCGATTAGCCGCTTGCCGTCGCCTTCCAGGAACATAATGGTATCTCGCACGTCCTGGCTGTAGGATTCAGGGTCGATCAGACCGACGCAAGGTGCGGTACAACGTTCGATCTGGTATTGCAGGCAGGGGCGAGAGCGATTTTGGAAATAAGAATCCTGGCATTGGCGCACTGGAAAGATCTTTTGCAGCAGCTTCAGGCTCTCCCGGACGGCGCTCGCGCTCGGATAAGGTCCGAAGTAACGGCCGCGCTTGCTCTTCGCGCCGCGATGGAAAGTGAGACGAGGGAAAGGCTGATGGGTAGAAACATAAATATAAGGATAGCTTTTGTCGTCACGCAGATTGATGTTGTACCGCGGTTTGTGACGTTTGATGAGCTGGCTTTCCAGCAGCAGAGCTTCGCCCTCAGTGTGTGTGACCCGCACATCGATCGAGTGTACCCGCGCGATCATGGCTTGCTGTTTGGGCGAACAGTCTTTCCCCGAAAAGTAGCTGGACACGCGCTTTTTGAGGTTTTTTGCCTTGCCGACGTAAATGACTTCGCCCTTTTCGTCCAACATCCTGTAAACACCCGGCAGCTGGGTCAGGGTCTCGAGAAAAGCTTTGATATCGAAGGACCGGGCATCTTCGCGCAAATTCATGACAGATAGGGCCGATTCGTCAAGAAGAGGACATTATAATCCCGAACGCACGGGCGGCACGTGGTTTGACCGTTTGTGGCTTTCTGTTTGGCTGGAAGCGTTCAGCAAGGCGGTGCCTGAACTATCGGCAAGCCGCCACTGCAAGCCGAGCGGCGCAGAAGCAAGGTCATCGATTTTTACGTTTTTTGAGCCGTGACAGCGATGGCGTTCGATCGGTTTTAAGGCCAAGTTCTCGCCTTTCAATTCGGCTGCGGCCTAGGCTGGACCGCTGCAACCGGAACATGTTTTAAGACCATAGTTCGTTTCGATTGTGCCCGTTGTGAGGCGAAAGAGCGTTTATCGATGGGAGCAATGTCCGCACGGTTCGCTCTTTATTTGTTGCGCTACAAAACTATGTCGGTAGGCTCTTCGCCCTGAAGCTGTCGCCTGGGCAGGAACGGGATCCGCTTGTTTGGACTTGTTTGGGCTTGCTTAGAGTGGTGAAAAGCCGCATGAGATAAGGGCTAGAACGTGTTAACGAGTTGGCTGGCACTTGCGGCCAGCCCGTTTGCGATAGACGCGCCCCGATGGTCCTTGCTTGCCGGAGTGGCGGCCTGCCTTAAAACGACATTGCTGAAATGCCAGGTGGATACTTGCGCGCGGCTCGATCAATACGCGATCGCCGCTTTTTTCTTAACTCTAATATCAATATGGATAGCTCCGACTCGACTTCGCTCCGCTCGCGCGAGTGGGCTTGGGCCCTCTACGATGTAGCGACTTCTTCCTTCGCCACCACGGTGATGGCGGCTTTTTTTCCGGTGTTTTTCAAGCAATTCTGGGCAAGAGAGTTACCGGTTACGGAAAGTACCTTCTGGCTCGGCGCGGTGAGTTCGGTCGGCGCGCTGGTTGCACTGGTTCTCGCACCAGTACTCGGAGCCTTGTCGGACGCCGGCGGTTGGAAGAAGCCTTTGCTCGCACTTTGCGCGTTCCTCGGCGTCGCCATGACGGCGGGCCTTTTTTGGATCGAAACAGGCGCTTGGGAGTTGGCGCTCCTTCTTTACGGCTTGGGACTCGTGGGGTTTTCCACCGGAATGGTTTTTTACGACGCGCTTTTGCCGACGGTCACGGTTCCATCCCGCTTCGAGCACGTGTCCGCCTTCGGAGTGGGGATGGGCTATCTTGGCGGTGGCGCGCTCTTCGCAGTCAATATCCTGATGACACAGAAGCCGGAGTGGTTCGGGCTCCCCGATGTGACCGCCGCGGTTCGGATGTCGTTCCTGATGGTAGCGGTGTGGTGGTTCGTATTCACTTTGCCGCTGCTACTGGTCGTGCGTGAGCCGTCGGCCCGGCGCGCGAGCGGTAGCGCCGTCAGGGCTGGATTGGCGCAACTTCGAGATACGTTCAAACATGTCCGACGGCTCAAGGTCGTCATGCTGTTTCTTGGCGCGTATTGGCTGTACATCGACGGTGTGGACACCATCGTCCATATGGCGGTGGATTACGCGCTCGCGATCGGTTTCGACGCAAGCGGGCTGATGCTCGCCTTGCTCATTACCCAGGTGGTCGGGGTTCCCTCGACCCTTGCCTATGGCCGGCTCGGTCAGCGTTTTGGCGCCAAGGCGAGCATTCTTGTGGGGCTTGTGACCTATGCCTTGCTGGTGGTCTGGGGTTCGGTCATGAGCCGACAGTGGGAGTTTTTTGGGATCGCCGTGGGTATAGGTTTGGTCCAAGGCGGGGTCCAGGCCATGAGCCGCGCACTCTACGCGCGCATTATCCCGAAAGAGAAATCGGGCGAGTTTTTCGGTTTCTTCAATCTGCTCAGCAAGTTCGCGGCGGTGCTAGGACCCGTGCTCGTGGGCGTTGTCAGCTATGCCACGGGAGAGCCACGGCTTTCGATACTTGCCTTGCTGGTTCTTTTCGGCCTGGGCGGCGCCTTGCTCTGGTACGTCGACGTGGCGGAAGGCGAGCGGTGCGCCTCGGAGCTATAGGCGGACCCCCTATGCGGCGGGTTGCCGGGGCAGGCGTAAGGACACCAACACGGTAAGCACCAGAACAACAACACCCAAGGCGAAGATCGCCGTTACGGGACCCATGCCCCTTGCCGACGCGAGGGCATAGATGCCCATGCTCCCCAGCATCGCAGCGTTTTGAAAGAAATTTTGGACTGCCACGGCGCCGCCGCTACCGATCGTATGGTGGCCGATCTGCTGGATCGCGGCATTCAACGGTACGACGAATAGACCACCGGCAATGCCGATGGCGAGCAGCGTCGCTCTAGCCGGCCATAGGCTATCCACACCAGCCAGGATCAGGAAAAAAAGACTCAGCGCATAAGCGGCGTGCCGCGCTCGCCGGATATGTTCCAGGGGAATGAGTCGAGGAACGATGCCGGACCCGATGATGATGCCCACGGCCAGGAACAGGGTCAGTTGCGCGATGTCCCCTGAGGTGTGTGCATCAAGCACTTGCGGCGCCCAGGCAACAAGAATCACGCGCAAGGTTGCCGCTGAAGCCCAGAACAGGCTGAGAGCCATAAGTACCAGCCGGGCACGCTCGGACGCGAGAAGCGCTTTCATGGCGTGGAGGAGCTTGGCTAAAGTCGAGCCGGAGCGCGCGCCGCGCGCCGGCAACTTGGGCAGCAGGAGGGTCATCGCGGCCGAAATCACATAGCAAGCGATGATGACGGCGAGCGCAAGTTCGATCGAAGCATCGGCGAGCGTTGCGCCGATCACCGTACCCAACAGGATCGCGGCGATGGTCGCGCCTTCGACCCAGCTGTTGATTTTGACCAGCTGCGTGTGATCGGCCAGTTCGGGCAGGATCCCGTATTTGGCGGGGCTGTAGGTTGCTGCGCCGATACCGACGACGGCATAGCCGATCAGAGGCTCGACGCCGAGCAGAATCAACAGTCCGCCTAGCCCTTTGATGATGTTCGCCAGAATCAATACTTTCGGCTTCGAATGTCGGTCGGCGAATGCTCCGACCCAGGGCGTCAGCAGGACGAATGCGACTAGGAAAACGCTTTGCAGCGCCGGGACGTACCAGGGCGCGCGGTCGCCTGCTTGCAGCACGATGGCGATGACCGTGAAGAGTATGGCGTTGTCCGAGAACGCAGAGAGAAACTGGGCGGCAACCAGCGAGCCGACTCCGCGGTTCATAGGTCACCCCTTTCGTGGAAGAAGCCGGTAAGCGCCGGATAATCCACCTTGCCGGTAGCGAGCAGGGGCAGTTCTTTGAACACCCGAATATCCTTCGGCAGACAGAGTTCGCCGAGTCCCTCCTGCTGCGCCCGTGCCGTCAGCTCGGCGCGATCGGCATGCTTGTATTCGGTGGCGAGTATGATCTTCTCGCCCTTCTTGGGGTCGGACAATACGATCGCTGCGTGCCGCTGTCCCGGCCAGATCCGTGCGGCCAGTTCTTCGACCGCTGTCAGCGACACCATTTCCCCGCCGATCTTGGCGAACCGTTTGACCCGGCCGACGACGGTAACGAAGCCTTCGGCGTCGATACGGACGATGTCGCCGGTGTCGTACCAGCCGATGCCGTAGCGCGATGCGGGCGGTTCGAGTTCGCCAGGACGCTCGGAACGGAGATAGCCCAGCATGACATTGGGGCCCGCGACATGAAGGCGTCCGCCTTCGGTGACGCCGGGAACTTCTTCTATCCGCCATTGAACACCGGGAAGAAAGCGTCCGACCGTACCTTCCCGGTAGTACATGGGTGTGTTGGCGGACAATACCGGTGAGGTTTCCGTGGCTCCATAGCCTTCTAGCACGCGAAGTCCGAATTTTTCCATCCATATCCGGCGGGTGTCGGCCTGCAGTTTTTCCGCACCGGCGAAGACGTAACGCACGCTGTAGAAATCGTATGGATGGGCGTGCTTGGCGTAACCGTGGAGGAAAGTATTGGTGCCGAACAGGATGGTGGCGTTGATGTCGTAGGCCACTTCCGGAATGATCCGGTAATGTAGTGGCGATGGATACAGGAACAGGCGCATGCCGGACAGCAAGGGCAGCAGCGTTCCGGCCGTCAAGCCAAAGGCGTGAAAGACCGGCAGCACGTTGAGGATGATGTCCTGGGCATTGAAATCGAAGCGTGCCGCAAGCTGTTCGCGGTTGGCGAGCAGGTTGGTATGCGAGAGCACGACGCCTTTCGGTTCTCCCTCGGACCCCGAGGTGAACAGGATCACCGCGGGATCATCCGGTTGGTGTTTGCCGCGGTACCAGTAATCAGCCGTGAGCGCGGCGAGGAAAGCCCTGATTTTGTCCGGAGCGCGGAGTTCTCGACCGAGGTCTTCCAAATAGATCACCGAGGCTTTTTCCGACAAGGCCGCTACCGCTTCGTCCAGCTTGACTGTGGCCACGAACTGACGGGAGGTGACCACTGTCTTAATATTTGCCGCGGCACAGCTCGCCAGCAGATTGCGGGTTCCGGCACTGTAATTCAGCATAGCGGGAACGCGCCCCTCGACCTGTAGCCCCAGGAACGCCGCCACCGTCCCGTTCAGATTGGGCAGCAGCAGGCCGACCGTTTCACCCTTATTCGTTTTATCCGCGAGCTTTCTACCCAGCGCCAGGCTCTGCGCGATCAACCGATCATAGGTGAGTGGTTTTCGCTTGACGTCCTCCAGCACGCGGTGTCTGCCGCCGTGTACTCTGCGCGCGTCGAGTAAGGCGGAGAACACTGTCCGCCGGTAATTGCTGGTTTCGAACATCATGTCGCTCATCAGGTCTGACAGCATAAGCCCGACCTGATGTCGCCGCTCGGGGCCGGACAAACCGGAAGGCAGGTTCACGTTCCGAGGCGGTAGAATGTTCAGCGTGATGGGCGGGAACCAGCGCAGCCGCACCACGCCGTGCAGACGGGAGAATTGGGTGTATTGTGTACCGTCGATGCGGATTGGCAGAACCGTCGCGCCAGATTTTTCGGCGATTAATCCTGCGCCGTCGTATACTTTCATAAGGGCTCCGGTCACGGTGATGCGACCTTCCGGGAAGATCACCGCCTTGCGGTCTTCTTTCAGATATTGCGTTAATGCCTTGACCGAGAGCGGCTGCGTGGGGTCCATTGGAAACACCTTGGCGAATCTGAGCGCTGGCCGTACCCACCAGTGCCGCGCGACATGGGTGTTGATTGCGAAGGTTATGTCGTCCGGTAGGAACGCCCATAGCAAGATAGGGTCGAGGTAGGACGAATGATTAGCTGCGATCAGGACGCGCGGACCGGCTTTTCGGTAGTTTTCGAGGCCGATGAGCTTGACGCGGAACAATCGGGCGAGAAGCCAGCGAAGTATTGTTTTTATCATGGTGTTCACCTCCGACGACAGAGTCTAGGTCAAAAATAAACACTGTTCAATATTTTTGAGTCGGGTAAACACCGTAATGCGCAACCTTAGCGACCCGATACGATCAAAGCTAAAAAGGTCATAATTAGGATTGGTCCATCATTCGTCGTTTCTGTCATGACACTAAAAACCCTTCGTTTGTCTTGCTTCGTGCTCTTTCCATGCCTGTTGCTAGGTGGTTGTACGCCGCTCGTCCGTCCTCCTGGACCGGAACGCGTGGAACCGCAGCTTCACAAAGCCCATTTTGTTGCTACCGACGGCGCCGTGTTGCCGGTACGATCCTGGTTGCCTAAAAGCGGTGACGTCAAAGCTGTAATCGTAGCGCTCCACGGTTTCAACGATTACAGCAACGCCTTCGCCATGCCTGGTCGCTATCTGAGCGAACACGGGATCGCGTTGTACGCCTATGATCAGAGAGGATTCGGAAACTCTCCCGGTAGAGGGCTTTGGGCAGGGATGGACGCCTATGTTGATGATTTGAGGCAGTTCACGCGCCTCGTCGGTAAGAACCATCCGGGCAGACCGCTTTACGTACTCGGTGAGAGCATGGGCGGCGCCGTAGCTATCGTCGCGATGACGTCGGAACGGCCTCCCATGGCAGACGGAATTATTCTTTCGGCACCGGCGGTGTGGGGCAGGGATACCATGCCGTGGTATCAACGGGCCTTGCTTTCGATCACGGTGAGTACCGTGCCCTGGCTTCAGTTGACCGGAGAAAGCCTCGGGATTCTTCCTTCGGATAATATCGAAATGCTGCGCGGACTCGGACGAGATCCGCTAGTCATCAAAGAGACTCGCGTCGATACGATCTATGGTCTGGTGAATCTTATGGACGAGGCTCTTGCGCGAGTAGACAAGCTGAATAAGGATGTTTTGGTGCTCTACGGTGAACGCGATCAAGTGATTCCCAAAGAGCCAGTGTCCGTGATGCTGAAGAAATTGTCGAAAACCGGAAGCGCTCGCGTGGCCCTTTACGAGCAAGGCTATCATTTGCTGTTGAGGGATTTGGGTGCGGCCAAACCCTGGGCCGATATCTTGGCATGGGTTGCGGATAGCTCAAAACCTTTGCCGTCCGGAGCAGACAGACGGAATATGCTGGCTTTCCTTAAGGATTGAAGAGCGCCAGGTTCGGATGAAACCACGCCGTCCGATGTTCGGGCGAGCTCATGAACGCTCTACAAGAAAGGCTCTTTAGATCGGTCTTTTGAATGGCGAGCTCGAGGTATAGGCCGGCAAACCGTGCCGGTATCGCGGCTCGCTGTGAGGTTTTATGGGCTAGGGATTGTCGAGCTCTGCTCGTTCCGGTCTGAAACCAATGAGGTGAAAAAGGTTTCGGAGCCTATCTTGGAAGATCGTTCATTCTAAAAGGCCTCTCCCAAGCCCTTCGACGGCGCTCAGGACAGGCCTTTCAACTCGGCTCACGACAGGTTATCCCGGCCTACCTTGTAAGGAAATTTCCCGGTTGTCCGAAAAATGGAACTTGCCGTATGCGACGGGAAGTCGCGAGGAGTCCGTCCTGCCGGAAAATCTCCGTGACCGTCAGCCTTTCCTCATTGCCTTGGCTAAGGCTTCTGCCATAACGCCCTTCGGTTTCGAAGGTAGTTCCTGTCGCGGTTTCTTGGCTCTCGGTTCCACTTTTCTACTCGAGTCCTGCGAAGAATTCCGCTCCGAACCAGGCGTGGTCACCGCCGCATCCTTTTTCATCGACAAGCCGATGCGACGTCTCGGTACGTCAACTTCCACCACTTTCACTTTCACTACATCGCCGGCCTTGACCACCTCGCGCGGATCCTTGACGAATTTGTCGGACAGGTGCGAGATGTGGACCAAGCCATCCTGATGCACGCCGATGTCGACGAAAGCGCCGAAATTGGTAACGTTGGTGACGACGCCTTCGAGCATCATGCCGGGTTTCAGATCCTCGATCTTGTCCACACCTTCCTTGAACTGTGCGGTCTTGAATTCCGGGCGCGGGTCGCGGCCGGGTTTTTCCAATTCTTTCAGGATGTCGGTGACGGTCGGAAGGCCGAAACGTTCGTCGGTGTAATTCTCGGCATTGACGCTGCGGAGGAAGGCCGCGTTGCCGATCAATTCGCGGATGTCCTTGCCGGTATCTCTGATGATACGTTCCACCACCGGATAGGCTTCCGGATGAACGGCTGAGGCGTCGAGCGGGTTGGTTCCGTTCATGATGCGGAGAAATCCGGCTGCTTGTTCGAAAGTTTTTTCGCCGAGGCGCGGTACTTTCTTGAGTTCTTCGCGGCTATTAAACGCCCCGTTCCGGTTTCGGTACTCGACGATGTTCTGGCTGATGGTCTGGGACAGTCCGGAGACATAACGGAGCAGAGAAACAGAAGCCGTGTTCACATCGACGCCAACTGCGTTCACGCAGTCCTCGACCACCGCATCGAGGCTTTTGGCGAGCTGCGACTGGTTCACGTCGTGCTGATACTGGCCGACGCCGATGGCCTTGGGTTCGATTTTCACCAGTTCGGCCAAAGGATCCTGCAGGCGGCGGGCGATCGAGACGGCGCCGCGCAACGAGACGTCGAGATCCGGGAATTCCTTGGCGGCCAGCTCGGATGCGGAATAAACCGACGCTCCTGCTTCCGACACCATGACTTTGGTGATATGCAGCTCGGGGTGGCGTTTGATGAGATCGCCGACCAATTGGTCGGTCTCGCGGGAGGCGGTACCGTTGCCTATCGCGACCAGTTCCACTTCGTATTGGGCGATCATCCGGGCCAGGGTCGCGATCGATTGATCCCACTGATTTTGCGGCTGGTGGGGATAAATCGTTGCCGTTTCCAGCAGCTTGCCGGTCTGGTCCACCACTGCGACTTTAACGCCGGTACGCAATCCCGGGTCAAGGCCCATGGTGGTACGGGGACCGGCCGGGGCCGCGAGCAGCAAATCCTTGAGGTTCTTGGCGAAAACTTGGATTGCCTCGGCTTCGGCCGCTTCGCGTAAGCGTTGCTTGAGGTCGAGGTCGATGCGGGTCAGGATTTTGACTTTCCAGGCGTAATGCACCGTGTCGGCTAGCCAGCGGTCCGCAGGCCGTCCTTTGCCGGCGATGCCGAAGGTCCGCGCGATCAGGCTTTCTGCGGCTTTATGAGCGGCATCTTCATCCTTGCCGACTTTCAAGACCAGGTCCAGCACGTCCTCGTTACGTCCCCGGAACAAGGCCAAGGCGCGGTGGGAAGGAATTTTCGCGATGGGCTCGGCGAAGTCGAAATAATCCCGAAACTTCGCGCCGGCCTGTTCCTTCCCCTCGACAACCGTCGAGGCGAGTATGCCTTCGTTCCAAATCCTCTCGCGCAGATCGGCCAAAAGCCCGGCATGTTCGGCGAAGCGTTCCATGAGGATTTGCCGTGCTCCTTCAAGAGCCGCTGCCGCGTCGGGAACACCTTTATCGGCATCGACGTATTTCTCGGCTTCGCTCTCGGGCACCAGGGACGGATCGCCGAGCAGGGCATCGGCTAGCGGTTCGAGCCCCGCTTCGCGTGCGATCTGGGCCTTGGTACGCCGTTTGGGTTTGTACGGAAGGTAAAGGTCTTCCAGCAGGGTCTTGGTATCGGCGGCGAGAATGGCTTGTTCCAGTTCAGGCGTCAGCTTGCCCTGTTCGCGGATGCTGTCCAGAATGGTCTGCCGGCGGTCCTCGAGTTCGCGGAGATAAGCCAGCCGAACTTCCAGAGTTCTGAGCTGGGTGTCGTCCAATCCGCCCGTCGCTTCTTTGCGGTAGCGCGCGATAAACGGTACCGTGGCTCCTTCGTCCAGCAGGTCCACTGCGGCTTGGACCTGTCTTTCTCTGACGCCGAGTTCTTCAGCGATACGGGCGATGATGTTCATCGACAAACCTCAAAAACAAAAAAGGAACTTTAGTATTCGCAAATATTTCCAAAACCCCGCCGACAGAATTACAGCGGCTTTTCGGCGATGACGATCGTGGGGTCGTCGGTCTTGGTATGGCAGGTGAAGTTCAGCCTTCGCATGAGGCCGAGCATCTTGACGTTGTCCGCCAGAATCTCGCCGCGGAAAGATTTGAGCCCCTTCTCGCGAGCGGCGTCGAACAGGCAGGACATCAGCCGCGTACCGAGTCCGCGGCGCTGCCATTCATCAGCAACCACCACGGCAAACTCAGCGGTTTCGCCGTCTGGATTGGTGAAATAACGCGCCACACCGAGCTCAATTTCCTCGACGCCGGAATCAATAACGGCGACAAGCGCCAACTCGCGGTCATAATCCAGTTGAGTCAGCCGGATCAACATGTCCTGACTCAGCTCCTGCAGGGCATTCATGAAGCGGAAGAACCTGGCCTCGGGGGAAAGTTGTTTTACGAATCGCTGTTCAAGTGCCGCGTCTTCGGGACGGATTGGTCGGATCGTGATATTGGTGCCGTCGGCAAGCTGATACTGTCTGACCAGATGGCTAGGGTAGGGGTGAACCGCCATGTGTCCGTAACGACGGAGCCCCGGCTGCGGCTCATGAACTATGATCCGGGCATCCAGGGCGAGTACCCCCTGATCATCGGCGACTAGCGGGTTGATGTCCAATTCCTTGATTTCGGGGAGCTCGCAAACCATTTCCGAAAGCCGCAACAGCACGTGCACGATCGCGTCCCGATTGACCGGCGGAAGATTGCGGAACGGTCCGAGCAGCCGAGCGACCCGGGTCTCGTTTATTCTCGTCTGGGCAATGTGTTCGTTGAGCGGGGGCAGGGCGACCGTTCGATCCCGGAGAATTTCCGCCGCCGTACCGCCGGCGCCGAAACTCACGACAGGGCCGAAAATCGGGTCGTCGACTACTCCCACGAGCAATTCGCGGCCATTGCGGTTACGGTACATTTTTTCGACGGTAACACCCTCAATCCGGGCATCCGGTCTCCGAGCATGTACTGCCGCTACCAGATCGTTATAGGCGTTCCGCACGGTCTGGGCATTGTTGATGTTGAGCCGGACGCCATCGACATCGGACTTGTGGGTGATGTCCGGCGACAGGATTTTCAGCGCGACCGGAAACCCTAGGTATTCGGCCGCCGAAAGGGCCTCGTTGGGCGAATGGGCGTTTAAAGCCGGTGGTACCGGGATGTCGAAGGCACGCAGAACGGCTCGGGTCTCGAGCGAGGACAAGAGCGTCCGCCGTTCGGCCAAAGCGCCTTCGATGATGAGTCGGGCGCCGGTCAGATCGGGCGGCCGGTGCGAGCTCAAGGGTCCCGGCACCTGCATCAGTATTTGCTGATTTCGGTGATACTCTGTCAGATAACCGAATGCTTCTATGGCGCTCTCGGGATTCGAGAAAGTCGGAATTTGATGTCTTGCAAATAGATCGCGTCCCTCCTGTACCTGGGTTTTGCCCAGCCAGCAGGCGAGGACCGGCTTATCGGAAGGCTCGGCGGCGCGAATGACAGCTTCGGCCGCTTTCGTGGGATCGGTCATGGCCTGAGGCGTAAGCAGTACCAGAGCGCCATCTACATTCTCGTCGCCAAGACAGATTTCGACGGCCGCCCCATACCGTTCCGGGGTGGCGTCGCCAAGGATATCGACGGGATTATTGTGCGACCATTGTTTGGGGAGAATCGCGTTCAGCTTGTCGAAGGTCGCTGCTCCAAGTTCGGCGAGCTGTATGCCTTGTTCGACGGCCCGGTCGGTTGCCATCACCCCGGGGCCTCCGGCGTTGGTGATGATCGCCAGGCGGTTGCCTCGAACGCGGTGCTGGGTTGCGAGGAGCTGGGCGGCGGCGAATAGCTGTTCGATGGTGGTGGCCCGGACCACGCCGGCCCTTTGCAGCGCGGCATCGAACACGTCGTCCGAACCGACCAGCGCGCCGGTATGCGACATGGCCGCACGGGAGCCTTCTGCATGGCGGCCAGCCTTGATCACGATCACTGGCTTCATGCGAGCCGCGGCCCTCAATCCGCTCATGAAGCGCCGCGCATCTCGCACGCCTTCCACGTACATCAGGATGCTGCGCGTCTCGGGATCGAGGGCGAGGTAATCAAGGATGTCCCCGAAGGTAACATCGGCGCCAGCGCCCAAGGACACCATGGTCGAAAAACCGATACGGTGGGCGCTCGCCCAATCCAGGATCGCCGTGCAAAGGGCGCCCGACTGGGAGACCAGGGCAAGCGAACCCGGCTCCGCGACATTATTGCTGAAGGTGGCGTTGAGGCCGACCGAAGGGCGCATCAGTCCCAGGCAGTTGGGGCCGAGTATCCGGAGCCCATAGCGCCTGCCTTCTTCCAGCAAGGCTCGCTCCAGCATCCGGCCGTCGCCTTCCTGTTCTCCGAATCCCGCCGAAATCACGATGGCGGCTTTGACCCCTTCCTGGCCGCAAGCGCGGATGATAGAAGGCACGGTGGCGGCCGGCGTTGCGATAACCGCGAGATCTACGTGTTCCTTGACTTCTCCGATGGAGGCGAAACATACCTGATCCCGGATCCGTTGATACTTGGGATTGATCGGGTAGATGGGGCCTTGGAAGCCGCCGTCCAAGAGATTTTGGTAGATCCGCGCGCCGACCGAATCGGGCAGTTCGCTAGCCCCGAACACAGCAATGGACTTCGGGCTGAACAAATGTTCGAGGTAATGGCGCGCCATATCGGCCTCAGATTCGGTTGAGGAGGATTTCTCCGATTTCGCCGTCGGTAAGCGTGACCGGATTGGTCTGCATGCTGGTGCCGCGGGCATTGGCGACGATCTTAGGAACATGCGCAGGTTCCACACCGAAATGACCGAGGCGCTTCAGCGCCAGCCGTTCGGTCCAGTTATGCAAGTGTGCGACTAGAGCGTTGCAAGCTTCCATCTGGGTTTTGAAGCTATGGCCCGTCAGGAGTTCGGCGACGCCGGCGTATTTCTTCAAAGCGGGATGTTCCGGAGCTCTCTCCTGCAGCGCGTGGACATTGACAGCCGTGGCTTCGGCCAGCAACGTGCCGCAAGCGAGGCCATGCGGGATCGGATAAAAGGCGCCTAGTGGCGCGGCGAGCCCGTGCACGGAGCCCAAGCCCGCCTGAGCCAGGGTGATGCCGGACATGAGCGACGCGTACGCAATGGCGCTGCGCCCGGCTCGGGCTTCCTCGTTGTCGCCTCCTTGGAGGGCCGCGAAGAAGCCGTCGCGAAAGGCTTCCATTCCGCTTTTCGCAAGGGCGTCGGTCATCGGATTGGCGCGAGCGGAAACGTACGATTCTAATAACTGCGTGAACGCGTCCATGCCGTCGGCGGCGATGAGATCGGGTGGGCAGGTCGCCAGCAGATCGGGGTCGACGATCGCGTATTCGGGAACCAGACACTCGTGCCGGAACGACTTCTTGAAGCCCTGTTCGCCGCGCACGCTCAAGACCGCATTTTTGGTCGCTTCGCTGCCGGTGCCGGCGGTTGTCGGTACGGCGATGAAAGGCGTGGCCGGCCCTGTGTACGGAATGTTGCGGCCGACGCCTTCGAGATGATCCATGACCGAATTGCCGTGGGGCAGGAGTCCGGCAATAGCCTTGGCAGCGTCCAGAACGCTGCCGCCGCCGATCGCGACGACCAGGTCGATGTGCTGGCCGCGAAAGGCGGCGACGGCACCGTCCACGAGCTGCGGTGTCGGCTCGTCGCTGACGGTCATGTGTTCGAAGCTCATGCCCAGTTCGGCCAAGCTCGCTGTTAGCCGGGTCCAGCGCGGCGATGCCCGGAAGGAGCGTACTCCAGTGACGAGCAGCGCTTTTTCACCGTAAGAGCGAGCAAGTTTAGGCAGTTCCGCCAACTGGCCGGAACCGAAAAGAATGCGGGGCAGGCGGGAAATCGAGAATGCAGGAATAGTCATGACGGTATCCGGCTGCGCGCCTTGCGGCGCTGAATCACGATATAGATTCCAACCAGGACTATGCTGAATAGGATCACGTCGATAACCGCATGTTCCGAATAGCGTGCGACCAGTTCCTGGTTTTCGCCGATGAAATAGCCGATCCAGCTGAGTACTGACACCCAGATCCCCGCACCGAGCAACGTGTACACGGTGAACTTGACATGATTCATGCCTGCGAGGCCGGCCGGCAATGAGATCAGATGTCGCGCTACGGGCAGAAGACGCCCGATGAAGGTGGAGATTTCGCCGTGCGTCAGGAAAAATTTCTCCACGCGCTGGAAGTGCTCCTCGGTAATCCAGACATATTTGCCGTATTTGATCAGGAGCGGTCTCCCCAGCCAGCGTGCGACGAAATAGTTGGCGTAAGCCCCGACCAGACTTCCCAGCGTTCCGCTGAGGATCACTAGGGTCAAGTCCATCTTACCTTGTTGAGCCAGGTAGCCCGCGGGAGGCATGACGATTTCGCTGGGGATAGGGATAACCGAGCTTTCCATGGCCATGAGCAGAAAAATTCCCGTGTAGCCCATGGCGCCGATGGTCGAAACCAGCCAGTCGATCAGTTCATGCATGGGAGTTCCTTAAGAGAAGGAGGAAAAGCGCTGTTTATCAAATCAATCCGGCTTGCAGTGGCACGAAGCTGACCGGTTCGATGATTTCCGCCTCGAACCCGACTTCCGTGCGTGTGATCCGCTGCAGAAATTGTTCGCGTCCGTCGCCGATGGGTATCACCATGACTCCGCCCCGTGCCATCTGATCCAGCAGCGGCTGAGGCAATTCCGGCGGTGCGGCGGTGACGATGATGCCGTCATAGGGCGCGTAATCCTCCCAGCCCCAACCGCCGTCACTATGTTTCATGCGCACGTTGCGCAAATGAAGATCCTGAATGCAGCGACGGGCGCGTTGCTGAAGCGGGTAAATGCGTTCCACCGAATGAACCCGTCTGACGAGTTGCGCCAATACGGCGGTCTGATAGCCCGAGCCGGTGCCGACTTCCAGCACCTTGTCCAACGGGCCTTTTTCCAGCAGCAACTCCGTCATGCGAGCCACGATATAAGGTTGGGAGATGGTCTGGCCGAATCCGATCGGCAGGGCCGTGTCCTCGTAGGCGCGACTGGCGAAAGCCTCTTCGACGAAAATATGCCGCGGCGTTTCCAGCATGACCGAGAGCACGGACGGATTGCTGATGCCTTGTTCCTTCAAACGGCTGACCATGCGTTCCCGCGTTCTGCGGGAAGTCATGCCGATACCCTGAAGACGACGGTTCATGTAATAACCTCGCGCGGAAGCCAATCGGCCAAACGCTGAAGACTTTCGTAACGGGTTAAATCGATCTGCAAAGGCGTGACGGAGACGTAGTTGTGACGTACGGCGTAGAAGTCGGTGCCCGGTCCGGCATCTTGTTCCGGACCGGCGGATCCGATCCAGTAGATTTCGCGTCCCCGCGGGTCGGTCGTTCGGATCACCGGCTCCGCCTTGTGCCGCTGACCCAGGCGGGTGGATTGGAAACCGCGGATCTCCCGCAGTGGAACATCGGGGACGTTGACGTTCAATATCGTATCGGCCGGCAAAGGGTGTTCCTGGATTTGTTTGAGCAAGGTGAGGGCGACCTGGCCAGCAGTTTCGAAATGCTGCGGTGTGCTCGACGCCAACGAGATCGCGACCGCCGGAAGCCCTAAAAAACGCCCTTCGGTGGCGGCCGCCACGGTACCGGAGTAGATCACATCATCCCCCAGGTTGGAGCCGTGATTGATGCCGGCGAACACCATGTCCGGTTCCTCGTGCAACAGTCCGGTAATAGCCAAATGCACGCAATCGGTGGGCGTGCCGTCGATTTTGATGAAGCCGCTTTCGGTTTGGCTGACGCGCAAAGGTCTGTCCAAGGTTAGCGAATTGCTCGCTCCGCTGCGGTTTCGTTCGGGGGCAACAACTGTCAGTCGCGCCCGTTGCCCCAGCGCATTTGCCAAGGCGATCAGTCCTTGGGCGGAATAACCGTCGTCGTTACTCAACAATATATGCATCAGGCATGCTCCCCCTTTCATTGACCATTTTACACAAGAATCGGGCCAGTCGGCGCATCGGCTGCGACGGACGTTGGCTGACGATTGGCGGGTACATCGGCTCCAAATGCCGATGAGTCATTAGGAATGCAGGAGGCGTGGCATCGTTGACTCTGCCTTGACGCTGGTTGAGGAATCCTCGACGATTGCAAGATTGTCATGGAAGTCGTCACCCCGGCAGGGATTGCCGGGGTCCAGAGGCCATGGATGGCAGAGGCGGATCACATCCCTGTGCCCTGGATTCCGGCAATCCCTGCCGGAATGACGGCAAGAAAAATGTATAGATATGGTCCATTCGAACTTACCTCACCAAGGATTTCATCCGATGAACTCGCAAGGTCTGAACATGCTGTGCGAGAAGTTTCGCGCCAGCGTCCTCTATCAAAAATACGTTCGCCTGCCGCCGTTGGCTCAAAAATTGAGTCTGGTCAGCTCGATCACGTTTCTAACGACCTTATTTCTGGTCGCAATTTATTTCTTTGTCGACCCGATCATCGCCATGGGGGCCTTCGCCAGCATTCTGGCTGGATTGGCCACGGGATTCGGTGCCTTGCCCGCTCTACTGTTCAAGGATGTTTCGAGCAGGACCCTTTATCTGATGCTGGGCGGAGCCGCCGGCGTGATGCTGGCAGCCACGGCGTTCTCGCTTATCGTTCCGGGCATCCAGGCCGGCAATCAGCTGTGGCCGGGTCTCGGCGTGTACGTGGTTGCGGCCGGGGTCTTGATCGGTGCGATTTTTCTGGTGTTGGCGGACAGTTGGCTGCCGTATGAGCGGTTTCTGGGCGAGAGCGGAGAAACCTTCGACTCGTTGCGAAAGATTTGGCTCTTCATCGCCGCGATCGTCATGCACAACCTTCCGGAGGGCATGGCGGTCGGCGTCAGTTTCGGTTCCGGCGACTGGCACAACGGCGCAGCCTTGGCGATCGCCATCGGTTTGCAGAATATCCCGGAAGGCCTGGCGGTGGCGATGCCGCTGGTGGCTTTGGGCTATCGACGACAGCAGGCGGTGCTGATTGCCACGTTGACGGGTTTGATCGAGCCGGTCGGCGGCTTTTTCGGCGTTGCCGCGGTGACGATGTTTCTGCCGTTGTTGCCGATTGGTATGGCCTTCGCCGCGGGAGCCATGCTGTTCGTCATCAGCGACGACATCATTCCCGAAACCCAATCCCGGGGCAAAGCCCGTTATGCGACCTTCGCGCTGATGTTCGGCTTTATCGTCATGATGATTTTGGACAATCTGATCACGACCTGAGTATCCGAACCTGTGGCTTGCAATCTGATTTATGAAGCGGGGGTGTGGCTTGGTCGAAGCCTGCCGGCGATCGACTGGGCAAAGGTGTGGACATCGTCCGGCACCGCGTTTGTCCTGGTCGCGGCGGCCGAGTTCGGCGACAAAAGCCAACTGGTATGCATGACCCTGGCGGCCCGCCATCGGCACTGGCCCATTCTGTTGGGTGCGGTGCTAGCGTTCGCGGTCTTGAACCTGATCGCCGTGTCGTTCGGGGCGGCGGCCGCCCGCTGGTTGCCCGAATCCTTGGTGTCCCTGATCGTAACCGTCTTGTTTGCGGCGTTCGGCCTGAAAGCCTTGCTTTTTAAGGAAGAAGAAGGCGAGGTGGTCGAGGCGAAAAGCGGCCACGGAATCTTTTTGACGACCTTCCTGATGATTTTCTTCGCCGAGTTCGGCGATAAAACCCAGCTTGCGGTCGCGGGTTTAGGTGCGGCGGCTCCGCCCGTGCCGATCTGGCTCGGCGCGACCTTGGCTTTAGGCATGACGTCCGCCTTGGGCATTTGGGCGGGAGCCACATGGCTGCGAAAAATTCCTCAACGAGCTCTGCATATCGCCAGCGGTTTGTTGTTTCTGGGATTTGCGGTTTTTGCCGCACTCAGAATCGTGCCAGAGGAATTGTGGGGCTGGCTACAAAGCAGCTTCGATCAGTTCGTCTCCACAATTCGAGAACTGTCTTCGTAACGGCGGCAGCCGGCGTCTTTTCGGCCGGGACTGCCGGTTAAGCCAAGCTGTTTTATGCGACGAGTACAGTGAACCACATCGTCTGCAATCTGGTCAGGCCAGATTCAAATCCTTTACCACATCTGCCACATCTGCGATTTGCTCAAAATCCCTATCGTTGTGCAAAAGAATCAGGTCATGTTCGATAGCTATCCGAGCGATTAGACAATCGGCAGTCGAGCGGATCGTAATGCCCTCTCGCCGGCATCGAAAATAAATGCGAGCGGCTTCGGCATAAGTTGATAGAGTGTCTTTGGGATGATAGAAGCGCTGACTGCTCAAGTACTCCTGCAAACGCTCGAAATCTTCGTCTCTGCGCGCCGCCCGTAATACTTCCTGGTAGATCAGGCTACACAGCCCGTACGGTACGCCACCGTCCAGTATTCGGCGGAACTGTTCCGTTGCGCGATTTTCGCTTTGCCGTAGAAGATCGATCCATACCGAAGTATCCACCAAATACATGCTTAGTTCTGCTCGGTGCGCAGTTTCTTGTAATCGTAGTTCGGGTCAATTTCCACCGTACCGATCAAGTCCCGAACGTCCTTCCGTTTTCGATTGGCCACGAACTTTTGGAGTGCCCGCTCGACCAGTTCGCGCTTGGTCTTGCCATTGGAATACTTGAAAGCCTCTTTGACCAATTCGTCGTTAAGGAAGCTCTGATTAAGTCCTTCGACAGGCCTGTCCTGAGCCCTTCGACAAGCTCAGGACAGGCTTGTCGAAGGGCTCAGGACGAACGGTAACCTATTGATTCCGTTCGCGGTGAGCTTGTCGAACGCTCTTCTGAGATTCTATGGTTCATGTCAAGCTGCCGATTGCGAGCCGTGAAGGATCGAAGCTGGTGTTGTGGCGATACAGAGAAAACGCAATGCGCGCGATCTTGCGGGCGATCACGACCAGTGCAGCGGTGCTCGAAAGCCCTTTACCTCGGTAGTACTCATACCACGGTTTCCAGAGTTTGGATTTGCTGGCGGATGAAGCGGCGTTGTAGAGCAATCGTCGCAACTCGCTCGGTCCGCGCTTGGACAAACGCCGACGCCCCACCCGCCGGCCCGAGTCCTTAGGGCGTGGGTCGAGACCGAGGAAGGCGATGAAGGCATCACCGTGAGTAAACGGTACCCGCTCGAGGAGACTGAGCAAGCCTGCAGCGACCAAAGGGCCGACGCCGACGATGGTTTGCAAGCGCCGGTAAGCAGCTTGACGCTCGGGCTGCAGCGTCATCAAGCGTTTGAGTTCCGCATCGATGCGGGCGATCAACTGATCCAGGTGCTGCAGGAGAGCGTTCAGGTCCGCCTGAAAATCAGCCACCCCCTGCAGGGTCTGTCGGAGTGTTCCCTGAACGGTGACCAGCTTGGCGCGCCGTTGGATGAGCCGCGTCAGGCGGCGCTGCTCGGCGGTGGGGGGCGTATAGGGGATCAAGTGCGGGTGTTCATGCGCGACCAAACGGGCGATCAAACGGGCATCCACCCGATCGGTCTTGCCCCGTTGTCCCATCGCTTTCGCGTAATAGCGGGTATCCTTGGGATTCAACAGCAACACGGTGAAGCCGTGGGCATGGGCCAGATCGGCGAGCCTTTCGTGATAGCTGCCCGTGGCTTCGAGGCCGAGGCGGCTGCCCGGAGGCAAGGTGTTGAGCCAAGCGAGGAGTGCGTTCTTCTCGTTGGGGAGGGACTTCACCGGCCAGGTGCCTTCAGCACAGGCGACAACGATCTCAGTTTTGGCGACATCGACACCGATGTTCAAAACGGTTGACAGGACAGGTCTCCGATCCGGTACCGTGATAGTGCTGGGTGGACGCGCACGGTCGTCAGCTTGCGTCCAAATCGGCGGTCGTCTCAGGAGCTTGGGGCGCCGCTGGATTCCTCATCGACGATCAATGCGCGGGTGGGAGAAAACTCAGTGAAGTCTGTCCACTCAAGATGGCAGATGCAAGCCGAGGTCTCTCCACCCCAGCTCTTCCCAGTATGCAGGAAAAGCCGTTAAAACCATACAAGCCTGTCGAAGGGCGTGAACGGAATCAACTTGTTCAGAGTTTCCTTAAGGAACCGGCACGGAGGAGAAAAGGACAGTGTTCCCTTTCTTAATCAAAACACCAAAGCCTGACCCGCTTACTCTGTTCGTAACGAAAGTAAAGCCATATCGTCACCCCGGCACGGAATGCCGGGGCCCAGGTTACAGGGATGTAGACGCCTCGCCATCCTTGGCCTCTGGATTCCGGCAATCCCTGCCGGAATGACGGGTGACACTGGCATTTCTTTCTTGACGCACTGTATATCAAACTCAAACGAAAACAACCGTATCGCTATAGCGTGTCACAGTCCGATCATGCGTCACCAGCCGCATGGGTTCAGTGAGTGCCTGGGCGATAAGAATGCGGTCGAAGGGATCGTTGTGAATAGCGGGCAGGGATTCCACCGCAGTTGCGTGGATGCCCAGAATGGGCAATTGCAGGTAACCCGCGCATTCGAAAAGCTCCGCGGCACGGGCGCCCGATACGGGCATGTCGCCGCGTCCGAGTTGATGTTTGATGGCGATCTCCCAGAGCGAAGCCACGCTGACATGTATTTCACAGTTTGGATCCAAAATCAGGCGGCGTGCTTTTTCGGTCAGGCGGGGATCGTCCGTCAATGCCCACAAGGCTACCTGGGTGTCAAGCAAGAGGCGCATCGTCGGATGTCTCGCCGTTGAACCACCGAGCGATCTCTTGATTGCTTTGATCGATGTCCTCGGGGATGGTGAATTCGCCTTTGGCAATTCCAATACGGCGCGAAGTTTCCGCCTTGGCGATAGGAACGACGCGGGCGACCGGTTTGCCATTGCGGGAGATCACAAACTCGTTTTCCTTGCCGGAAGCAATCTGGTCGATCAGCTTGGAGAAATGGGTTTTCGCTTCGAAGAGATTAATGGTTTGCATAGTCGAACCTTCAAAAAACAGACCAACCTAGTTTAGTCTCTTTTGGCATGAGTTGATAGGGTGTCTTTGGATGACAGAAGTGGTGACTGCTCAACTAGTCCCGCAGACGCTCGAAATCTTCGTCTCTTCGCGCCTTCTGTGATACTTCCTGGTAGATCAGGCTTACACAGTCCGTAGGGCACACTATTTTCCAGTATTCGAAGACAGATACGGACTGCGTGCTTTTTATGTAAGGAAGCTGCACGGAGGAGAAAAGGAGTGCGTTCCTTTTCGTAATCAAAATACCAAAGCCTGACCCAGTTTTCACCAAAGCCTGACCCAGTTTCAGTTTTAGACCCAGTTTTTTCATTCGGTCGGCTTGCTCCGGCCCATTTCCTTATTCCGCGGTGTTATCCCCGTAACCGCAATTCGGGCAGCATGGTCCATCGTGCCGATGACGATAGTCGTGCGCCTTCAAACACCTCGTAAAGCGTCTCGTTGCGCCGTGCGTAGGCGGCGATGGGGCGAGGCGGCCTATTTGGGGTACGGCGATATCCAAGGCCGACGGCAATATCCTGAGAGTTCATCTTCTCGAGAAACCTCGAGAAATCGAAGGCTTGCGAGCAACAATGCAATTTTTTTGGCTGCTCGCTAAATTTTGTCCAACGGATGCCGATTACTAAGTCAGACGGATTAATCAGTCTGCTTGACGATCGTAAAAACCTGAAAAGAGGAGCGACGAACATGACCAGCGTAATCAACACCAACATGGCATCCATCAATGCTCAGCGCAGCCTGAGCAAAACCACGTATGCAATGCAAACCGCCATGGAGCGTTTGTCTTCCGGACTGCGTGTGAACAGCGCAAAGGACGATGCGGCGGGGCTCGCCATTGCCGATGGCATGACCTCTCAAATCCGTGGCATGACCGTGGCGATGCGCAATGCCAATGACGGTATTTCCATGGCGCAAACGGCGGAAGGGGCGATGGGCAACATCACCGATCTGCTGCAGCGGATGCGCGATCTGGCTGTTCAGGCAAGGAACTTCGGTGCCGTATCATCCGGTGATAGGCAAAAGCTGCAAACGGAATTCAAGCAACTCGGTGATGAAATTAAACGCATCATCGACAATACCGAATTTAATGGTAAAAAAATATTGGCTGGGAGCTTATCGAAAACGAACTTTCAGGTTGGTGCAAATACAGACCCCACAAACCAGATTTCAATAACGGTAAGTAACCTCAATACGGTGTCCGGCTTATCGGCTGTTATTGCGGGCAGTGTCTTAATCAGTGCATCTACGTCGGCGGTTGTTGGTTCTGCCATCGATATACTTGATAAAGCCATCAAGTCCATTGACGACGGTCGATCCAAGTTGGGCGCCGCTCAAAACCGCTTCATGGCGACTATCTCTTACCTGCAATTAGCGATCGAAAACCAGCAGGCCGCCCGTTCGCGCATCATGGATGCCGATTTTGCCACGGAAACTTCAAACCTGGCTCGTGCACAGATTCTCCAGCAGGCGGGCACGGCTATGCTGGCCCAGGCTAACCAGGCGCCGCAGGCCGTACTCGGATTACTGAGGTAATCTGGCTGATTGGACGTAGGCAGATAGTCATCTGCCTGCGTCCGTTGCAGATGAGGAGACCGCAATGATTAACGGCGTAACATCTTCTATAAAACCGCAGGCACCGCCTGCTTTTGCCAATGAGTCGGCGAAGCCGGTACCGGCGAATGAAAGTGCGGTCGTCCAGAATGTCGCCCGCACGGTTACTTCGGGCGCGCAGACCTCATCCTTGGAGCGCGATGCAGCGGATCAGAATGTTTCGCCGGAGGAACTCAAGCGTGTGGTTGTCCACGCCAATGCCTTCATTCAGTTGGTTCAGCGGAACCTGGAGTTTTCAGTCGATCAAGACACCCAGACGATGGTAATGAAGGTGGTGGACAGGGATAGCGGCGAGGTGGTGCGGCAAATTCCGCCCGAGGAAGTATTGTCCATGCTCAAGCAGTTAAACGAAGTGGGCAGCAAGATCGGCTTTCTTTTCAAAAATTCCGCTTGATTCTAAAAGGTGGTGTTATGGCTATCACATCTTCCGGGATAGGCAGCGGGTTGGACATCAATAGCTTGGTAAAGCAACTGGTGGCTGCCGAAGGGAAGGCTGCAAAGGACTTGCTGGACAGACGTGAATCCGTGGCCAAAGATCGTTTATCCGCCTTGGGTAGCCTCAAAGGCGCGCTTTCCAGCTTCAAGAGCGTAGTGAACAAGTTGAAAAACAGCGACTTGTTCAAGACGCATGCGGCTACTTCCTCAAATGAATCGATCTTGTCGGTAAGCGCGGCCGCTTCGGCGGCGGTCGGTACTTATTCGATATCGGTAGAGCGCTTGGCGCAAGCACACCAATTGGTTTCGGGCGGGAGCGGCTTCGCCAACTCCAGCGCGGTCGTGGGGACTGGTACGTTGACCATTCAGCTGGGCGCTGACTCGAGCAATGCGTTTTCGGTCGCGATAGGCCCCGAAAAAAATTCGTTGGCGGGTATCCGGGACGCCATCAATGCGGCGCCTGATAATAAAGGTGTAACCGCATCGATTATCAATGTGGACGATGGAGTCGGCGGAACGGTTTCGCGTCTCGTATTGACCTCGAATAACACGGGAACCACGAACGAGCTGACGGTCACGGCCTCCGACGACGATGGGAATAATACGGACGCCACGGGGCTCTCCCAGTTGATCTCGAGCAATATGCTCGAAACGTCCGTGGCTCAGGACGCGCTGGTCAAGATAAATGGCTTCGATGTCACCCGACCGAGCAATACCATCACCGATGCCGTTGACGGGTTGACGCTGAATTTGAAGGCGGCTTCTCCGGGAACGCCCGTCAGTGTGGGGGTGAGTCTCGATAAGAGCGCGATTTCGAAAACTGTCGGCGAGTTCGTGGATGCCTACAACAAGCTTGGCTCGGTGATCAGGAGCCTCGGAAGCTACGATGCCCAATCCAAAGAGGCGGGATCGTTGCTCGGCGACTCCATGTTGCGGAATCTTCAGAGCCAACTGCGCAGCGACATGGGCAATCCGGTGACCACCGCGACGGGGGAATACAATACCCTGCAGATGATAGGGGTGGAAATCGACGCCTCGGGGGTTATGTCGCTCAAGCAAGACAAGTTAGAGGCTGCGTTGGCCGTCAATGTAAGTACGGTCGCCAGTGTTTTTGCCTCCAGCGACGGCGTTGCGATGCGATTGGACAGCCGGATAACGTCTTACGTGCAGTCGGGGGGATCTCTGGACAGCCGTACTCAAAGCTTAAACGGAACACTTCGCGAGATCAGCAATGCCAGGGAAGCGCAGCAGTTGCGATTGGACAAGCTGGAGGCGAGTCTACTCAAACAATTCAATGCAATGGATGCGATGGTGGCGCAGTTTAACGCAACCGGTGCGTTTCTGGCCCAACGGTTCAAATAACCGAGATGCTCGTACCAATCTCACAGCGTGGTTGAATAGACATTAGATAGAGAATCGTCATGAATGCGTACGCGCGAAGACAATTTGTAAACGAATACGCCAATGTGAATGCGCAAGCCGGCATCAACGATGCCTCTCCGCATCGCCTGATTCAAATGCTGATGGAAGGTTTTCTAGCGCGCGTCAATACGGCCAAGGGAGCGATGAAATATGGGAATGTTACGGTGAAAGGAGAGAATATTTCCAAGGCTATCGCCATCGTAGGCGGACTGGAGGAAGGGCTGGACATGGAGAAAGGAGGAGAGTTGGCGCAGAATCTTCGCAATATGTATCACTATATTCGGAGCCGCTTATTGGTGGCCAATAAAGAAAACCAGCCCCAGATATTGGATGAAGTTGCCGGACTCATGCGGGAAATCAAGAGTGCGTGGGATGCCATTCCAAACGAACTGCACCATATGCGCCACGGCTGACTATGGACGTGTTGTGCAAAATTCAATCGCTGCTGGCGCAAACCCTGGAACTTCGCAAACTTGTCGAAGCGGACGGCGACGAATCACTGGCACGCCTAGAGGCGTTGCTTAGGAGTCGCCAAATTTCGCTCGAAAGTTTTTTTTCGAAACCAGCCGCCAAGGAATCAGAAGCAGCGGTTAGGGAGATGATCGAAACTATCCTGACGGTCGACGCTGAGTCTACCCGCCTGCTTGAAATGAAGAAACGCGCAATCGGCGAACAACTCGGCCGTATGCATCAAGGCAAGCAGGCTGTGCTCATGTACGACGAAAATGACCGGCTATAAATCATCGGGATTTTCGCAGTCTGCTCAATTTTTTCGGCTTGCGGCGGTGCACTTAAGGAATCTCTGAATAGGCCCTCTCCGCTGGGAGAGGGTTGGGTGAGGGCCTTTTAGATCAATCAGTTGCACAGATCGCTTTTCCCATTGGAGACTTAATCAGAGCTTCCTTAAGAAAGCTCTGATTAAGTCCTTCGACAGGCTCCTGCCTGCAGCAGCAATCGTGAATACACAATACCCACGGCCCGGCCTCGGCCGCCACCGCCTCGTGCGCTGCCGCAAGCAACGGTTGCGACAACGCCTTCGGGCTCACCCGCTCGTTGGCCAGAAAACGCCACAGGGCTTGCGTGTGCGAAAAGGCTTGCCTGCCGAAGGCCTTGGCCTTTGCGCCAGCGGCAAGCTCGCTGGTGCTGTTCAGATGGGATTTCACCAGAATCTCGTAGCAGCGGTTGAGCCGCTTGTCAGGAAAATCAGCCGCATACTGCCTAAATCTAACCTAATTTAGAGATGTGTAGATACCTATGCTGCAGCAGGCAGGATGAACAGTAACCTATTGATTCCGTTCGCTGTGCCTGCCCGCGCGGCCTGCCTGCTACAGGCAGGCGGCAGGCGGGGCCGTGTCGAACGCTCTCCTGAGCCCGTCGAAGGGCGTGAACGGAATCAACTTGTTCAGAGTTTCCTTAAAATGTGAAATGCACCGGTTCGCCTGCTCTTTCCCCTTCAACGTTGACGCCGTCGATCATGGCCGCCAAGGCTAACGCCGATTCATTTTCGGGCATACGTTCCAATATGTAGTTCAGCATCATCCGAGCGGCCTCGGGAGTGCCGATGTCGAAGTAGAGCCGGGCAAGCTTGAGTTGGATATAGATTTGGTCTGGAAATGCAGCCAGATAATCGTTGTAGACATCCACCGCATCGATCGGACGACCGAGCAGTTTGAGCATCTCGGCATATTGCGGCTTGTAAACCGGTGAAATCAGCGACAAACATTCGAGCGCTGAACACGCGTTTTCAGCCTGATGGGTTTCGAGGCTAATCGAGAGCACCCGCAATAAGGCATCTTCCAAAAGCGGCGATTCCCTGTTCTGAACGATAGGGTACAGCAAGCCCATAGCCGCCTCATGATCGCCGTTGAGTTCGGCGAGGTATGCCGAAATAAGCTGGCAATACTCCAGTGCTGCCTGCTTGTCCGGATGGTGCTCGAGGCTATTGAGGAGGTCGCTCAATTCGTTGGTTTTCCGGTTCTTCAGCAAGATTCGTCCGCGTTTTTGAGCCGCGGACAGGCTGGAATGGTGCTTCGCGCGCTTCAGATGGGCACTGTCGGGGGCGGTAAGAGTTTCCCTGTAAAGTTGCTCCAGATTTTCGAGCTCTTTGTGGTGCGTCGGGGACAGTGGAACGGAACCATGTCGGGCACGCCAAATCCTGGCACGGCCATATTGTTTATCCTCGCGCCATTGCTGGGAGATCCGGTCAAAATCGGGTTCCGCTTTTTCTTCTTCCAGGCGACTATTGAGACGCCGTTCTGCCTTGCGAAGCATTTGCAGAAGGCGCTGTGCGCCGTCACGATAGGCTTCGTAATAAACGGCTCCCAGTTTTTTGGCGCTTTCGGCGTCCAGTTCCGCATCCTCGAACGGACGAGTGATTTTGAGAAAATCGCGGATGCCCAGCCGCTTGGTCAACTGGCTGAACTGTCGGTATCGGGTCCTCAGCGTTCTTTCGGTCCGGTCCAGAAGGATTTTATTTTTAACCGCACGACGGGGATCAGCTTCTCCATAGATACCGAGGTTGTATTCTAGACCCTTTACGGCCAAATCTCGGATGGCTTTGATCTGGTGAATGGCCTTGGCGAGTTCTGTTAAAACCTTTTGATAATGCCGCTGGCGGATCTCCGGGGTAGGGGGCTCGACACGCTGTCGAACGATATCCCAGACGCTGAAAGCGGCGGAATGGACTTGAATTTCCGTCAATGGCCGGTAGGCGATGCCTTCCATCCTTGCCGAGGCGGCGGACGGATTGACGATTTCGCAACCTGACCTGGAGATCTGGACCGCTTGCATTGCCAAGCTTATGGCGGCCTCGGCGAAGTCGGCGGTCGTATTGGCTTGCCAGCCGCCGTTGGTTTCGACTTTAATCGGGCTGAGATCGAACCTTGGCCCCACTGCATGTTCATTACTGCCTTTGGCGTGCGTATATCCGTCTCGACTGAAACAGAGATCGACACCGCCCAGGATGATTCGGGAAAAGCCGAGGGCCTGAGCTACCGATAGGGCAGTGTTGGTTACCGTCGGGCCTGGATGAGGCAAGGATGGCGGATTCAAAGGGGATTTCCAGGGCAGTAAATCGCCCAGGTAAAAACTCATGCCGCGCCACTGGCCAATCAGCAGGGGACTTGCATGATACGCATGAATCAGAATGACGTGTTCGTCGAATTCCAGCATCTCCTTGCTGACATCGAAGCTCATTTCCGTAGGGTCTACGGTGAATACAATGTCCGGCGTGACTCCGGCTTCCTGAAGGCGCCGGGCAATCCGGGATACGGCCAATACGGCCACGCGATTGCGGTGCTCTTCCAACCAGGGCAAGCACGCATCGAGGGAAGGACCGCCAGCGAGCAATACGGCCGTTTTTCCCCGAAAAGCGTCTTTCAGCACCGATGCCGGCACGAGATTTTCCGCCAAATTGTCCATCTGGCAGGCCGTAAAGCCTTCGCTACCAAGTGCGGCGGAAACAGCCCAGCGGAGCTTAATGAGGCCGGCTTCCACCGACCAGACGATCTCAGCATAATCCGGAATTCTGGCTTCGCGCGCGGCGATGGACTGCCAGAATTCCACGCCGCCGATGTAAAAATATTCCTCGATCTTGAATTCATGGGCCTTGCTTAACCATTCACCCACGGTCACACAGACACCCCGTTCGCCGAGCATGCCAAGTACACCCTCGGATTCCAGCGCCGCAAGAATGTGCGGAAGCTCGATGAATAAGTAACGGGAGCCCGTAGGGACGCCTTTTTGCGCAATATGGCGCAAAAGCAGGCCCGAGTCCGTGCCAACCACGACATGGAGGGTGTTTTGGTGGAAAAGACTTTCACCGAAAAAGGCGGCGAATACGGCCGAAGCGCCGACCTTGTTGAAGGCTTCACGATTGACTTGGTAAAGATAGCGATCGCCGAAGGCGTTCTGTGTAAAGCTATCGAAAGGAAGCTGAGGGGATGGGAACAAACCGTCGGAGGACATTAGCGAGCCGCCCGTAGAAGGTGACTCGAAAATTATAGTCAACATAGGGCACCTCGAAAAACACCTGCCTGATCCCGTTGAGGTAAGATTCCTGCCATTTGATTCGTATCTTTGACCCGACCGCGATGAACAGGACGAAGCGCGGGGCCGTCAAGACCGACCTGTTTGCCGACCAGCCTCACAAACAGACTCTCGACAAGCTGGGCGGTCCGCTCTGGCCGAAGACGTCGACCGCATCGCCCCGCGCCCGGTCAGCCCCCAAGGCGGCCGGCCGCCGTTGCCCACCGAAACCATGGTGCGCATCCTGGCGTTGAAGCGCTTGTACGACCTCCCCGATTCGATGGCGTTGGCGCGCAACTGCTGAAGAAGGGCTTCATTGCCCGCGGCGGCCAGATCATCAACGCCACGCTGGTACCCGGGACGACAAGGAACAGCTCAAAGAGGGTGCCATGCCCGCCGACCGCAAGTCGGCCAAGCGCCGCCAGAAAGACCTGGATGCCAGCTGGACCGAGAAGCATGGCCAGAGCCGCTTTGGCTACAAGCTCTCGGTGAGCGTCTACAAGCGGCATAAGGTCATCCGCAAGATCGTTACGGATACCGCCGGCACGCACTACAGCCGGCACTTCGAGGCGGTCATGGGCCCGGCCGACACGAGCCGGGATGTGTCCGCCGACCGGAGCTATCCGTCCGAGAAGCGGGCGGCCTGGCTGAAAGCAAAGGGCTACCGCGACCGGATACAACGCAAAGGGTATTGGAACAAGCGCTTGTCCGAAACCCAGCAGGGACGCAACCGTCACATTGTCAAGACTCGCGCGCGGGTCGAACACGTGTTTGCGGCGATTGCGCAGATGGGCGGCAAGCGGATTCGCACCCTTGGCCAGACGCGCGCCTACTTTGCCATGACGACTATGGCCGCGTGCTACAGCCTGAAGCGGCTGGCGTACTGCTTGAGGGCGGCATCATCGTGCCCGCATAGGGGCCGAAATGGGCCGAATGGCCGCTGCCCACGGCGATTCGGGGTGAAAAACGGGCGAGGCTGCTGAAAAATGCAGCAATTTGTTGTGGAATTTGGGACGGTTTCGGTCAAGAGCGTTGCTCTGTGGCTAGGTTCATTGAAAATCACGGGTTTTTCGAGGTGCCCCATTGTCAACAGGTGGGTCCTGAACTAGACTAAATCCAGCTTGTGTCGGGCCGCATGTGAGGAATATGACCGAACAGACAGTGCTTGTGACTGGGGGCGATGGGTTTATCGGCTCTCACTTGGTGGAGCAACTGGTATCGAGAGGGTACAGGGTCAGAGCCTTGGCTCAGTACAATTCGTTCAACAGCTGGGGGTGGTTGGAAGACATATCCTGTTTGTCAGCCGTCGATGTCGTTACCGGAGACATACGTGATCCCCATTTCTGCCGGCAATTGCTTCGAGGGGTGGATAGCGTATTCCATTTGGCGGCGCTTATCGCCATACCTTACTCCTACCGTGCTCCGGACAGCTACATCGATACCAATGTCAAGGGAACGCTGAATATTTGTCAGGCTGCGCTGGAAGCCGGCGTCAAACGGGTGATTCATACATCCACGAGTGAAGTTTATGGCACGGCTCAGTATGTTCCCATCGACGAAAAGCATCCGTTGCAGCCGCAGTCCCCTTATAGCGCTTCGAAAATTGCCGCCGACCAAATTGCCTTGAGTTTCTACCATGCCTTCGGCCTTCCGGTGACCGTTGCGAGGCCTTTCAATACCTATGGTCCACGCCAATCAGCGCGGGCGGTGATCCCCACTATCATCAGCCAAATCGCTCACGGATACCGGCGGATCAAGCTGGGCGATGTGACGCCTACACGGGATTTCAACTATGTGGATGACACCTGCCGCGGTTTTTTGGCGATCGCTGATGCCGAGGATGTGAATGGCGAAACGATCAATATCGGCTCGAACACGGAAATTTCTATCAGCGAGACTTTCGCTTTGATCAACGAGCTTATGGGAGGGGGTGCCGAACTGGTCCACGATGAGCAGCGGGAGCGCCCATCGCGATCCGAGGTGTTTCGGTTGCGTTGCGATAACCGCAAACTGCACGCCTTGACGGGTTTCAAACCTCAAGTGGATCTTCGCGAGGGCTTGCGCCGCACCATTGCCTGGTTCACCGATCCGTCTCATCTCAAGGCTTACAAGCCTGACATCTACAACATTTAACGGTGATTCATGCCGTCGATCGCCGAACAGATCGTTCAATGCCTGCACGATGCTCTTGGGGATGTCAAAAAGCCTGTGGCCCTGCACGAGCCGTGTTTCTCCGGAAGGGAATGGGGCTATGTGAAGGAATGCCTGGATACCGGTTGGGTTTCGTCTGTGGGCAGCTTCGTGGACCGTTTCGAGTCGGAACTCGCCGCGTATACCGGTGTAAGGCACGCTATTGCCACAGTCAACGGTACCGCCGCCTTGCACGTGTGCCTGTTGCTCGCGGGTATCGAGGCGGGCGATGAGGTGTTAGTGCCTACCTTGACCTTCGTCGCCACCGCCAATGCCATCAGCTATTTAGGAGCGATTCCCCACTTTGTGGACAGCGACGAACAGAGTCTGGGGGTGGACGTCAGGAAACTCCGGACGTATTTGCAAGACGTGGCAGAGATGGACCCGAGCGGTTGCCGCAATCGGTTTTCCGGTCGGCCCATCAAAGCCGTGATCCCTATGCATGCATTCGGTCATCCAGTGGACTTGGATTCTTTGGCGACCTTGTGCCGTGATTACGGCCTGATCTTGATCGAAGATGCGGCCGAGTCGCTGGGTTCCCACTACCGGGGGCGACATGTCGGCAACTGGGGGTCGCTGAGCGCTGTGAGCTTCAACGGCAATAAGATCGTCACGACCGGCGGGGGCGGCGCGATCCTCACCAACGATCCGGAACTGGCGAGAAAGGCCAAGCACATTACGACCACGGCCAAACTGCCGCACCGCTGGGCATTCGTTCACGACCAAATTGCTTACAACTACCGGATGCCCAACCTGAACGCGGCGTTGGGCTGCGCTCAGCTGGAGCGGATGGACAGCTTTGTCGCCGCTAAACGGCATCTGGCCGAGCGTTACCGGGCGGCATTTCTTGGCTGTGACGGCGTCAAAGTGTTCCATGAACCGGTCTATGCCCGCAGCAATTATTGGTTGAATGTATTGCTGTTGGACGTCGATCAGGCTGATCGCCGCGATGAAGTTTTGGAGACTCTTTATTCGCTAGGCTTTCTGTGTCGCCCCGTTTGGGCGCCCATGCACAAGCTGCCCATGTACGCGCATTGTCCGCGCATGAACCTTGGTTGTGCCGAGAGCTTGGAGCGACGCATCATCTGTGTGCCCAGCAGCGCCGGTTTGGGGGGTGCATGAGCAACCTTCGTGTGTGTGTAATAACCGGCTCCCGCGCCGATTATGGCCTCTTGCTCCCGGTGATGCAGGCGTTGCGAGACGATCCCGCGCTCCAATTGCAGGTGCTGGTCACCGGAATGCACCTGGCACCGCAGTTCGGCCTGACTTGGCGTGCGATCGAAGCGGACGGCTTCGCCATCGATGCGCGCGTCGACATACTGGTATCAAGCGACAGTGCGGTAGGCAATGCTAAGTCGGTCGGGCTTGGGGTCATCGGTTTTGCCGACGCTTTCGAGCGTTTGAAGCCCGAGTTGGTACTGGTATTGGGCGATCGTTTCGAGATCTTTGCCGCGGCTCAGGCTGCATTGTTTGGTCGCTATCCCATCGCCCACATCGCCGGCGGAGATGTTACCGAAGGGGCTTTCGACGAGGCTTTGCGTCACGGCATCAGTAAGATGGCGCATCTGCATTTCGTCACCAATTCAGACGCGGGGCGACGGCTGCGCCAGTTGGGAGAAGATCCTGCGCATATCCACGTGGTGGGTAGTCCGGCGCTGGATTTGCTGCGCCAAATGGACTTGGTCGATCGCAGTGACCTGGAGACCGTGTTGAACTTCCGTTTTCGGGAGAAAAACCTGCTGGTGACCTTCCATCCGGCGACACTGGAGTGCGATTCGGCGGCATCGCAAGCCGAGGAACTTTTGGCGGCTTTGGACAGCCTGGGCGAAAACTTCGGCCTGATTTTCACTCAGTCGAACGCCGATACAGGCGGTCTTGCGATTGGCTCCCTCATTGACCGTTTCGTCGCCGAACACGTCAATGCAAGGGTTTATACCTCTCTGGGCCAATTGCACTATTACAGCCTGATGGCCCAAGTCGACGCGGTCGTGGGCAATTCGTCCAGCGGCTTGTACGAGGCGCCCAGTCTGAAAGTGCCTACCGTGAACGTGGGGGACAGGCAGAAAGGCCGGCTGAAGGCCACTTCCGTCATCGATTGCCCGACGCAACGGGAGGCGATTACTGGAGCGATACATGCGGCGCTGAGTTTGGATTGCCGCGATGCGGTGAATCCTTACGGCGACGGCCACGCCACCGAGCGGATCATGGCCGTGTTGCGCGGATTGCGCGAACCGCAGCGGCTCTTGAAAAAGCATTTTCACGATTGGGGGTGCTGATGAGCTTGCACGCCAAGCAAAGGGTTTATGTCATTGCCGAAGTCGGCGTTAATCACAATGGCTCTATGGATTTGGCGCGACAACTTGTCACAGCGGCAAAGGAATCGGGTGCCGATGCCGTCAAATTCCAGTCGTTTCATCCCGAAGCTCTGGTGAGCCGCTTCGCGGACAAGGCGGATTATCAAAAGGCCACCACGGGGGCGGCGGAATCACAGATCGACATGCTCCGGAAACTTGCGCTGAGTCATGCTCAGCAGCAGGCTTTATACGATTTTTGCCGCGAGCAGAACATCGCTTTCCTGTCCTCGCCGTTCGATGCGGACAGTGCGCGCTTCCTGATCGAGCGGTTGCGTTTGCCGCGTCTCAAGCTGGGCTCCGGCGAAATCACCAACGCGCCGCTCTTGTTGCAGATCGCACGCACCGGCTCGGAACTGATTCTGTCCACCGGCATGAGCACCCTGGCTGATGTCGAGGACGCATTGGCGGTTTTGGCTTACGGTTATAGCGTGAGCGATCAGCCACCGGGTCGCAATGCCTTCGCTGCCGCTTTCCGCGATCCTGTCCGGCGCGGCGTCTTGCTCGAGAAGGTTTGCTTGTTGCACTGTGTCACGGAATATCCTTGTCCCTATGAGGACGTGAATCTTCGTGCTATGGACACCCTGGCCGCAGCCTTCGGTCTACCGGTCGGCTATTCCGACCATACTCCGGGGATTGCCGTGCCTATCGCGGCAGCGGCGCGCGGAGCGCAGATCATCGAAAAGCATTTAACGCTGGATCGTAACCTGCCGGGCCCAGATCATAGCGCATCCCTGGAGCCGGCCGAATTCGCGGCCATGGTGACTGGCATACGGATCGTGGAACAAGCTCTGGGAGACGGCGTCAAAATTCCGGCACGATGCGAAGTGGGCAACGCGCTGGTAGCGCGCAAAAGTCTGGTCGCCGCGCGCGCCGTGACTCGGGGCGAGCTCTTCGGCTTAGATAATCTCGTCACAAAAAGGCCTGGAACGGGACGGTCGCCTATGGATTACTGGGATTGGCTGGGACGTATCGCTGATCGCGACTACGGCGAGGACGAAGTGTTGGAATAATGACGGACAAGTCCTTGATCCTGCTCGGGGGGGGCGGCCATGCCACGGTGTTGTGGGAAGTCTTGTCCCTCACGGAGTGTGACGTTCTTGGGTTTGTTGATCCGAGACCGCGCGAAGACTCGGTTCTGGCGCTTCACGCGCGATACTTGGGGGATGATGGGACCGTGCTGCTCCACGACCCTCAACGGGTCGCCTTGATCAACGGCATCGGCTCTACAGCCAGCACACAAGCGCGCCGGGCGATTTACCAGCGTTTTACCGCGCAAGGCTATGAGTTTGCGGAACTCGTTCATCCCGGCGCGCTAGTCAGTCGCTTGGACACCCTGTTCGGAATGGGGGTCCAAGTGTTGGCCGGGGCCGTGATCGGGCCGGCGGTAAGATTCGGCGATAACGTTCTGATTAACAGCCGCGCGCTTGTGGAGCATGACTGTGAGGTCGGCGCTCATTGTCATGTGGCCAGCGGCGCCGTGCTATGCGGTGGAGTACGGCTGGGGCAGGGAGTACATGTCGGGGCTGGGGCGACTATCATCCAGGGCGTTACCGTGGGCGATGGCGCAATTATTGCTGCGGGATCTGCGGTAATCAAGGACGTGCCGGCCACCACTTTGGTGGCGGGTGTCCCGGCTCGTATTAAACGGACTCTCGACCGATGATGAAAAATTGGAAAGTTGTGGCGGTGTCTCCGGATGCCTCCATGAAAGAAACTCTGGCCGCTATTGACAAGGGCGCCATGCAAATCGCTCTGGTGGTGGACGGCGACGATCATCTGCTTGGCACTGTCACCGACGGCGATATTCGTCGAGCGCTGCTGCGCGGCGAAACGATGGAGACGCCGACGCAAAAATTCATGAACACCAATCCCTATACCGGATTGGTGGATGAGGACAAGGAAATCTGGCAGCGCACGATGCAAAGGCATAGCCTCAGGCACCTGCCTTTGCTGGATTCCACTGGCCGCATTTGCGGTTTGGTCAGTTATGTGCCGCCGGCGGAGCCCCTGCGTGAGAATCCGGTGGTGCTTATGGCAGGCGGTTTGGGTACGCGCTTGCGACCGCTCACGGATGCCCAGCCCAAACCCTTGCTCAAAATCGGCGAAAAACCGATTCTGGAAACCATCATTGAAAACTTCGTCACACAGGGGTTCTATCGCTTTTATATCTGCCTCAATTACAAAGGCGACATGATTCGCGGGCATTTCGGTGATGGCCGTCGTTGGGGCGCGCAGATTACCTACATAGAGGAGCGCCAGCGCATGGGTACCGCAGGTGCCTTGAGTTTGTTGCCCGAGCCGCCCGATCGGCCGTTTTTCGTGATGAACGGGGATTTGCTGACCAAAGTGGATTTCGTCCGCCTGTTGCAATTTCATCAACGCAACCATGCCGCCGCTACCTTATGCGTGCGGGAGCACACCGATACCGTTCCCTACGGTGTGGTGCAGTTGGACGGTTACGAGGTGAAAAGCTTGATCGAGAAGCCGACGCAGCGCTATTACGTGAATGCCGGAATCTACGTGCTCGATCCGGAAGTGGTGAGGCGGATTCCGGATGGTGGTTACTATGATATGCCCATCCTAATCAACGACTTGCTGAGGGATGAGCGGCCGATTTACAGTTTCCCCTTGAGAGAGTATTGGATCGATATTGGCCGTATGGGGGATTTCGAGCAGGCGCAGACCGATTACTGCGCCGTGTGGGAGACGCCGTGAAATTTTTGGTTACCCGAGCTAACGCATGTTGGGCGATAAGCGCTATCTCGCCGTAATACCGGCTCGGGCAGGCAGTAAAGGGCTGCCGGGCAAGAATCTCCTGCCGTTGGGGGGCAAACCCCTGATCGCATGGAGCATCGAGGCGGCTTTGGCTTCATGCTATCTGGATCAAGTAATCGTTTCCTCGGAGGATGCCGAGATCTTGACGACCGCGAGGGAGTGGGGGGCTGCAACGCCTTTCGTGCGTCCAGCGGAACTGGCGGAAGATGATACGCCGGGTATCGATGTCGTGTTGCATGCTTGTCAAGTTCTAACCGGTTACGATTATGTCGTACTGTTGCAGCCGACCTCTCCTCTGCGCACCGCGGGCGACATCGATCAAGCCATCGAACGAAACGAGGAATGCGGGGCACCCGCTTGCGTGAGTGTTACCAAGGCCGACAAGTCGCCCTATTGGATGTATTACCTGAATGATGCTGGCCACATGACGCCGGTGATGGATGTTGGCCAGAGACCGAGCTTGCGACAAGCTTTGCCCGATGCCTACGCTCTTAACGGCGCGGTATACGTGGCGCGCATCGATTGGTTGCAGCACACGCGCTCGTTTCTGACGCCGGAAACAGCGGCCTATGTAATGCCGCGCGAACGTTCCGTAGACATCGATACAGCCTTGGATTTCAAGATGGCCGAGACGTTGATGGCCGATGGATATGTGGGGTCACACTTGGTATCGCCCTAGTAGCGGCCGAAAAGAGTCGGATTTACCGAGGAACAGGCCGAAGCGGTGGCCGAGATAGCATTGTCTCGACATAGCGCCCTCACGCCTGATTATCAAGCTGGGCGGAATGATGGTTGTCGCGGTGGGCATCGTGGCGACTTTGGACAAGATTTTGTAAATCCAGGCTGGGACCAGCGCCGGCAACATCAAGCCCGGTTCAATATCCATTCCAGTACCATCTTGCTGCCGAAATAGGCCAGCATCAGCGATAAAAAACCACCAAGCGTCCAGCGGATGGCAATGGTTCCTCGCCAGCCGTAGCGAACCCGTCCGATCAACAATACGGCAAACAAAATCCAGGCCAGTATCGACAGCACCGTCTTGTGCGCGAGATGCTGGGCGAACATGTCTTCCAGAAAGATGAAGCCGGTGACCAGCGATACGCTGAGAAGCACGAATCCCGCTGCAATCAGCTGAAACAACAGGGTTTCCATGGTTTGTAGAGGGGGAAGCGAGCTCACCAGGAGATCGGTATGGTGGCTACGCAGCCGCCAATCCTGAAAAGCCAGCAGTGCAGCCTGAAAGGCGGCGATATTGAGAAAACTGTAAGCGAGCATGGAGACCACGATGTGGATGGTCAACGGCCAGGAGAGGTCTTTTATGGTGTGAGCGGTTTCCGGGACACTGATTTTCAACAGAAGGACCAGCGCAGCCATCGGAAAAACCACCATCCCGAGTTTATCTACCGGCTTCGCGAGAGACGCCAGAAGCAAGATGGCGACCATCACCCAGGTCACCAACGACATTGCGCTCAGAAAGCTGAGATTGAGTCCTTCTTGAGTCTCAATGCCGGTCGCGAGTGCAAACGCATGCAAAACGGCAGCGAACCATCCGAGTGTCAAGGGTTTCAAGCGCCGAAGCGTGAATGTTTCAGCGGCCGTAAACTCGTTCTCGCGCAGCGAACGAACCAGGGCGAGAGCGGCGGCCACATATGTGGCCGTCGCCGTCGCGCCAAACAGCGTAGAATTCATCTAAGTCATGTCCTCCTAAACGCTTTAGTCTGGCATAATGGCCGATCAAGATGAAGTAATTAGGGTATCCCCATAGCCCGCAGGATTTAGAGCCATGTTTGACAACCTTACCGAACGCTTAACCCAATCGCTCAAAAAGATTCGCGGTCAGGGCCGATTGACCGAAAGCAATATCCAGGACACCTTGCGAGAGGTGCGCATGGCTCTCTTGGAAGCCGATGTTGCTTTACCGGTCGTTAAGGATTTCATCGAGCATGTCAAGACGCGGGCCTTGGGGCAGGAGGTTCAGTCCAGCCTCACGCCCGGACAGGCGCTGATCAAGATCGTCAATGAAGAATTGATTGCCATAATGGGCAGCGCCTATGAGCGGCTCAACCTGGCGACGCAGCCTCCGGCGGTAATTCTGATGGCGGGGCTGCAGGGTGCCGGTAAAACCACCACTGTTGCCAAGCTGGCTCGCTGGCTTAAGGAGAACGAGCGGAAGTCGGTCGTGGTCGCTAGCGCCGACGTCTATCGTCCCGCCGCCATCGACCAGTTGCAAACCCTGGCGGCCGAGGTGGGCGCCGATTTCTTCCCGAGCGATCCCACGCAAAATCCGGTAGATATTGCCCGCAATGCCGTCGAACACGCCCGGAAAAAGTACAAGGACGTGGTGATCATCGATACGGCCGGCCGTCTTCATATCGATGACGAGATGATGGAGGAAATTAGACAGATTCACGCCGCCATCAAGCCGATCGAAACGCTGTTCGTGGTCGATGCCATGACCGGCCAGGATGCCGCCAATACCGCGAAAGCATTCGGCGACGCGCTTACGCTAACCGGGGTCATTCTGACCAAGACCGATGGCGATGCCCGAGGCGGCGCCGCGTTGTCGGTTCGCCACATCACAGGCAAACCGATCAAGTTCTTGGGTGTGGGCGAAAAAACCGCGGCTTTGGAACGCTTCCATCCGGATCGGATCGCATCCCGAATCTTAGGGATGGGCGATGTGCTGAGCCTGATCGAGGAAGCCGAACGCAAGATCGATAAGACAAAAGCCGAAAAGCTGGTCAAGAAGATTCAGAAGGGCAAATCGTTCGACTTGAATGATTATCGCGATCAGTTGCTGCAGTTGAAGAATCTGGGAGGCGTCGCCGCGATGCTCGACAAGCTTCCGGGTATGGCGAATTTGCCGCAGCACGTCAAGGAAAAAGTGAACGACAAGGAGATGATTCAGCAGATCGCCATCATCGACTCGATGACCAAACAAGAGCGAGCTTTTCCGGACGTGATCAACAATTCACGGAAACAGCGCATTGCGCGAGGTTCCGGCACGAATATGCAGGACATCAACCGCTTGCTTAAGCAGTACGATCAGATGCAGAAAATGATGAAGAAATTCAAGAAGGGCAATCTGATGAACATGCTGCGCGGCATGAAAGGCAACCTGGGACGGAGAATGCCGTTTTAGGGAAATGCCGATAGAGAGGCGATCCCGGCAGGCCCGTCGAAAGGCTCAGGCCGAACAGCCTATTGGGATCGCTATCACAGCTTCTTCGGCAAGCCCAGGATAAACGGAATCCAATCGTTTAGAGCTTTCCTGAAACACCTTGCCGCCGTTTACTTTGTGCGGACCGCCCCGGTGCACCCGCACCCCCTTCGGACCTAGGCTGGTGAGGCGCTTAAAAAACTGAGCCGTATCGGTCCCGAAAGTTTCGAACAATGCCCTTCGTTTTGTATCGCTGTGTCCAGCGCTGCTGAACGACGAAGGGCATATCGGTAGCACGATTTATTCTGCTCGGCGTCTCAGTTCTCTGAGCTTCATCAAAGCATAAACCGATTCAAGGTGGGGAATCGGAACGCCGGCTTTCCGTCCGACCCTCACAGCATTGCCTAGGATAGCTTCCGTCTCCATCGGCCGGCCCGCCTCGAAATCCACCAGCATACTCGTCTTGTAAGGCGGCATCTTATACGTGCTCTCTATGTTCTTGTCGACAGTATCGGGAGGCAATGGATGCCCGGTAGCTTCGGCGATCCGGCAAACCTCCTCCATGATGGCTCTTACGAAAGGCTCTTGAGTCGAGAGTATGTCGTTCGTGCTGAGACCGCCGGAGAGGACCGACAAGGGGTTGAAGGGAGCATTCCAAACGCATTTCTGCCAGCGAGCCGCGACGATATCTTCGGATGCGACGCAAGTAATGCCTGAGCGTTCGAACATGCTGCACAATGCTCGAGCTTTCTCACTGACCCCTTGTGGATAATTGCCCAAAGCCAGTCTTCCGTAGGCTTGATGCCAGATCTTGCCGGGCGCGGTGCGAGTGACGCAGATAAAGGCCAAGCCGCTGATCAGTTCGTTGTTCGGGAACGCCTTTGCGATTTCGTCCTCGATGTCGATGCCATTTGAAATGAGTACGATGGATGTTTCCGGTCCCACCGCATCTTTCAGGAGTCCTACCCGATCGGCGTGCTCGACCACTTTGATGCACAGGAGAACGTAATCGGGCTTTTCGGTCAGCTCCGAGGCATTGCGCACGACGGTACGGGGCCGGAAGTGATAGTGGCCCAGCTTGGTGTCGCTCGCAATGTCTATGCCGTGGAGTTTGACGTGTTCGTAATCGGAACGGGCCATCATCGAGACGTCCGCTCCTTGCCTTGCGAGGAGAGAGCCGTAAAAGCTGCCGACAGCCCCTGAGCCTATGACCAGTACGTTCATGTCGATTCCTCCAAAAGCGTTTTTCTATTCGCTGGCAATAACGGTGTGTAGCCCGGATTTTAGGTCGAGCGGCGTTCCGCTTCCCCCGGTAGATGCTGGTTTGCCGCGTTCTGCAGGCAACTCCTCAAAAAAGGAATGGTGAGCTTGCGCTTTGCGGCAAGGGTTGCGTGGTCGAGTTCGTCCAGCAATCGTTTCAAAGAGGACAGATCGCGACGGTGATGGGAAAGTAGAAAACGCCCCACCTGAGGTGGCAGATCCAAGCCGAGCGAGCGGGCGTAGGCACCGAGAACCAGCAGTTTTTCGTCATCGTTCAAAGGTTGAACGCGCAAGGTTAATCCCCAGCCCAATCGCGTTTTCAGGTCTGGAAGACGTATTGGAAGCTCGGCTGGCGGTACATTAGCAGTAGCGATGAGGCGGTTGCCGTGTTCTCGCAAGCGATTGAACAGATTGAATAAAGCCCGTTCCCAAGCATCATCTCCGGCGATGGCCGCGACGTCGTCCAGGCAAACCAGATCTTGATGGTCCAGGCCATCGACCGCACCGGGACCGTATTCGCGCAGGCTGGACAGCGGCAAATAGGAGACTGATAAACCGCTCTGATAAGCTTCTCGACAGCACGCGTTGAGCAAGTGGCTTTTGCCGGTGCCTGGTTCGCCCCACAGAAAAACCAGCGTCTCGCCGCTACCGCCGGCAGCCCGTTTCAGATGCGCAACGATTTCGAGGTTGCCGCCCGAGTGGTATTGCTGAAAGCCCAACTCGGGATTAAAGGCGAAGCGCAGAGGAAGTTGCTCCGCCATAGGTTCAATAAGGTGTGGCCGTCGCGGCGTTTTTGGGGTTGACGGGAAGCAAGCCGCCGAACGTATCCGTCATGAGTACAAAGGAGCTATTTCACTTGCGCGTTCTTTAGCGCCGTCGCGATGCGAGCCAAGCGCGCGCCAAACGCACGGCACAATCGCCGCTCTTCGTCGCTGATGCCATTGTCGCTTCCGGTATGCCGACTGGGTCCGTAGGGTGTCCCTCCGCTGGTGGTTTCGAGAAGAGCGCTTTCGCTGCTGGGAATTCCGACTAGAACCATGCCATGGTGCAGCAAAGGCAGGAGCATGGTGATCAGGGTCGCTTCCTGTCCTGCGTGCATGGAAGACGTGGCCGTGAACACGCCGGCTGGTTTTCCCGATAAAGCGCCGGAAAACCACAGAGAACTGGTGCTGTCGATGAAATATTTGAGCGGCGCCGCCATATTGCCGAAGTGAGTGGGACTCCCCAAGGCCAGCGCATCGCAATTCTTGAGATCGTCGAGTGTCGCGTAAGGCGCGCCGGATTCGGGAATGGTGTCCCCGGTGGCCTCGCAGACCGGCGACACTTCAGGAACGGTACGGATCTTGGCGACGGCGCCGGGAACTTCCTCCACACCTCTGGCGATCAGATTGGCCATTTCGGCGGTGGCACCCCAACGGCTGTAGTAGACGATTAGAACTTCAACCATGGAAAGGACGAAACGTTTGAATAGGTCAATGCATGCCGGCGTGGCCGGAAGAGGTCGCTTGAGACCCAGGGGCGTTAAATAATGTTCAATACGTTTTCCGGCGGGCGCCCGATAGCGGCTTTTCCGTTTGCCAGCACGATGGGACGCTCGATGAGAATCGGGTTTTCCACCATCGCGGCGATCAACGCTTTTCGATCCAATGCTGGATTATCCAGGCCCGCTTCCTTATAAACCGCTTCGCCTTTGCGCATCAGGTCGCGCGGTTCCATTTTCAGCTTGGTCAGAATGTCTTCCAGTTCGGATGCGCTGGGTGGCGTTTTCAAATATTCGATTACGGTGGGTTCTATGCCTTTACTCTTGAGCAGCTCGAGAGTCGCGCGTGATTTGCTGCAGCGGGGATTGTGGTAAATCGTAACGTTCATGGGTGTCGTAACCTCGAAATCGATCGTGACAAATCGGAATTCGCTTACTCAAGCGGGGCGAACCGCGCAATTGCTCAACTCGATCACACCTGACAATCTGGCCAGTCCGGCCATCTAGGTGAGACTGCCGCGCGTTTTTCGTTCCCGTTCCTGTTCTTTGCCGATGACTTTGACTAGTTCGGTAAGCTCGCTGGCGAGTATTTCCAGGAGATCGTCGCTCGTCAAAATTCCGGCCAACAATCCTTGTTGGTCGACCACCGGGATTCGGCGCACGCCCTTGATGCGCATTCGCTGCAAGGTTTCCCATAGCCCGTCCTCTTCGTGGGCGGTAATGAGATCATAACTCATGATATCGCCAATGGTGACGGCGCTCGGGTCCAATTCTGCGGCGAGGATTTCAACGACCAAATCCCGGTCAGTCACGATGCCGACCGGCTTGACGCCTCCAGTCGAATCCTCGACTACGATGGCGCTGCCCACGTGGAACTCGCGCATCACTTTAGCCGCATCGATAATCGAGTCTTCTTTTCGCAGGATAACCGTATCGCGGTTACAAAATTGTCCAACAGACATGATGATCCTTTTAGGCCGTTGATGGAAAGAATCCTTGTATTCTACCGGGTTGCGCCCCCCGCTGCAGGAAAAACGGCACGGAGCTAACCGGGCAGAAAAAGATAAAGGAGCACGCCTCCCAGAATCAGCCTATAGATCACGAAAGGCAGCATACCGATGCGGTCGAGAAGGCGCAGAAACCAGTCGATGGTGACGTAAGCGACGACGCCCGAGAGTAGTGCGCCGAGGAACATGTTCCACCAAGATACCGCGTGGTCGGACACCGCGAGTTCGTAGGTCTTGAGTAAACCAGCCAATGCGGTTACCGGTATAGATAGTAAGAACGAAAAGCGGGCGGCGGCTTTCCGGTTGAGTCCGAGGAACAAACCACCAGTGATTGTGATACCGGATCGGGATGTGCCGGGAACCAATGCGATCGCCTGAAAAAGGCCGACGATCACCGCGTCCTTCCAGTTCATGTCGGCATCGGTGCGTCGCTCGGCGCTTACTTTTTGTGCTAGCCAGAGAATCAGGGCGAATACGATCGTGCTGGCGGCGATGACCAGCGGGTTGCGCAACTGGGTCTCGACGTAGTGGTTGGCTGCCAATCCGGCGAGGCCGGCGGGGATTGTTCCCAAAATCACATACCAGGCCAGTTTGGCGTCGGTATTCATGCCTTTTCCGGAGATCGAGCGCCACCAGGCTCCGGCCATATCCCGCAGGGCGCCCGCATAATAGACCACGACCGCGGTAAGCGTCCCGATATGTACAGCTACGTCGAAGGCCAAGCCTTGGTCGTGCCAGCCGAAAAGCGTCGGTGCCAGGATAAGGTGAGCGGCGCTGGAGATCGGCAGAAACTCCGTCAGCCCTTGCAGTAAGGCCAAATAATAGACTTGATGGCAGTCCATGAGGCTCCTTTAGTCGTCTGAATGGTCGATATCGATCAGTTCCCGCAGAACTGCGGTCGCGTAAGCCCCGGAGGGGAGCGTGAAACACAAACGCAAGCGGCTTCGGTCGCAAAGTTCCCAATTAAAGCCTTCCGGGCAAAGCCGCAGCGGCCGGCGGGCCATTTCGAGTCCGAACGCTTCGAGTCCGCGGCAGAGTTCGGACTCTTCTTCGACGATAGCCGCTTCTATCGCTAACGCTTGGTCGCTGACGGCGGGCGTGCCTTTGCCCCAGAGAACGCCGCTTGGATGAATCTCCCTGGCCTCGATCCGTTGGGTAATTTCCGGGGTAATCGTTTCGGGTTTGAAAAAGCTGCGCGAGTCTGAAAACATGAAGACATCGCCGCTGATGGCCTGGTCCCAGTTGTTTTGCGCGACCCGGCTGGCAAGGATTCGGTTGAACAGATAGGAACGTGCCGCTGATAGATAAATTCCGCGTCGATGCGGGTCCGCGCGCCCTAACGTTCCCGCGAAAAGAGCTGACGCTTTGGCGACATTGTGTCCTTCGCGGCCAAAACGTTGCGTACCGAAATAATTGGGAACGCCTCGGGCGGCGACTTGCTTCAGGCGTTGCTCCAGCACTGCGGGATCGTGTTTCAACTCGCGAACGGTGATCTTGAAGCGGTTGGCGACCGCGGCGCCTTTTCTAAGCTTGCGGCCATTGCGGCGGACTTGGAGTATGCGGAGAGACGGCGACTCGAGTTGGCGCCAATCCGGTTCGGGTTTGCCCGGCAGCCACACACTGAACCATTGAATGGTTTTGCCGTGGCGGTCTTTGAGACCGGCGTAACCGATGTCCCGCGCCGAGACGCCCGCAAAACGAGCCAACTGGCGTGCGACATAATCCGTGTTTTCGCCGCGCTTTTCGATGCGTAGAAAAACATGCTCGCCTTGGTCCGAGGGTTCGAAACCCAGCACTTCCTCGACGATGAAATCTTCCGGCGAGGTCTTGATCGCGCCAGTCCCGGCGGGGCCGCCGAAAGCGTAGGGCAGGGCGGCGTTCGAATCGCCCATGGCTTTAGGTTTTGCGGAGAAGCGCTACCGCATAGGCAGAGATGCCTTCGCCCCGGCCTTCGAAGCCCATGCCTTCGGTTGTGGTGGCTTTGACGTTGACCGCATCGTACGCAATCGCGAGGTCATCCGCGATGGTTGTGCGCATTTTTTCGATGTAGGGTGCCAGCCGGGGTTGTTGTGCGACGATGGTCAAATCGACGTTGCAGACGGAATAACCGTTCTCGACGATTTTGGCGTGAACGTCGCGGAGCAGAACACGACTGTCTATGCCTTTGAACTTCGGGTCGGAATCCGGGAAATGACGACCGATGTCGCCCAGCGCCGCCGCACCAAGTAAGGCATCGCACAAGGCGTGCAAGGCAACATCTCCATCCGAGTGAGCCGCCAGGCTTTTTTCGTAGTCTATGGCCACGCCCCCAAGAACCAGTTGGCCACCCTCTTTGAACCGATGCGCATCATAACCTTGGCCTATTCGTAGCATTGTCGCTCCAGGTAAAAAGCAGCCAGGGACAAGTCCTCCGGCCGGGTGATCTTGATGTTGTCCGGGCGTCCTTCTACGAACTTGGGACGCCATCCTTGAAGTTCGAGAGCGCTGGCTTCGTCGGTCACCACGAGTTTCCGCTCGGCCGCATCGATCAGCGCGTGCTTGAGCATACCAAAGCGAAACATCTGGGGCGTCAGCGCGCGCCAGATCCGGCTTCGGTCGATGGTTTCGATGATTTCCCCCGTTTCAACGCCCTTCAAGGTGTCCGTGACCGGCAGCGCCAATATCCCGCCCACCGGATCGTTCCCAAGCGTCCTGATCAGTTTTTGGATGTCGCCGCTTGTGATGCAGAGGCGAGCGGCATCGTGTACCAATACCCAGTCGTCCGGTGCGGCGGTGCCTTCGAGGCTCATCAAAGCGGAAAGCACGGAGTCGGCGCGTTCCTTGCCGCCTGGCGCTGTGCGTATCTTGGGATGGGTGGCGCATGCCAGTTCTGGCCAATAAGCGTCCTCGCTGCCGAGAGCAACGACAATACCTGAGAAGGCGTCGATCTGCAGCAATCGTTCCAGAGTATGTTGCAGTACCGGCTTGCCCAGAACTTCGAGGTATTGTTTGGGTACCTCGGCCCCCATGCGCTTGCCCACGCCGGCTGCCGGGACGACAGCCCAGAATCGTTGGTTTAGGTCGATGTCGGTCATGGGACGTGGCTAACGGGGCCTTTCGGTTACCGGCGGCGAGTTCCGCTCGGTAGGCTTTGATCGTGGTGCCTGTTCGTGCGTCTTGTTCTTCGGCATTTCGATCACTTGGATGAAAATTTCACCTTGCTTGATCATGCCGAGCTCTTGACGAGCCCGCTCTTCGATCGCATCCGTACCTTCCTTCAAATCCCTGACGTCGGCCTCCAGCGCGGCATTGCGTTCGCGCCGTTTTTCGCCCTCTTCAGTAAGCTTGTCAATACGATCCTGTAACTCCTGCAACTCCGCAATTCCGCCGTCGCCCAGCCACAGCCGATACTGCAGCAAGGCTATCAATACCAGCAGAAAGATGATCAGCTTTCTCACACGGCTGTCGGACGGCGTCCAGTCTCTCAGAGCGTCTGACGGAAGGCTCTACGTCCGGCGTATCGGGCTTTGGCCCCCAGTTGCTCTTCAATCTTGAGTAGCCGGTTGTACTTGGCGATTCTGTCGGACCGGCTGAGAGAACCGGTTTTGATTTGCCCTACGCAAGTGGCCACCGCGAGATCCGCGATCGTGGTGTCCTCGGTTTCGCCGGAGCGGTGCGAGACAACGGCCGCGTACCCGGCCTGCTGAGCTATGGCGATGGCTTCCAGGGTTTCGGTCAAGGTACCGATTTGGTTGACCTTGATCAGGATGGCGTTGGCGATTCGGGCCTCGATGCCTTGCTTTAGGATGGAAGGGTTCGTGACGAAAAGATCGTCGCCTACCAACTGGATGTTATTGCCCAGGCGATCGGTCAAGCGTTTCCAACCATCCCAGTCGTTTTCGGCCATACCGTCTTCGATGGTGATGATTGGATACTTGTCGACCCAGGCGGCGAGATAGTCCGTGAATTCAGCCGAGTTGAAGCGCTTGTTCTCGGATTCCAGCGTATAGATGCCATCTCGGTAGAACTCCGAACTAGCAACGTCAAGACCGAGATAGATGTCTTCTCCCGCTTTGTATCCGGCTCGCTCAATCGCTTCCAAAATGACAGTGATCGCGGATTCGTTGGACGGTAGATTAGGGGCGAAGCCACCCTCATCGCCTACGCCGGTTCCGAGACCCCGCTCGGCCAAGATTTTTTTCAGCGCATGAAAGACTTCCGCTCCATAGCGGAGCGCTTCCCGGAAACTGGGTGCACCGACGGGAAGAATCATGAACTCTTGCATGTCGATGCTGTTATCGGCATGTGCGCCGCCGTTGATGATGTTCATCATCGGCACGGGGAGCAGGAACTCGCCGTTCCGGTTGAGATAGGCGTAGAGCGGTTTTCCTGCGTCGTTCGCCGCGGCGTGGGCGGCCGCCAAGGAAACGCCGAGAATGGCATTCGCTCCTAGACGACCTTTATTTTCGGTGCCGTCCAGTTCGATCATCTTTTGGTCAATAGCCGTCTGATCTTCGGCGTCCATACCTAGAATAGCGGACCGGATCGTCGTTTTGACATTCTCGACGGCTCTCAGAACACCTTTCCCCAAATAGCGCGCTTTGTCGCCGTCCCTGAGTTCGATGGCTTCGCGCGTACCGGTGGAAGCGCCGGAAGGGACCATGGCGCAGCCGGTTGCTCCGGATTCGAGCGTAATCTCTACGGCGACGGTGGGATTGCCTCGGGAGTCGAGCACTTCGTGTGCCCATACTTCGGTGATTTTGCTCATGGGTTCCGTTCCTCTGGTGTTGGGATTTCGTTATGAAATCAATTCCGTTTAGATCATTCCGTGTTGTTTAACAATGCGGTCAATTTCGACAAGCACCTCCAAGAGCTCCTTTATGCGAGTCAAAGGCCAAGAATTGGGTCCGTCGCTTTTTGCTTTGTCCGGTTCGGGGTGGGTCTCCATGAACAGGCCAGAGATGCCCACCGCCACAGCGGCCTTGGCCAAGATCGGGATGAATTCACGCTGTCCTCCGGAAGCCGTGCCCTGGCCACCGGGCAATTGCACCGAGTGGGTGGCGTCGAACACGACGGGACAACCGGTCTCGCGCATGACGGCGAGCGAGCGCATGTCGGAAACCAGATTGTTGTAACCGAACGAGACACCGCGCTCGCAGACGAGGATTTGTTCGTTGCCGACGGCTCTCGCCTTGTCGACTACGTTCTTCATATCCCAAGGGGCCATGAATTGGCCCTTCTTGATATTGACCGGTTTTCCTTGCCTGCAGACGTTCTGAATAAAGTTGGTCTGACGGCAGAGAAACGCGGGCGTCTGCAGCACATCGACTATGGCGGCGACTTCGCGCAATGGCGTATCCTCGTGGACGTCGGTCAGCACCGGTACCCCGACATCTCTCCTAACCTTTTCGAGAACGCGCAGACCCTCTTCAAGACCTGGGCCACGGAAGCTTTCGTGCGACGAGCGGTTCGCCTTGTCGAAGGAGGATTTATAGACAAATGGAATGCCGAGCTTGGATGTGATCTCCTTTAGCGTTCCCGCGGTTTCTATGGCGAGTTGTTCACTTTCGATCACGCAGGTGCCGGCGATCAGAAAAAACGGCCGGTCCAAGCCGACTTCGAATCCGCACAGTTGCATCAGTTCACCTTCTTGATTTCACGGTATTCTGTCGCGGCACGCACAAAGCCGGTGAAGAGCGGGTGGCCAGTACGCGGGGTGGAGGTGAACTCGGGATGGAACTGGCAGGCGAGGAACCAAGGATGATCGGGAATTTCGATCATTTCCACCAGGCGGCCGTCGAGCGACTTACCGCACACCTTAAGTCCCGCGGCTTCGAGGGGCTCGAGATAGCGATTGTTGAACTCGTAGCGATGGCGGTGGCGCTCGTTGATGACGTCCTTGCCGTAGACTCGATGGCCCAAGCTGCCGCCGACCAGTCGGCATTGTTGGCCCCCGAGGCGCATCGTGCCGCCGAGATCAGAGGTTTCGTCCCGATGCTCGATTGTGCCGGAGTTGTCTTGCCACTCCGTAATCAGAGCGATGACCGGATGTGGTGTCTTCGGCAAGAACTCCGTGCTATGGGCGCCTTCCAGTCCCGCCACGTTGCGGGCGAACTCGATGACCGCCACCTGCATGCCTAGGCAAATGCCTAGATAAGGAATTTTTTCCTCGCGGGCGTATTTGACTGTGGCGATCTTGCCTTCGACGCCCCGTTCGCCGAAGCCTCCGGGCACCAGAATGGCGTCCACGCCTTCCAGCGAGCCGGTGCCTTTGTCCTCGATTTCCTCGGATTCGATGAAGCGGATATTGACCCGGGTTTTGGTCTGAATTCCGGCATGGACGAGTGCTTCGGTCAGGGATTTGTAAGCATCGGAATGATTGACGTACTTGCCCACCATGGCGATGGTTACCTCACGCTCAGGGTGCTCCAAGGCGTCGATAACCCTTTGCCATTCGCTGAGATTGGCCGTACCCGCGTCGAGCTTGAGTTTTTTTACCACGATGTCGTCCAACCCCTGCTCGTGCAGAAGCAGCGGAATCCGATAGATCGTGTCGGCGTCCACGGCGGAGATGACGGCATCTTCCTCGACATTGGTGAAGAGAGCGATCTTCGTGCGCTGCGATTTGGGAATGATCCGGTCCGAGCGGCAGATTAAAATGTCCGGCTGTATGCCGATGGCTCTGAGCTCCTTTACCGAGTGTTGGGTCGGTTTAGTCTTGAGTTCTCCGGCGCTAGCTATATACGGGACCAGGGTGAGGTGAATGAACAGGCACTTGTGGTCGCCCAGTTCGACGCTCATCTGGCGCGTGGCCTCGAGGAAGGGCAGGGATTCGATGTCGCCGACTGTTCCCCCGATTTCAATCAAGGCTACATCGTATCCTTCCGCGCTGAGCCGGATAGCTCGCTTGATCTCGTCCGTGATATGAGGGATGACTTGCACGGTCGCTCCGAGATATTCCCCCCGCCGTTCCTTGCGAATGACATTTTCGTAGATCTGTCCGGTCGTCCAACTGTTGACCTTGCCCATAGTGGTGCTAACGAACCGCTCGTAATGACCGAGATCGAGGTCGGTTTCGGCGCCATCTTCGGTAACGAAAACTTCGCCATGTTGAAACGGGCTCATGGTGCCCGGATCGACATTGATATACGGGTCGAGTTTGGTCAGTGTGACTTTAAGCCCACGGGCTTCCAGTATTGCGCCGAGCGACGACGCGGCAATGCCTTTGCCCAGGGATGAAACAACTCCGCCGGTAATGAAAATGTATTTGGTCATTCAACGATGGGTATGAAAGGACTGCGTGACGATCGTGGAGACCGGGCTCGTCACGTCGGACGTCAAAGGATTTGTGCTGTTATTTTACTTGACCTTCGGACTCGAGTCACCGTCCCCTTTTTTTACCATCGAATGCCGAATCGCGCTAACATGAGGAAAATACGAAATAATTTTTGAGGAGATTTCATTAGATGACTTGGGCGAGACTATCCACGCTTGTCTTCGGGGTGGCGGTGATGTTCATAGTGTCGGGATGTACCTGGGTGGAACTTACTCCGGGGGGCGAAAAGGTACGCGAACTCACGCCCCCCGAGGTCGGGCGTTGTAAGCATTTGGGGCGTGTTACATCGAATACGGCGGCGACCGTCGGTATCTTCGCCCGCAGCAAGGAGACGGTGCAAAAGGAAGTCAATCGTCTTGCCCGCAATAACGCGGCGGATATGGGTGGAGATACTATCGTGCCTGCCGGTCCTTTGATCGACGGTGAGCAAACCTTTAACGTCTATCGTTGCATCAATCCTTGATGGATAGCCAAGCGCCGGCAAAACCGTCCGGCGCGTGCCACCGGATCACGATATTGCAGTCGTTCGGTTCGCCTGCGAAACCGGCAGACACCCACCATCCCGCCACGGCCGCGAGCTCGTCGCCGATATAGATCAATGGCGTTCGCTCTCGGATCCAGGGCGGAATTCCGGCTTCCTGAAACAGTTTTTTGAGGTCGTGAGAGCCTTTGCGGCCAGGCAGGCGGAGCGATTCGCCACCTTGTCGGTAGCGAACGGTGATCGTCCCGCTTCGCCACGCGGCGAGCGAGATTCCCGCTCGTTTTTCCAAGCTCGCGCTTAGAGCGCCGTTCTGGTCCGGGAGATGGAGCGTCGCGACGCCATCCCATGGGATGATCTTGTCGGGGTGAAACGGTGGGATGATCGGCATCAGATAGAGCTCTTCCCGATATCGCCGTATCTCTCCTTCGTTCCACCGGATCGCTGGATTTCGGTCCGGTTTGGCGTCCAGCGCTTCGTTCAAGACACGATCGATCACACGCGTAGACGGCCTACGGAAGCCACGGCTCCGGAGCCACTCGCGCAGAATCAGGCGGCGGTCCGGTACCGAGCAGGCCCGCAGCGGATTCAGAAGAAGAGTGCCGCGTTTCGGTTGGATCACGGTCTTTAGTAGGTCCGCCGCCAGCGCGTTCAGCTGCGTTTGCGCTTCGGCGCAATGCTTGGCCGTTCGGGCCAGGGTGTCCTTCACCGCCGGCCATCGCTTTTCGAGTAAAGGAAGAACTTCGTGACGAATGAAATTTCGGTCATAACTCAGGTCGCGGTTGCTAGGATCTTCGATCCAGGCCAACCCGTGCTCTTCAGCATATTCCCGCAGTTGAGTGCGGGAGAAGGACAACAGGGGCCGCAGCAGAAATCCAGGTCCGAAGGCGGTGTACTCCGGCATGGCGGCAAGGCCGTCGATGCCGGCCCCGCGAAACAGCTGGAGCAGTAGCGTCTCCGCCTGATCGTCCCGATGCTGCGCAGTCAACAATGCTTCGCTTTCGGAAAGGAGTGCGCGCAAAGCCTCGTAACGGGCGTTCCGGGCAGCCTCTTCGGGGCTTTCGCCTGGCTTCGGCATCGCCTTGACCCGAAGCAGTTGGAACGGGATTCCGAGCAGTCGGCTCGTCGCTTCGCACGTTTCGGCCCACTCGTCTGCGGCGGCTTGCAGGCCATGGTGGATATGTACGGCGGCAAACTGGAGGTCGGGATGGCTGTCTTTCAGTTTCGCGCAGAGGTGGAGCAGGACCTGAGAGTCGAGTCCGCCGCTGTATGCAATCCAATAGCGGGTTGCCGGCGGATGGCGGGATAGATTTTGCTGCAGTGCTTCGACGAAAAGGCTCATGCCAGCCGTACAAGTACGGGGCCGATCAGAGACCCGTCCGGAGGCGGAAAGCAGCCGTCGGTGACCACTCCGTGAAAATGAACGATAGCTACGCGACCGCCTCTTCGAAAATACCGTAGCTCATCAACCGCTCGTAACGCCGTTGCAATAAGGTCTCGATGGGTGTACGGCGTAGTTCTTCGAGATGCCGTTTCAGCGCTGCTTTCAGATTGTCGCTGACTTGCTTACGATCACGATGAGCACCGCCCAACGGTTCGGGGACAATTTCGTCGATCAATTCTAGTTCCCGCAGCCGGTCCGACGTGATGCCCATGGCCTCGGCCGCGAGTTCGGCCTTGTCCGCGCTTTTCCAGAGGATGGATGCGCAGCCTTCCGGCGAAATGACCGAATACGTACTGTATTGGAGCATCAAAAGGCGGTCGCCCACGCCTATGGCCAGCGCGCCTCCGGAACCGCCTTCGCCGATCACGGTGCAAATAATCGGGGTGCGCAATTTCGACATTTCGAACAGGTTTCGGGCGATGGCTTCGCTCTGCCCCCGTTCCTCCGCGCCGATACCGGGATAGGCGCCAGGCGTGTCGATAAAGCAGAAGATGGGCAAGCGGAATCTTTCGGCGAGGTGCATCAGCCGTAATGCCTTGCGGTAGCCCTCTGGCCTCGGCATGCCGAAGTTGCGGTAAATCTTTTCCTTGGTGTCCCGGCCTTTCTGATGACCGATGACCAGGACCGGTTGTCCGTCCAGTTTGGCGAGTCCGCCCACGATCGCCGGATCGTCTGCGAAGCCTCGGTCCCCGTGAAGCTCGTGGAACTCGGAGAACATCAGATCGATGTAATCTAGCGTATACGGACGTTGCGGATGCCGGGAAAGCTGCGATATCTGCCACGCGGTCAGCGATGAGAAGACCGATTCGGTCAGCTTGCGGCTCTTTTCCTCAAGCCTTGCGATCTCCTCGCTGATGTTGATTTCGTTGTCGAATCCGACCCGCTTCAGTTCTTCAATCTTGGCTTCGAGTTCGGCGATGGGTTGTTCGAAATCTAGGAATTTCAGGTCCATTTGTCGATTTTTTGGAATGCATGGGGGCGCCTAGTTTAACACCTCGGCCAAGAAATTCCGCAGACTCTCCCAGGAGCGGCGATCCGCGGTTTCATCGTAAACCGTCCCGAACGATCGGTCGTTTGCCATGGGATTGGTGAAGGCGTGCAAGGTATTTCCATAGATATGGATTTGCCAGTCGGCTTCGGCTTCGGTGAGCTCTTTGGCCAGACTCAATATCTGATCCGGCGGTGCCATGGGATCGTCATGGCCGTGCAGGACGAGAACCTTAGCTTTGATCTTCGTGCCTTGCGTATTGCCCGGCGGTATGAGTAAGCCATGGAAGCTGACGACGCCGCGGAGATCGGCGCCGGTCCGCGCGAGATCCAGCACGCACAAGCCGCCGAAGCAAAAACCCATCGCCGCGATCCGCCTGGGGTCGACCTGAGGAAGTTTGCGGACGGTTTCCAGCGCGGCGGTAATCCGGTCTTGCAGCAATCGGCGGTCGTCCATGAAAGGTTTCATCAATTTTGCGTTTTCCTCGGGGCCGGTTCCCAATTTACCCTTACCGTACATATCGAGCGCAAAGGCCGCGTAACCCAGTTCAGCTAGCCTGCGCGCCTTGTTGCACACGAATTCGTCACGGCCAACCCAGGCGTGGGAAATCAACACGGCTGGCAGAGGTTGGGGGCGCTTGTCGTCATACGCGAAGAAGCCTTCAAGTTGAACGTCGTTATGGGTGTAATCGATCGTCTGGGTTATGACAGCCATTACTATCTCCAAAAGTACCGAAGGAACGAGATGAATAGCTTAACGGATCGTCGGCTTCAGCGAGGAGCGTCCGAGGCCGAGAACGAATGCCGCCATTGCTGATCCTCCCGCTCGAAGATGCGATCAGCTTCCTCGGGGCCCCAGGAACCGGCGGGATAGGTGTGAATGAATTCCCGCTCTACCGACCACGTTCTGATAATTGGGTCGACGACTCGCCAGGCCCACTCGACCTCGTCTGAACGCAGGAACTGAGCATGATCGCCAGCGATGACATCCAGTAGGAGCGACTCGTAGGCGTCGAGTTGGTAACCGGCCTGATAGCAGGTGCTGGCGTCGAGTTGAGTTGTTCGAGCGCGCATGCCGATGCCGGGTTCCCGTACCTGAACTTCGATGCGGATGCACTGTTCAGGTTGTATGCCCATCAACAGCCAATTTGGGGGCACCGCCGCGATTTGAGTTTCTCGAAACAATTGCTGCGGCGGGTGTTTGAAGCGTATGGCGATCAGCGAGCTGTTTTTCGCCAAGCGTTTGCCGGTCCGCAAATAAAACGGCACATTGCGCCAGCGCCAATTGTCGATGTACAGCTTTAGCGCGGCATAGGTCTCAGTCGTACTTTGCTTGTCGACCTGCTCTTCGTCCAGATATCCGGGCACATCCTGGCCCTCGACGCGTCCACGGGTGTATTGGGCGCGGAACGCATGGGCATGGACCGCGGCCTTGGGGATGGGCCGAATGGACTTGAGCACCTTGACCTTTTCGTCCCGAATCGATTCTGCATCCATGGTTGCCGGGGGTTCCATGGCGACTAAGGCTAGCATCTGCATCAAGTGGCTCTGGATCATGTCGCGCAGTGCGCCGGCAGTTTCGTAATAGTCCGCCCGGTCTTCGATTCCTGCCATTTCGCTATGCGTGATCTGCACATGATCGATGAGGTTGCGGTTCCACAACGGTTCCCACATGAGATTTGCGAAGCGAAATACGAAGATGTTTTGCACCGTTTCCTTGCCGAGATAATGATCGATTCGGAAGATCTGCTGCTCGGTAAAGTTGCGGTGTAGGTGGCGATCGAGGATTTGCGCATCCTCCAGGTGGTAGCCGAACGGTTTTTCGACCACGAGACGGCGCCAGCCCCCTTGTTCCTGATTGAGTCCGCTCAGCGCTAAAAAGTCCGCCGCCGCTTTATATTCTGAAGGCGGAAGCGAAAGGTAATACACGTGATTAGGTGGAAACTCGGGCCCGCTGTCCAACAGCTGTCTGAGGCGCATCGACGAGTCGGGATCACCGATGTTCGCCGAGAAGAAATGGAGTCGCTGATTGAAGTGGTCGAGTGCCTCTTGGTCGAGTGAGCCGCCCAGGCGCTCTTCCAGCCATTTGGACACCTCGGCCCGCCATTGAGAATTATCCCAATCCCGTCGGCCTAAACCTAGTATGACCGTCGCCTCGGGCAGTCGGCCGGCTTTGTCCAATCGATACAGAGCGGGTAACAGCTTGGTGCGGGAAAGGTGACCGGTAGCTCCAAAAATCGTGAACACGCATGCATCAAGCATCATTCCCTCCCGGCGAATTGGCCATGCTTTGGATAATACTGTTTCGTCCCGTTTCCGCCAATGCATGGACCGGTCGAAGCGGGCTCGTTGCCAATGAAATCGGGATTTGATAAGAACGCTCTGAGTACTTCAACGCGGATTGATACCTCGATGAGCGATGATCGGCTGGCTCGGGTGCTCGTTCTGATCGACGAGGCCAACGCGCAGGACCCCAATAGCGAAGTTTGGCAAGGCAAATCCTACCCCAAGGAATTGCTTTACGGGATGCGCATGACAGAGTGGCTCCACCGCCTCTACCCCGAGGCGACGGACTTGCTGCAGATTGCCGCACGCGGGCAGCATATCCGGCGTTGGGAAGTGCCGCGGCAGACTTACCCGGACACGCGCGAGGGATATCTCCAATGGCGGAGCTATTTGTATGGCTTTCATGCCGATTGTGTTGCGAAGCTCATGGCGCAAGTAGGATATGACTCGGTAGACATCGAGCGTGTGAGAAAGATTCTTCAGAAACGTGGTTTGAAAACCGATTCCGATGTCCAAGCGATCGAGGACGTCGCTTGTCTCGTGTTTCTCGATCATTACTTCGCCGCCTTCGCCGCGGAGATTCACGACCAGGAAAAGCTGATCGGAATCGTCCGCAAGACCTGGAAGAAGATGTCCGAGCACGCACGCGCGCGTGCGTTGAAGCTAGAATTCCCGGTGCCGATCCGCGCTTTGCTCGCGGCAGCTTTAAGGGCGGCATAGAGTTGAGCGCCGAGTAGATCGTCGATGGGTAAGGCGAGATTAGCCGAAAGCGTCGGCGGCAATGGCTTTTTGCCAGCTTCGAGCGTGCTCTGCCTCTTTCCGGCGGTCCCCATCCATCGGCGTTTCGCCCGTCGACACGGCTTCGAGCTGTTTTTCGGCTTGTAAATACCTGTAAACGCCGGTTATTGAGATTGCATAATCCGGCTGTAAGAAACTGTAGCAGTGATTGATCAAGGCCGGAGGGCCGGGTTCTCGATCTTGCAGGAGGTCGATCACGGCTGCGGCGCAGACCTTCGCGTGGGAGTTGGCGGCAAATGCCGATTTGGGCATCGGCGTCGCGATACAGGCATCCCCGATGACATGTATATACGGTACCTGTGTCGATGTGAAGGTCAAAGGATCGACGGGGCACCAGCCCGATTCATCCGTTAGCCGCGCCTGATGGGCAAGTCTGCCGGCCTTTTGCGGTGGAATCACATTCAAAACGTCCGCATGATGCTCGTCGAACTCGGTATAGACGGTGCGAGACGCGGCATCTACCCGCTCGATCTTCCCTTCCTTTTCCGCCGAAATCCATTCCACCATGCCCGGATAAAGCTCTTTCCAGCCGTGTAGGAACAGCGCTTGTTTGGAGAATTTGGTTTTCGCATCCAGCACAAGCACCTTGGAACGTGGTTTGTGACGTCTTAGAAAATGAGCGATGAGGGAGGCGCGCTCGTAGGGCCCCGGCGGGCAGCGATACGGGTTGGGCGGCGCGGTGATGAGCACCACGCCGCCATCGGGCATGGCCTGCAGTTGGCGGCGCAATAGGGTGGTTTGTGGTCCGGCCTTCCACGCATGCGGGGCGAGATGGCTGGCCGCCTCGTCGTATCCGTCGATAGCCTCCCAGCGGAAGTCGATGCCGGGCGCCATGATTAACCGATCGTACCGCACCGACGATCCGTCCGCTAAGAACACCACGCGCTTATCGGCATCGACCGACCGAGCTTCGGCCGTTATAACGTGTATGCCGCGATCGGCACTGAGCGCGCCGTATCCCCGCCTAAGCTCGTCAAGCGGGCGTAAGTCTGCGATCACTTCGTTTGACCCGGGGCAGGATAAATAAGCTGCGTGTTGCTCGACCAGAATAACTTCTAATTCAGGTGCGAGTAGCTTGAGGTACTTTGCTGCCGACGCGCCCGCGAATCCACCGCCAACCACGGCTACTCGGGCTTGATTTAGCCGAGGCCGGGTTGCGCGATGACCGGCCGAACAACCGAATAGCCCCAGTGCTCCGATCGTCGAGGCCCATTTGAGGAAGCTTCGCCGGGAAATCTTTGTCATGAATCCTCTCTATCGACGATCCCTGAAAAACCGGGCCAATTCGAGGAAATCACGATCGTTATACCCTTGCGCGATACGGTCCATCACCGTTGCTGCGCGCTGCCCCGACTTGAACTCCTGCATAGTGCGGATGAATGTGGATTCGGGGATGTTATTGATTGCCGGAATGGACCCCACGCCCTGGCCCGATGTGCCGTGACAGCCGGTGCAAGCGAGGGCGATTTGGGCAAAGGCCGAACTCGCGCGATCGTCGGCGGACACCCCTTGCGGAACCGGCGTTGTAAGCGCAGTTACGTATGCGGATACCACAATAACTCGAATCGGTCGCATACCTGAGACATTTCACCGGGAGAATATCCGCTTAGCGTACATCGCCGGCGCGGATTTGAAAATTGTGGCCGTCATGAGAATCGGAATCCCTCGTGCACCGCTGACAAAGAAAGCTTTGGTAAGAGCCGAACGGTCATTGTCCCGATGCTACAAACGGGCCGGGCCAAGGATGTTGGTGTCATCACCAGAGACGATATGAGAGGTTGATTTTTCATACCGTATCAAAAACAGCGATTTACGGTTTTTCTTGTTGGCCGAGGAGAGCTGTATAGGTATTTATTCATAGATAGACTGTTCCTTGACAAGGTATGAATGAGTGATAGACTGCAACGCACCCCGGGAGTGGGGCAAATTGTCGCAGGGGGTAATAAGACTCGCGGCGAGGATAAAGAAGACAAGCAGGGAAGCGAGTTGAGGTGGCGATGCGGAGACGCATCGCGAGTATGACTTAAATTGGAGGTAAACCTATGGCTGCAACAACTGTTGGTGGAGTAGAGGCGCAAGACAAGCCTCTGTTGGATGTGAAGTGGCTGACCTTTGCGTTTCTGCTGTACACGGTCTTTTATCTGTGGGTTCGGTGGTATGAAGGGGTCTATGGCTGGTCGGCTGGTCTGGACTCGTTTGCACCGGAATTCGAGACGTACTGGATGAACTTCCTGTACACGGAGATCGTGTTGGAAGTGGTGACGGCCTCGATTCTGTGGGGCTATCTGTGGAAGACGCGTGACCGCAACATGGCGGCACTGGCTCCGCGGGAAGAACTGCGCCGGAACATGACGCACCTGATTTGGCTGTTTGCGTATGCATGGGCCATTTACTGGGGTGCGAGCTACTTCACCGAGCAGGATGGCACCTGGCACCAGACGATTGTTCGCGATACGGACTTCACGCCGTCGCACATTATTGAGTTCTACTTGAGCTACCCGATCTACATCATCACGGGTGGTGGTGCGTTCTTGTATGCGCACACCCGCCTGCCGTACTTCCAGACGACGACCAAAGGTTTGTCGCTGGCGTACCTGATTTTGTGGACGGGTCCGTTCATGATTCTGCCGAACGTCGGTCTGAACGAGTGGGGTCACACCTTCTGGTTTATGGAAGAGCTGTTCGTAGCGCCCTTGCACTACGGCTTCGTGATCTTCGGCTGGCTGGCATTGGCGATCATGGGCGTGCTGTTGCAGATCTTTGCTAGCGTCTCGAACCTGATGGGCAAAGAGATCTGCGAAGCGGTGGATCAAGGCCTGATCGCGAAATAAGTTTGGGAAGGGTTGCGGCGGCCGGCGTTGAGAGAGATCTTGGCGCGGGTCGCTGCGGCCGGCAGAGGACGTGGCGATGGTTGTCCGAGATCGGGCGGTCATCGAGAACGACAATAAATGAACTTTTGGAGGTAACTCATGAGCGCACTTCAATCTGCGGTTCGGTCTCATGCCGAAGCAGTGCAAGTCTCCAGGACGATTGACTACCTGGGGCTTTTCATTTTCTTCTTTGTGGTGTGTGGTTCGTATCACATCCACGCGATGTTGACGATGGGTGACTGGGACTTCTGGGCGGACTGGAAGGACCGTCGTCTGTGGGTGACGGTGACGCCGATTGTGTTGATCACGTTCCCGGCGGCGATTCAGGCGTGGGCCTGGGAGAAGTTCCGGAATCCGTGGGGCGCGACGATTGCGGTATTGGCGCTGCTGTTTGGTGAATGGGTCAACCGTTACTTCAACTTCTGGGGTTGGACCTACTTCCCGATCAACTTTGTTTTCCCGGCGCTGTTGGTTCCGGGTGCGATTTTGCTGGACACCTTCCTGATGCTGTCGGGCAGCTATCTGTTCACGGCGATTGTGGGCGGTTTGGCTTGGGGTTTGATTTTCTACCCGAGTAACTGGCCGATGATTGCCCCGCTGCACGTGCCGGTGGAATACAACGGGATGCTGATGTCGATTGCCGACATTCAGGGTTACCACTATGTCCGTACGGGTACCCCCGAGTACATCCGTATGGTTGAAAAAGGTACCCTGAGAACCTTCGGTAAAGACGTAGCGCCGGTGTCGGCGTTCTTCTCGGCCTTCATGTCCATTCTGATTTACTTCATGTGGCACTTTGTGGGCCGTTGGTTCTCGACCGTTCGGTTCTTGAAGCAGACCTAATTGGGCCGAAACGGAACGTACAAGCGAAAAGCACCGTTCTCGGGAGCGCGCGTAAGGGTGGGCTCTGGAGGACGGGGATAACAGAACAGACTCGAGAGAGGAAGAAGCCTATGAAACTAATCAAAGACAGGATCGCCAAGTGGTCCATGGTCGGTTTGCTGGCGACGTTTGCGGCGACCAGCTTTTATGCGCCGAGTGCATCGGCCCACGGTGAGAAATCGCAGGCGGCGTTCATGCGCATGCGGACGATCCACTGGTATGACCTGAACTGGTCGAAAGAGAAGGTGAAGGTCAATGAAGAGGTGGAGATCACGGGTAAATTCCACGTGTTTGAAGGCTGGCCGGAGACGGTAGCGGAGCCGGATACGGCATTCTTGAACGTGGGTATTCCGGGTCCGGTATTTATCCGTAAGGCGTCGTACATTGGCGGTCAGTTGGTGCCGCGTTCGGTGCGTTTGGAGATCGGCAAGACGTACGACTTCAAGGTGGTGTTGAAGGCGCGTCGTCCGGGTGACTGGCACGTGCACACCATGATGAACGTTGAAGGTGGTGGTCCGATCATTGGTCCGGGTAAATGGATCACGATTGAAGGGTCGATGAGCGAATTCAAGAACCCGGTGACCACGCTGACGGGTCAGACGGTGGACCTGGAGACTTACAACGAAGGCAACACCTACTTCTGGCATGTCTTCTGGTATGCGATTGGTATTGCCTGGGTGGTGTACTGGGTACGTCGTCCGGCGTTCCTGCCGCGTTACCTGATGGTCGAAGCGGGTCGTGCGAACGAGCTGATTTCGGCGGGTGACAAGAAGGTCGCGATGGGCTTTGCGGCGGCGACGATTTTGATCGTCATCTTCGCGATGTCGAGCGCGAACAGCAAGTACCCGATTACGATTCCGTTGCAGGCAGGTACGTTGAGAGGCATTCAGCCGATTGAGGAGCCGAAGGCGACGGTTGCGGTGAAGGTAAACGATGCGAGCTATCGGGTACCTGGCCGTGCGATGCGGATGAAGCTCACGATCACCAACAATGGCGACAAGCCGGTGCGGTTGGGTGAATTCTACACGGCGTCGGTGCGGTTCCTGGATGCGGACGTGTACAAAGACACGACGGGTTATCCGGAAGACCTGCTGGCCGATGACGGTTTGGAAGTGAGCGACAACAGCCCGATCCAGCCGGGTGAGACGCGGACGGTTGAAGTGACCGCGAGCGACGCGGCGTGGGAAGTGTACCGTCTGTCGGACATTATCTATGACCCGGACAGCCGTTTTGCTGGTCTGTTGTTCTTCTTCGACGATCAGGGTGGTCGTCAGATCGTCCAGATCGACGCTCCGTTGATCCCGTCCTTCATGTAATCTCAAGGGGCGCCGTCGAGGTGCCCCTGGTTACACGACCGACGGTCGACACACTAAAGCCCTCCTTCCTCAAGAAGGGGGCTTTTTTAATTGAAGTGGATCGAGATTGAGTATGTGCTGTCTAGAGAGTGGATATAGTCAGTCCGATTAATATCTCGCCCGTTTCCTGGAGAGGACCTAAAGTTCAGCTTATGTTCATAGATTCTCACTGTCATCTTGATCGGCTTGATCTCGCGCCTTTCAACGCCGAATTCGCCTTATTCATGAGAGAGGCGGAAAAACAGGAGGTTCGGCATCTGCTATGCGTAGGCATCGATCTCGAGAGCTACGCCGGAATGCGACGTTTGGTAGACGGATACGATAACGTTTCGGTATCGGTCGGTGTCCATCCGAACGAGCATGTTCCAGAAGAACCCACTGTGGAAAAACTGGTTTCTCTGGCAAGAGACAGCAAGGTGGTCGCCGTCGGTGAGACTGGGTTGGATTACTACCGAAGTTCGGGCAGCCTAGACTGGCAGAGGGAGCGGTTTCGGCAACATATCCGAGCTGCGAGGTTGGTCGGCAAGCCTTTGATTATTCATTCGCGAGAAGCCAGGAATGACACGATTGAATTGCTGATAGAGGAGCGTGCTGACGAGGTGGGCGGCGTATTCCACTGCTTTACTGAAGATTGGGAAACGGCGCGCCGCGTCTTGGACTTGGGATTTTACATCTCATTCTCGGGGATCGTGACTTTCCGGAGCGCTCAATCGATACAGGAGGTCGCCAAGAAAATTCCAGAAGATCGATTCCTGATCGAAACCGATTCACCTTACCTGGCCCCGGTGCCGTTTCGAGGAAAGCCCAATTATCCATATCTCGTCAGATATGTGGCCCAGTGTATTGCGGGGTTGAGAGGAGTATCTCTCGAGCGTGTGGCGGAGCTCAGCTCGGACAATTTCTACCGGTTGTTCGCGGGCGCTCGAGCTTAGGCGCCCAGGGCGATGTCGATCGCTCGTTCGAGCGAAGACAACGGCGTGTAGAAATGAGGGGAAAAGCGAATGCCGCCGCCACGCAGAGCGCAAATCACGCCGTTCTGTTTGAGATGCTGAAAGAGTCGTTGATTTTCCTTGGAACGATGGCGAAACGTGATGATGCCGGAACGACGCTCGGGATCGCCAGGCGACAGAAGCTGGAGTAACGGTTGATTCATGATCGCCTCGGCCAGATAAGTGGTGCGTTCCAACAGCGAAGTTTCTATGGTTTCCATGCCGGTCTCCAAGATTAACGAGAGGCTGGCTGACAACGCGTGTATTCCCAGCATGTTGGGGCTGCCGCACTCAAAGCGCCGAGCATTCCTTGCCGGAATCCAGGATCGAGTGTCGTAATCGCCGGCGTTTTCGACCATATGCCAGCCGTACTGCATAAGCTTCAGTGCGTTTCTAGCGCGCGGTGAGGTGTAAAACACGGCAAGCCCTTCCGGGCCGAGCATCCACTTATGGCCATCCGCCATGACGAAGTCAGCATGATATCGCTGCACGTCAAATCGAAGCGCGCCGAGGCTCTGGATGGCATCGATGCAAAACAAAATTCCTTGGTCGCGGCAGAACCGACCGATTTTTTCCAGATCGAGTCGTAAGCCCGATGCGTATTGAACGGAGCTGATCGTGATCAGCCTTGTACGCGCGTCGACCAATTCAAACAAGGCGTCCTCAGGCGTAGACCCCGCGGCAAGGTTCGCTTCCCTGAACGCCACGCCCCGGCTGCTCAGCGCTTGCCAGGGAATTCGATTTGACGGGAACTCCTCGCTGCTGGAAACGATATTGTCGCCTTCCCGCCATTCCAGACCGAAAGCCACGAGTGAAATAGCCTCGGAGGTGTTCTTGACCAAAGCGATATCGTCCGAGGACGGTGCATTGAGTAGGTCGCGTAGTTGTTCCCGTAAAATGCTTTCCCGTCTTACCCAATCCGGATAACGAGCGGCGCCGTATCGGACGTTTTCCTCAGCAAACCGGGTGACCGCCTGGGCGGTGCGCAGCGGCCACGGCGCCACGGCCGCATGGTTCAAATAGATGAGGTCCGAGGATAACGGGAATTCGGGATGCACGTGTGGGTACCGACGGGAAGAAAGCGTATATTAGAGCGAAACGGTGAGTCCGCTCGTCGATAGGAAATAGATCAGCGCCAAGGAGCCGAATAGTATTCGATACCAAGCAAATGCCTTGAAACTATGCCGCGAGACAAATGCAAGCAAGGCGCGAACGACCAGCCAGGCGCTAAAAAAAGCGGCGATGAAGCCGATTGCCAGTATTTGGATGTCCTCGGGCCTCATGATATTCAGATTCTTGTACAAATCGTAGCTCGTGGCGGCGAACATTGTCGGAATAGCAAGGAAGAACGAAAACTCGGTCGCAGCGGACCGGGACATCCCGCTCAATAAGCCGCCCATGATGGTTGCACCAGCCCGTGATACGCCGGGAAACAGCGCGAGACTCTGAGCGAAGCCGACCTTGAGTGCCACATGCCACGTCAGATCATCGATGTCTTCGACGCGGTGAGCCCGGCGCCGACTTTCTATCGCCAGTATCGCAAGGCCGCCTACGATCAGCGCCCCTGCAACGGTAATCGGATTGAAAAGCTGTGCTTTGATGGTCTTATGAAGAAGAAGGCCGAGCACAGCGGCCGGAAGGAAACCGATCAGGACATTGATTGTAAACCGCAAGGCAGCCGGATCGGAGAACAGAGACCCTATTACGCGGTAGATACGCTTTCGATAATGCCAAACGATCGCGCAAATCGCGCCGAGCTGAATAAATATGTCAAACGTTTTCGCGCGTTCGCCGGTGAAAGACAATAGATCGTTGGCGATGATCAAATGGCCGGTACTGGAGATGGGAAGAAATTCGGTTGCTCCCTCCAGAATGCCGAGTACGATTGCTTTCAAATATAGGGGAAGGTCCATATATTTCCTTGGTTGATGCCGATTTAAAGATTACAGCATGCGTTGTACGCCCAGTTCAACGACGCGATCCGGTGGAATTCGAAAGAAACCGATAGTACTGCGGGTATTGCGGAACATGCCGATGAACAGCCTCAATTGCCAAAGAGGCATTTTCGGGGTTGGACCCGGGATAATGGTTTCGCGGCTGAGGAAAAAGGTCGTATCGGAGATGTCGATGTCAAACTCTCGGCTGGCGGATTTCAGGGCTCGCGGGATATTCGGCGCCTCCATAAAACCATAGTGGAGATTGATTCTAAAAAAGCCCGCACCGAGTCGACGGATTTCACGACGTTTCTCGGGGGCGACTCGGGGAGTATTTTCCGTGGTGACGGTCATGAGAACGACGGTTTCGTGCAATACCTTATTGTGCTTCAAGTTATGCAACAAGGCCGGGGGAATATCGTCTCGGCTACTGGTCATGAACACGGCGGTACCCGCTACACGCAGGGGAGGATTGCTGGTGATCTCGGCCAAGAAGTGATCGACGTCTACCGAGCCTTCCCGCAAGTTCTCCCGAAGCAGATCGCGGCCGCGTTTCCATGTTGATAGAAACGTGAAGGCGATAAGTCCGATGACTAACGAAAGCCAGCCGCCTTCGAAGATTTTTGTCGCGTTGCCTATCAGGAACACCGAATCGACGGTAATAAATCCGACGGCTGCCAAACCGCTCACGATAGGATTCCATTTCCACAAGCTGTACACTACGACGAGCGCCAAAATCGTGTCGACGGCCATGATTCCCGTTACTGCGACGCCGTACGCGGCCGCCAAATTGGATGAGGATTGAAACCCGAGAACCAGGATGACGGTGGCAACCATCAATGCCCAGTTGGTCCAGGGAATATAAATCTGGCCGTTTTCCTCTTCGGACGTGTAGTGAGTGCCGAGCCGCGGGCAAAAACCGAGCTGGATGGCCTGGGAGGTGAGCGCAAAAGTAGCCGAGATGATTGCCTGGGAAGCGACAATCGTGGCTATAGTGGCGATCACGATCATGAACGCGAGCATTCCCTCAGGCACCAGCAAATAGAACGGGTTCTGGATCGCGGAAGGATTCTGGATCAGAAGAGCGCCTTGGCCGAAGTAGTTGAGCATAAGTGCAGGCAGGACGAACAGAAACCATGTCTTGCGGATGGACTCCCGACCGAAATGTCCCATATCGGCATACAGTACCTCTCCGCCGGTTACGGCCAGGACGACGGCGCCTAAAACATATACGGATGGCCAGCCGTGTGCCGAGAGAAAATAAATGGCGTGCGCCGGGTTCGCAGCGGCCAACACCTCAGGAGCTTTTAGCAAGCTCAGCGTGCCAAACGCCCCAATAGCGAAGAACCAAACGCCCATGACCAGCCTGAATAGTGCCCCGCCGCCGGCTGTCCCTTTGCGCTGGAAGGCGAAAAGCCCTATGAGGATGGCGAGTGATAGCGGAACGATGTAAGAACGAAGTTCTGGTTGTAGGACTTCGAGCCCCTCGACTGCGCTCAAGACCGAGATAGCCGGCGTGATCATGCCATCACCGTAAAATAGCGACGCGCCGACCAGCCCCACCCCAATCAACAGACGCCGTAAGCGAGGGCCGATTTCTGCCTTTTGCTGGATAAGCGTTATCAGAGCCATGACACCGCCTTCGCCTTTGTTATGCGCTCGCATGATGACGATGGCGTATTTCAGCGAAATGACGATCAGAAGTGCCCAAAAAATAAGTGACAAGACGCCGAGTATGTTCTCCGGGGTTGGCTCCAGCACAAAAACGCCGGCGAAGCATTGTTTAAGCGCATAGAGCGGACTCGTACCGATATTGCCGAATACAATGCCCAGCGCCCCAAGTATCAAGCTTTTTTGCGCGTGTGATGGGTACGGGGCCAGAGTTACCGAATTCATGAACATTCTCCGTCGCCGACGCGAAAAGAGCGGGCGCAGCGTTCACGGCGTTGTGTGATGATCGGCTTGTCGATCCGTGCAAGAAGTGTCCTCGGGTAACCGGAACGCTTGTCGCGATCTGTCGGGACGCTATCTTGGCGATGCTTGTATGGGAGGGTGTCGCGGACGGTTGACAAGCGCATTTGATCCGATTGGCTCAGGCTTGACATTTCTAAGCAGCTACCGAATTTAAGGAAAAGAGTTTCCGCGATTCGGGATACCGCTCTCCGCTTGGATGTCCATATCCCGGCTTCCTTCCGCTTCGGGAAAGCAGACTCACGAGAATTCAGATCAGGCCGTGCCGGATGGGCCGGCTGTCAAAGGATCGCTGCTCAACGGGTTTGGGCATGCCTTGGCGCCATCCAATCGAGTTTTAGAGCATATGGGACAAAAGCCGTGATGCAACGCTCGACAACATTAAAAAATGCTGAAATCTCGCTCGCCCACAAGTATTGGGCAGCACAGAGCGATGTTACCCGAGGCTTGGCGTTTACAGAACAGTTCGAGAGCAACAACCGGTGAATAGCAATTTTCTACCGGAGAAATATTTCGGTTTGACTCGAATTCAATTTAGCGTTGTGCGGTGGGCGACCCCGCTACGTCTAGCTACGCCTTTCGAAGAGCGCCTAACGGCTGGGCGAGGGCGCGAGTGCGTATCTGCAACATATCCTTTTTGCTTGAAAAACCAGCGTTGAATCATTAAGCTTCCACGGTTTTACAACAAAGAGCGCTCGATGTTTCGTCGTCTTCCGGTCGTCGGAAGCTGGAAGATCGGCAGCATTCGAGGGTGAATATTCTTTCCGGCATTTCGGAAACTGAAACAGCGGAGGTGGGTGAATTCGCGCCGTTCGTGTGCATACCGGAGGCGGCCAGAGTGCTAGGAAGGAATAAATTTTATTGGGCGCGCAAGATGTAACGGATAAGGGCAATGGTGCGTTCACCGGGGACACGGCGGTGCCCATGTTGGGTGGTCGGATGCGATCTGGCTAGAGTGGGCCATTCGGAGCGGGGCGGTGATACAGGGAGTCCAATCAGGGGGTGGCTGCGAGTTTTAGGAAAGGGCTCGATCATAGGCTACAACGATTTTGACGCATGGATAAGGCCGTGGGACCGCACGGACAGAGCCATTTAAATGTTATCGGCACGCAATTAGATGCGGTGCTGGATCTGGCCAATGTCGCATCGTTGTCGAATGCGGTGATTGCCTACGAGCCGGTTCGGGCGATTGGAACCGGGAACGCCACAGCAGTTGGGCACATAATTGAATACCGGTGCTTGCGGTGGAAAATCGCGGAGCGGGAACCCGAAACCTCCGCTTCAGTCCGAGATTTTTACGGCGGCAGCGTCAAGCCCGAAAAGGCCCGGTCCCTGTTTGATATGCCCGACGTGGACGGTGGATCAATTGGTGAAGCATCCCTGGACGCCAAGTCCTTTCTCTCGATATGCCATTCGGTTTAGGTGAGTTTTATGTATCAGGCATTGACAATTATTCATGTCTTGGTCGCCTTGGCGATCATCGGATTAGTCCTTCTTCAGCAAGGTCGGGGCGCCGACGCTGGAGCAGGATTTGGGGGCGGGGCGTCCAGCAGTTTGTTCGGCGCCCGTGGTGCGGCCTCTTTTCTCTCCCGTACGACTGCGATATTGGCCACTCTGTTTTTCATGACGAGTTTAAGTCTTGCGTATCTGGCGGATAAACAAGATAATAAACAGGTTGATATCATAGATGGTCCCAGTGTGGACCCGTCTCGACGCGATCTTCCGCAGGTAGCGGAAGAGCCGCCAGCAACTGACAAGGCCGATTTGCCCGAGAGTGCCGATGCGCCTCAGTCGCCGGAGCCAGCAAAATAGCCAACCTTGTTAGATCATGTTCAGCCGATGTGGTGGAATTGGTAGACACGCCATCTTGAGGGGGTGGTGACGCAAGTCGTGTCGGTTCAAGTCCGACCATCGGCACCAATTCTTGATTCGAGACGGCCTGTCTATTTTGCATAGTCAGGCCGTTTTGCTTCCCAGCGCCTAAAAATTCGATGCAGTTTCATGTACGCAGCACTGACGGGAGGGCTCGACGGGGCGAGCTCATCTTTTCGCGAGGACGGGTACAAACGCCGGCATTCATGCCTGTAGGCACCTACGGTACCGTCAAGGCAATGACGCCCGAGGAACTTAAGGAAATCGGTGCTGAAATCGTTCTCGGAAACACCTTTCACCTGATGTTGCGCCCGGGTACGCAAGTGATTCGCTACCACGGTGGTTTGCATGAGTTCATGCATTGGGAGCGTCCGATTCTGACCGACTCCGGCGGATTTCAGGTTTTCAGTTTGGGTGCCATGCGCAAGATCACCGATGCCGGCGTTCAGTTCCGTTCTCCGGTGGACGGCAGCATTACGTTTCTAGGACCAGAAGAATCTATGGCCGTCCAGCGGGATTTGGGTTCGGATATCGTGATGGTTTTCGACGAGTGCACGCCATATCCGGCGAGTTACGAGCAAGCCGCCGATTCGATGCGGCTGTCTTTGCGTTGGGCGGAGCGGAGCAAAGAAGCGCATGCAGACAATCCGTCGGCATTGTTTGGCATCGTGCAAGGCAGCGTTTACGAAGAGCTCCGGCTCGAATCGATCGAGGGACTCAAGCGGATTGGGTTCGACGGCTATGCGATCGGAGGTCTTTCGGTGGGCGAGCCAAAAGAAGATCGGGCGCGTGTCTTGAACGCACTGTTGCCTCACATGCCCGCCGAAAAGCCTCGCTATTTGATGGGTGTCGGTACGCCCGAGGACATCGTCGAGGCCGTGCAGCTCGGCATCGACATGTTCGACTGCGTTTTGCCGACGCGCAACGCCCGCAATGGTCACTTGTTCACGCGCTACGGCACAATCCGTATCCGCAACAGTTGCTATCAGAACGATATCCGCCCGTTGGACGAGGAATGTCGTTGCTATACCTGTCGGAATTACAGCCGTGCCTATCTTCGGCATTTGGACAAGTGTGGCGAAATTCTCGGATCCCGGTTGAATACGATACACAACCTTTATTATTACCAAGAGCTTATGGCCGGGCTTAGGGAAGCGATCGGGCAGAATCGTCTGAGCGAATTCGTGGCTTGGTTTTACGAGCAGCGAGGAAAAGGCGATGTGTGAAGTTTTGTGTAATAATGCCGCGTTTTTAAAAAGATAAACAAGGATCCATTATGAGTTTCTTGATTTCCGATGCATTTGCTCAAGCCGCGCCGGCTCAGCAAGAGCCGGGATTGGCCGGTCTCATCTTACCGCTCGCTATTTTGCTGGTCTTCTTTTTCTTATTTGTTCTCCCCCAGCAACGCCGGGCCAAAGAACAGAAGAAAATGATCGAGTCTTTGACCAAAGGGAGCGAGGTCGTCACCAATGGTGGGCTGCTCGGTAGAATAGCGGATTTGGACGAAAATTTCGTTCAATTGGAAGTTGCTGATAACGTTTATGTTTACGTCCAGCGTCATGCGATTGCGGCACTCATGCCGAAGGGTACTTATAAGGCAAAGAAAAAAGCCGAAAACAAAGGCTAAGCAATAATCAAACGGCGGATGCCCCGTCCCCAAGGGTATCGCGCCTTACAGGCAGCTATTATGCGAAACAGCTTTCCACTTTGGAAAAATCTTCTGATTATCGGGATATTGGTGCTGGCGTCGATTTACTCGCTGCCCAATTTTTTCGGCGAAGATCCCTCCGTGCAGCTTTCACCTCTGCGAAGCGCCAAACTCGACGATGCCACTCGCGTTCAAGTCGAAAAATTGCTGAGCGACGCCGGGTTAAAACCGAAGTCGCTCGAGTTGTCCGAAAAGCGACTTCTGGTGCGTTTCACCGAAACCGAAACCCAACTCAAGGCGGCCGACCTGTTAAGCGAATCGCTGGGCACGAACTATACGGTAGCACTCAACTTGGCACCGGCCACGCCCGCTTGGTTGAGGGCGATCAATGCCCAACCCATGTATCTGGGTTTGGATCTTCGGGGTGGCGTGCACTTTTTGATGCAGGTGGACACCGAGGCGGCCATCCGACAGGCGGAAGAGCGTTACGCCGAAGACATTCGTTCGCTTTTGCGGGAAAGCAAGATCCGTTACCTGTCCGTGGACAGGGGTAACCGGGTTATCGAGGTGAAGTTCCAGGACGGGGATACCTTGGCCCAGGCCAGGGATGTCATTCGGCGAGAGCTTCGCGGTCTGGATATCAGCGTGGAAGGAAACGCGATTCGGGCCACGATGTCCGAAACCGAGCGACGGGAGACTCGCCGGCTGGCTGTGGCGCAGAATATCACGACCCTTCGGAACCGCATCAACGAATTGGGTGTCGCCGAGCCGGTGATTCAGCAGCAAGGCGAAGACCGTATCGTGGTACAGCTTCCGGGCGTCCAGGATACCGCTCGTGCCAAAGAGATTCTGGGAGCCACCGCGACGCTCGAATTTCGCTTGGTGGACACCGAGCACAGCGTTCAGGGTTTGGAAGAGGGCAGGACGCCACTGGGGAGCAGGCTCTATTACGATCGAAGCGGCAGGCCGATCTTGTTGCAGCGCAAGATCATCGTGACCGGCGATCAGATTGTGGATGCTTCCTCGGGTCTCGATTCCCAATCCGGTTCGCCGGCGGTTTTCGTGACGTTGAACAGCATAGGCGCCCGTAAAATGGCCGATGTCACGCGAGACAATATCGGCAAGCCGATGGCGGTCGTGTACATCGAAACCAAGACGGAAACCAAGGAAGTCGAAGGTCGAAAAGTGACCACCAAGAAGAAAATCGAGGAGGTCATCAACGTCGCGACGATTCGCGACCGTTTCAGCAAACGTTTCCAGATCACCGGACTCGACAGCACCGACGAAGCGCGCAATTTGGCGTTGCTGCTGCGCGCCGGTGCTTTGGCGGCACCGGTGGACATCATCGAGGAACGTACCGTAGGCCCCAGTTTGGGTAAAGAGAATATCGAGCAGGGCACCCGTTCCTTCATTATCGGCTTTGTCCTGATCGCGATCGTGATGATTCTTTACTACAAGGTCTTCGGGATCATCGCGAATATCACGCTGATTTTCAATGTGGCTTTGATCCTGTCGATTCTGTCAGTTTTGCAGGCGACGCTGACCTTGCCGGGGATCGCCGGCATCACGCTGACGATAGGTATGGCCGTCGATGCCAACGTACTCATTTACGAGCGCATCAAGGAAGAACTGCGTAACGGCAATTCCATTCAGTCCAGCATTTACGCCGGATTCGAGCGTGCGTTCGCAACCATTTTCGACTCCAATCTCACGACGCTCGTGGCGGCAGTCATGCTGTTCGCCATCGGCTCCGGTCCCGTGAAAGGGTTCGCCGTAACCCTGACGATAGGGATCTTGACCTCCATGTTCACTGCGGTGATGTGTACGCGGATGTTGGTCAATTTCGTCTACGGCCAGAGGCGCGTCGCCAAATTGTGGATCTGAGCCGGATTCGAAGAATTTCAGGAGATATGATCAGTGGCCGATACTAAAATTCGGGGTTATAAAATCGACTTCATGCGTTGGAGCTGGCCGGCGGTTGTTCTGTCCGCTGTGCTCAGCGTGGTGTCGCTCGTTTCACTGGGGTGGCAAGGACTTAACTTCGCCATCGACTTTACCGGAGGCACGATTATCGAGGTCGCTTATCAGGAGCCCGCGGATCTCGAAGAGGTGCGCCAGCAGTTGAAAGACGCCGGTTTCGCCAATCCGATCGTGCAGCATTTCGGAACCACCCGAGAAGTCCTAATCCGTCTTTCCCCACAGGAGGACATGACAAATACCGACCTGAGGACTCGGGTTATGGATGCCTTGAGAAAGGATCCCGCCGTTCAAGTCGAACTCCACCGTATCGAGTTCGTCGGCCCCCAAGTTGGAGAAGACTTGGCGGAAAGCGGCGTGGTTGCCTTGCTGCTGGCGGTACTCGGGATTCTGGCCTATGTCGCATGGCGTTTCGAGTATCGTTTTTCGTTCGGTGCCATCGTCGCCAGCGTGCACGACATCGTTTTGATCCTCGGGGTGTTTTCCGTTTTTCAGTTAGAGTTCGACCTGAGCGTGCTGGCCGCCGTTCTCGCGATCCTGGGTTACTCGATCAACGATACCATCGTGATCTTCGATCGAATTCGCGAAAATTTCCGGAAGATCCGACGCGGCGAGGTTTTGGACATCATCAACCTATCCATCAACGAAACGCTGAGCCGTACTTTGATGACCTCTTTTCTGACCTTGTTGGTCTGTATCGCGATGGCCATCTGGGGCGGAGAAGTCCTTCGGAACTTCTCTCTGGCCTTGATCGTCGGCATCGTGGTGGGTACCTATTCGTCGATCTACGTCGCGAGTGCATTGGCCTATTGGTTGGGGGTCAGCCGCGCCGACCTTCTGCTGCCTGAGAAGGAGGGGGCAACCGATAACCGTCCCTGATCGCATCCGGATTCGATCGGATCGGAAAGGCCGCTTCGAGCGGCCTTTTTTCGTCGGCAACTTTCCCAAGTTGGCTCAGATCAAATGGAGGACAGTCCCGAACGCGACTCCTCATGAGGGAAGGGCTAGCCATCGAGCAAATGGCCGCCAGATTGAAGGTCCACGTTCATACCCTGGCCGATCGCATAGGCGAGCGAAACTTGATGCTGCCGGAAGCCTTGCGCGCCGCCGAGCGCTACATCGCGGAGCAATGGGAGGCTCAAGGGTATGCGGTAAACCGCCTCGCCTACGAGGTGCGGGGGATAGAATGCGCCAATCTGGAGATAACACGGCAGGGAAACCGTCGTGCCGATGAGATTATTTTGATCGGAGCTCACTACGATACGGTATTTGGGAGTCCCGGCGCGGACGACAACGCCAGCGGCGTCGCGGCGTTATTGGAGTTGTCACGCCTGTTCATGAGCGCCGCGCAGAAAAGGACCGTCCGTTTTGTGGCCTTCGTGAACGAGGAAGCGCCGTTTTTCGGCGGACGATACATGGGCAGTCTGATTTATGCCAAAGCCGCCAAACAGCGCGGCGATCAGATACGCTTCATGGTTTCGCTCGAAATGCTGGGCTGTTATTACGATACGCCCAACAGCCAGAGCTATCCGGTTCTGCTCAAATACGCTTACCCCGACCGCGGCAATTTCATTGCCTTCGTGTCTAACCGGCGTTCTCGGAACGACTTGCTGCGCCTCGTCCGAGCCTTCCGCCGCCATTCGGGTTTTCCGGTTGAGTATCTCGCTGCGCCGTTCTTCGTGCCCGGAGTCGCGCTCAGCGACCATTTTTCATTCTGGAGGCAGGGGTATTCAGCGATCATGGTGACGGATACCGCGTTTTATCGAAACCCCTGGTATCACACGGCCGACGACCGGCCAGATAGACTTCAGTACGAATCCTTCGCGGCGGTCGTCCTAGGTTTGTATTCGGCGTTGCTGGATTGCGCGAACGATGCGTTCTGAGGCTGCACGATCATGTCCAAATCCGCTCGATCGGAAAATCGATACGCATCACCTAGCGACCTGGTCGCCGCGCTGGGCGGCCGTTTTTCGGCCGAACTGGAAATCGATGTATCAGAGCGGGGCGACGGCGAACTTTTCAAATGGTTTCTTGCGGCCGTTTTGTTTGGGGCGCGTATTTCCGAGAGGATTGCGGCGCGTACCTACCGGACCTTTGCCAAAAGAAAGCTGACGACGCCCGAAGCCATCATAGCGTGCGGTTGGGACGGCTTGGTGGCGGTCCTGGACGAAGGCGGGTACACCCGTTATGACTTCAAGACCGCGACGAAACTGTTGAACCTGTCGCAGTCTTTGCTTGAAGAGTACGGGGGCAGTCTCAATCGACTACATGCGAAAGCCGAATCCGCCGAGGACCTGGAACAAAGATTGATGGCCTTGGCGAAAGGCATCGGGCCGACGACAGTCACTATTTTCTTGCGGGAATTGCGCGGCATATGGCCCAAGGCGACACCGCGTCTGTCCGATCTGGCTATAGACGGAGCCAAAGCGCTGGGTTTTTTGCCCGACGAGCAGTGTGAGAACCGTTTAGCGGCAGCACGACTGCAGGCGCTTTGGGCAAGGGCTGGCGGGGCACCTTCCGAATTCCCGGATTTCGAAACGGCATTGGTCAGGCACGGCCTGTCGCTGCGACGGGCGAAGACGCATGCCGGCAAATCGGCCGGTTGATCACGCATAGCCCGTTTGGCTTTGCCCCGCGGAGTGAATTCTGGGCATTGTTTCGAGCGAATGACGGGAGCTCGATTCCGCGAGCGGAGCGGCGCGTTAGGTCGAAGGCAGGAACCGCTCGCTAAAGATGTGCTCATCGGAAATCCCGAAAGCGCGTGCCGTCTCCGTTGCTGCATCGATGAGCGCAGGGGGACCGCAAAGATAGAGGTCGGGAGCGGGGCCACCCTGTTCCAGGTCGCGCCGTAAAGCATCCACGGGAGTGCCGCGAAATCCGCTCCACGTCGGTTCCGGGTGCCACACGCACAGTTCGACCTTGAGCTGCGGCAAGTGTTGGCTGAGTTCCCGAAGGGGATTCAGGCAGAATAGTTCGGCTTCGCGATTGACGCCGAAATAGAGCCTGGCCGGTTGCGGTTCCTGTAACTCGGCCATGTGGCGAAGCATGGAGAGCAACGGCGCCAAGCCGGTACCGCCGCCCACGAAATAACGTGGCCTGAGGCTTTGTGCCTGCAAGACGAAATGGCCGCTAGGGCCACGGATGTTGATGCGCTGGCCGATTTTCGCCTCCCGCTCCAGGTAAGTGGAGAACGCTCCGCCCGGTTGCAGCCGGATCAGAAATTCCAGTTCACCAGTCCAGTTGGGGGTATTGGCGATGGAGTAGGCTCGGCTGATGTCGGTGCCGGGAATTTCCAGGCTCATGTACTGACCCGGTTCGAAATCCGCAGCTTGGCTGCCGTTGCTGTCCGGCTGCAGCCGCAGTAACAGTCGCACCGTTTTTTCGGCGATGGTCTCCAGCTCGACGATTTCGGCCGGGCGACTCGCCAGTCCTTCGAAGCGGATGCGCTGGAAATCGTAAGGCGCCTTGAGCGATAAATTGCTCAGCGGGCGCGTTCGGCAAAGCAATACGTCGCCTCTAGCAGCAGCGTCCGGGGGCAGCGCCAGGGGGTTATAGCTGTCCAAGTCGTAATCGCCGTCGACACGGGTGCAGAGACACGCGCCGCAACCGCCGTCCCGGCACAGTGACGGCAGTATAATGCCTTCCTCTGCGGCGGCGGCGAGGAGATTCTGCTCAGGGCCGCAGGTGAAATTGAGCTGCTGCCCGTCGCGGGTAGTGAGTGTGATGACATGGCTGGTCATGGCTTCTCCGTTGGAAAGTCGGTCATTGAAATCACTTGAGAGTAAATCGGCGAAGCGGTGCGGTGGGCTAGGCCGCGAGCCCGTAACCCACCAATCGACCTCAAAACGCCGGTTAAGCGGAACCCGCCCTGAACCGTCGAACGGATCGCCCCGAGCGGAGCCGAGGGGCCTGTCCTGAGCCTTGTCGAAGGGCTAGCCCCCATCGATCGATTTCGTTTGGCTCTACGATCCGACGACGAATGTTCACTCGAATGCCGAATGGAATAAGCTCTCTCCTCTCAAGTATTCAAGCCGCACGCTGAAGTGCTGCCTCGATGTCGGCTTCGGCCGTGGTGATCGGTTTCAGATCGAACCGCGCCGAAAGCTGTTCCAGGAGGGCTGGCGTCAGGAATGCTGGCAGGCTCGGTCCGAGCCGGATACCGCGAATGCCGAGTGATAGTAGAGTCAAGAGTACGGCCACGGCTTTCTGTTCGAACCAGGACACCATGAGGGACAAGGGCAAGTCGTTCACCCCGCAGTTGAAAGCTTGCGCCAGGGCACTCGCGATTTGAATGGCGGAGTAGGCGTCGTTACATTGGCCGAGGTCCAGGAGACGCGGGATGCCGCCGATAGTGCCGAACTCGTTCCGATTGAAGCGGTACTTGCCACAGCCTAGGGTGAGCACGACACTGTCCTCGGGTACGCGGTTCGCCAGATCGGTGTAGTAATTGCGCCCGGGCGCCGCGCCGTCGCATCCGCCGATCAGGAAAAAGTGACGGATGGCGCCGGTTTTGACAGCATCCACGACTTTGTCGGCAACGCCGAGCACCGCGTTGCGGGCGAATCCCACGGTGACGGTTTGTTCCGGGCCATCTTCCTGGAAACCTGGGAGAGCCAGCGCCGCTTGAATGACCGGCGAGAAGTCGCCGTTGGCGATATGGCGTACACCTGGCCAGCCTACAGGTCCTGTGGTGAAGAGGCGTGACCGGTAGCGAGGATGGGGTTCGATCAGGCAATTGGAGGTCATCAGGATCGCGCCCGGAAATTCGGCGAATTCGTGGGTCTGGTCCTGCCAGGCACCGCCGTAATTGCCGACCAAATGCGGATAAGCACGCAGTTTGGGATAACCGTGGGCCGGCAGCAGTTCGCCATGGGTGTAGACGTTGATGCCCCTGCCTTTAGTTTGTTCCAGTAGGGCCGCCAAATCCTTCAGATCATGGCCGCTGACCAGGATCGCCTTACCTTTGACCGGAGTCGTCCGCACGGCGGTCGGTTCGGGGTGGCCGAAGCTGCCGGTATTGGCGGCGTCCAGAAGCTCTAGAGCCGTTAGATTCAACTGGCCGACGGCCAGCGCTTGATCCAGGAGTGTTTCGGCATCGGCGGGGTTACCGGCTAGAAAGTCCAGGATTTCCTCGAAACGGGTATAGAGTTCGTCGCTTTCGTAACCGAGAATGCGGGCATGGTAGGCATAGGCGGCGACCCCTTTGAGTCCGTAAAGAATCATTGCCCTGAGACCGATGATATCGTCACCCACTTGTTCGCGGCCGGCGGTTACGGCGGCTGACTTAGTTTGCGCCAGCAAGCCGTCGATATCATCCATCGGCTGCCAGGCGGCGGGTCCGTTCAGGACTTCGGGAGCGCCGCCTCGTTCCCGTGCCGCCTCTTCGTAACGTGCCTTGATTCGGTCGCGCAGCCGGGCGGTTTCCTGAATCATGGCGATGAAACGGGCGGGATTGAAGTTGACGTTGGTCAGGGTCGTGAACATCGCGTAGAGTATGAACCCGTCCACCTCGCGGTCAGAGATGCCGAATGCACGGGCGCGCCGGGCATACTGGGCGATGCCTTTCAACCCGTAGATCAAAAGGTCCTGAAGATCGGCGGTGACTTGATCTTTACCGCAGATTCCTTTGGTGCTGGTACAGCCGTTACTGGTATCGGTACGGGCGGTTTGTTCGCATTGATAGCAAAACATGGCATTTTTCCTTTAATTGGACATTCAAATCGTATCGACGGTGAACAACATAGCGGCCGAAGAATCGTCTCTCCTTGACCTAGGTCAAGCGGCTTCCTTCGGGAGACCGGCATGAAGAGAACGATGCCCGATTGGATTTACCGGCACTTGCTGTTCGCGGAGTTGGATCAGCCTCAATTGGCCCAGGTGGTTACCGCCGCGCTTCCTGTTCAGCTGGATGCGGGAGAAGAGCTTTTTACGCATGGTCAGCGGGCGACCCGCTTCTTCATATTGGAAACCGGGACGATTCAGCTTTATCGCCTTTCGCCGGCGGGCGAGGAGAAGGTGATCGAGCTGATTTGGCCCGGCCAGTCTTTTGCAGAGGCGGTGATGTTTATGGAGGGCAACCGTTATCCGGTCAGCGCCCGCGCGATCGTTCCCAGCGAGGTTTGGGGGTTCGACATGAACGTGTTTCGGGCAGTGTTGCAGAATTCGCCCGCCGTCTGTTTCCGGCTTCTGGGCCGGATGAGCCAGCGCCTTCGCCAGCTGCTGCAGGAAATCGACGAGTTAACCCTTCAGAACGCCACGATGCGGCTTGCGCAATACCTGCTTCGGTCCGCGCCTGAGCCAAGCTGTGGACGTTACAGCGTGCATTGGGAAACGCCGAAGCAAGTGCTGGCTTCGCGGCTTTCGGTTCGTCCGGAGACGTTTTCCCGGATTCTTCAGCAATTGGCGCAGGCCGGCATAATCCAGGTCCACGGCAAGACGGTGGAGGTGCTGGATGCGGCCCGTTTGAGGAACTGGGCGGGCCAGAGCGATTAGTCATCTAAGAAACGGCGGCTTGACCTGTCCGCCGTTTTAGGACGGCAGCCGAAGCCGTACCCACCGCTGCGGCGGCGCTGTCGGATTTTCGCCGTTCGGCGATTTCGCTCAGTCGCCCACTGCGCCGAGTTCAAGCCGGGACGGAACCTGCCCATCGACCTCGTCGGACGTAGATTCGGCCTTTCCGATACCGACATGCGTACGATCGACGCCGGGCAGCCCGATCAGCTCTTGCTGAATCGCCTTGGCGCGGCGGTCTGCCAGTGCTTCGAGTTCGGAGGTAGGTAAGGGCGGCGCGTTGCTTACCAAGTGTTCGAACAGGCGTTCGTAGAAATCCTGGTCCTCACTTCCCCGACCGATTAGCGCCAACATTCGGCTGACACGCTGCGGCCTTTTTCCCGTTTTCTTTTCATAGTCGGCCTGAATCTCTTCTAAGGCTTTGGGACCTCCGCGTTCGACCACGAGGTCTTCCAGCGCACGCTGGGTCTTGGCATTGGTGAACGCCAGGGGCCCCGGATCTTCGCCGGGTTTGAGTCCCATGTCCAGTTTTTCCGCAACGGCTTGGCGAACGTGTAATGCCTTCAGGGCTTCGCCGTCGCGCTTGGGGTCAAACCGGCCATGTATGGTCAGCTTGAGCATCGGGCGTTTTTCCATGGCCTCCGCAACTTTCTTGAGCTTTTCCTTCTCCGGCGGTGGCAAGGTATAGCTGCCAGGACCGAAAAGAACGGTCTCCGGGTGTTCCTCTTCGCCCGCGAAGACCGATCCGATCATGCGAAACGGCGCGGTCACGGCTTTTTTCACCACCGTGGTGACGGCCTCCCAAATGAGCTTGCCGTAGCGGAACTCGGGGCTGTCTACATCGCCCTCGACGGGTACCGAGACGTTGATTCGTCCTTGAGAGTCGGTAAGCACGGCGACGGCGAGATCCAACGGTAGGGAAACGGCATTGGGGCTTTCGACGCGCTCACCCAGGGTGAAATTGTCGAGAACGATCGTGTTGTCACTCTTCAAGTGGCTGTTGTCGATTTTGTACTGGAGATCCAGATCGAGCTTGCCGGATTGAATCTTGCGTCCCGCGAAGGTCGCGCTGTAGGGCGAAAGCGACGTCATCGCTACGTTGCGGAAGGTCACCTCGATGTCGCTGAACTTTTTTTGCTGCAAGGGATTCAGCGCGCCGTCGACCGTGACCGAGCCAAACGCGTCAACGCGTCCAGTGAACGCTAAATGGGTTCCGCCGGACGCCGACGTCGAAATATCGGTAATCGTCCCATTGAAATCGTGAATCAATGCGCCAAAGGGGAAGACCAGACTCAGATCGCTGAAGTCGACGACACCGTTTTCGACTCGGACGCGTTCCACCGTAACAGGAAACGGCTTTTTCGAATCCTGCTTTGCGGGCTTCGGAGATGCAGCTGCTTTTGGAGCGCGAGCTTTTGGGTTTCTTTCTTTGAATATGGCGGCGAGATTTGTCGAGCGGTCTTCGAAAATGGTGATCTTCGATCCCGGTTGATCGATCCTGATTTCTTGAATCGATAGGCGGTTAGGTTCGAGCGAAAAATCGATCGCGGTTGCGGAAAGCTTTTTCCAGGATAGAAAACGTTGGCCGGTCTCGGTTTCCTTCAACAGCAGATCGGAAACACTGAGAACGCCTTTGCTCCGGATTGACGGTGCTTTCGGAGTTTGGACAAATTCCACGTTCATGGTCGTGGACAAGTCGCCGCTCTCGAGCTTGAGTTTGGCGAATTCAGCGACCAGAGGGTGTAAGCCCTTCAGGTTTATTCGTTCCATCTCAATCTTGGCGTCCGCCCGATCACCTTTAAGGGATGCCGTGCCCGTTGCCTTCAGCGTACCCCCCTGTTTGACCTTGAGGCTGGTATCGAATTCGACCGGTGTCTCGTCGTCATTGGTGAGGTTTTTGAGGTCGACCTCGATGTCTTCGAAGTCATAGGCGATCTCGGATGAGTAGCTATGGTCAACGACGCCGAGAGCGAATCCCTCCAGCGCGAACGCGTTGAGTGCGAAGTGCCATGGCTGGTTGCCAGACTTGTCGGCCGGTGCTTCGGTGGCTGGCGATTTCGGACTGGTTTCCTCCGTCTTGGGAGCGAAGAGTTCGGCCAAATGAATGGTACCGGCCTTATCTCGAACGATTCGGGCGTTGCCGCCCTTCAAAGCGGCGCGCCCGATGATCGCCTCGCGTTTCTCGAGGTCCAGGTGCCCGTCGGCTAGCTCTAGCACATCCCAGGCCGCTAAGGGGGCGGTAGAACCAGGTTCACTCAGCGCGATGCCGTTTAGAGTCGCCGCCAGCCCGCCGATATCGGCTTTGGTCGTTCCCGCTCCAACTTCCGCCTGGGCTTTGAGATCGAGGCCGAATCGGTCGACCGAAACGACATAAGGCGAACGGCGGCTAGCATCGGCATACGCCACGCCGACATCGGCAATCTTGAAATTTTCGACCGTCAGTTTCCAGGGTATTTCAGGCTCTGTGCCTTGGGGCGGATTGGATGGATTGGAAGGACTGCTGTTCGGTTGATCTTTCACCAAGCCTTGCCAGTTCAAGGAACCGCTTGCGTCTACGGATGCCCTGACTTGGCCTTTCTCGATGACGAGCGAAGGGACGGTAATCGACCGGCTCGCCAGGTCAAACTCGGCATTGCCGGTCTCGATCTTTTCCAGTGTCAGGATCGGCTCGTCGGTGTCGGGCATGGTGAACCGGAGTTGCGAGAGCTTCAGTGCAAGATTGTTCAACGAAAGGTCGGTTTTTTCACCGTTCTGGCTGTACCGGTAGTGTGCCGACAACGCGGCGACACCAGATGGTTCAGCTAAATTGAGGCGGTCTCGCAAATGTTTCCACGGGATCGCCAGGTTGAAAGCGTCCAAACGTAGGTTGCCTTCGGACAGTAGTGGCTGTAGCGACAGATTTCCCCGCCACTCCAGGGTTCCTCCGTCTGCAAGTTTGAGAGCGAGTTCGTAAGTACCCGTCTTGTCAGGGAGGGTTGTGAGCATATCGAGTGTCAAGTCGATCGGGCTCACCGTTTCGACGATATCGGTATCTTTGGAGTAATCGGCGTATTGCACTGAGCCATTCGTCAGTTCGAAGTGCTTGAGCAGAAAACGGGGGAGCGGCTTGTCGGGTTGTTCCGGTTCCTGCGGTTTTGGTCTAGCTTCTGCGATTTTTGCCAAGTTGAGTTTGCCGTCTTCGTCGACAACGGCTCGCAACGACGGGTTTTCCAGACGCAAATCGGAAAAAGTCCAGGCTCGGCGGAAAATACTCTCGAGTTCGAAATTTACGAACAAACGGCCGAGTTGAAAAACGGGCTGCCCATCCGTGTCGTTCAGCTTGAAGTCGCGGGCTTCGAGAGCGAACGAGAAGGGATTGAAGTTGACCACGCCGATCGAAGCGTCCCGCTTGAGCTGCTCGGCGGCCACCTTGGGCACGTAGCGCTGCACCAGAAAGGGCACGAGGGAAAACCCAGCTAGCGCATAAATCATGAGTACGGCCGCAAGGGTTAATATCCATGGATTTCTAGCGATTCGGACTAGCCGATTCATGCAAGTTCGGGCTCCTTGACGTAGGATTGGCAAAGCGTAACGAATAAGTGTAGTGCCGGTCTTGACTCGTGCCGATGTCAGGTTTCCCCACGGCGCAGATTACGCCGATTGAAAAAAGCATTCTTATCTTTTGACTCAGACAAGCTCAAAGCTGCTTCCATTACCAGCGGGGAAGTGAAAACATTATCGATTATCCGGTTGCCGGTCGAAAATAGCTGCAGTCGAGTTTAAGGTCGAAGTAAACTTTTGCGGAAATAAGGGGAGGGGCAAATCATCGGGTGCCTATCGGAGGCAGCGGAATCTCGGGCCGAAAAATCCACAGGGCTCCGAAGAATTGATAGGCGCTCCAAGGTTTTTTTGATATATATTTGTTTCCCCGTTTCTGGAGCATCTGGCGGAATCAGTTGCTAACTATCTCTGGGTGTGGCCGCGAGGTTGGACTGGGTGGTTCACACCAAGCAGTCGAAGTAGAGCCAATGTTTAGAGCTGATCGTGTTTTCTGGGAGCGTAATAATGTAACGGGACAAACTGAATGGTTTTTTCTGACTCGGGAAGGCGTTAAGGGACCCTATCAATCGGAGGCACTTGCGCGAAAGGCGCTCGATGAGTTTAAAGAGCAATGCATACGCGCCGGAAACAATGCCGCCAGAACTTCCGATTGGAACAGTCATTTTGAACTTGTTCGAGACGGGGCCGGTTGGACGCTGCGGAAAGTCGTTCCCGCCGAGTCGAAGTAATAGGATTCGGTAAAGCCGCCCGGCATTGGCACGCCGAAAAATGTTTTAAATCGGACAAGCTATCATCGATCCTTCGCCGATCACGGCGAAGGAGATGAGGTTCGCGCGGCAAAACCGTCTGCTTTCGCTGTCTATCCCACCGCGTCGTTTTCCGCTTTATTCAATACCAGACCGACCAAAGGCGTCCCTTCCAGGACTGCTATGGCTCGGGATAGTTCTTGTTGAGTCGTTTTTCCTTCTTCGACGACTAATACCGCGGCATCGACATGAGTCATGAAAGACAGCGCATCCGCTGTTCCCAAGTGAGGCAGGTCGAATATGATGAACCGGGAGGCGTAGCGGTGTTTCAATTCTTGCACCAGATGGGCCATCTTGGGCGACGCGATGAGTTCCGAAGAATTGAATACCGGCCGTTTTCCGGGCAGTACGACAAAACGACTAATGCCTTTGGGATTGATGAGAATTTTTGACAGGGGAACATTGTCGATCAGATGGTCGGCGAAGCCTACGGTCGGATCAATGCCCAGATAACGATGCACGGCAGGATCTCTGAGGTTGGCATCGGCGAGAAGAGCGGACTGGTGGACCTCGAGCGCGATGCTCAGTGCGAGATTGATAGCAGTGAGGCTTTTTCCGCAGCCTGCGCTGGGGCTGGTGATAGCCAGGGTATTCCAGCCGTGTTCGCGCATTTTGTGCAAGACACGGGTACGCAGGATTTTGTACGCGTCCACGAAGGCGCAGGGATTGTACCCGGCGATGACCCGTTGTCGGCGCAGGAATTCCCTCGACAGGGCCACGGTTCTGGTCTGGGTGTACTGGATGTTTTCCAATGAAACCAGGTCCGCCTTGGCGGTCTGCGGGCTCGCTAGTGCGGAATCCTGATGATGTCCAAATGCTCTGCTGATGCTTTCCATAGCTCACTCCTTCCCTGTTAGGTTGGCTTTCGGGAACCGACCCGTCGTCACTGTCGAAGTCGACGGGTCCGGCTAGCGGTTGCAGCGCAACCGAATTTCATAGGCTCTACTTAAAGCGTATCCATTTTGCGTAAGCCTCTAAACCATAACACATCCAGCGGTATCCAAAACCAATGGACAAGCGCCAGAACAAGCAAGATGAGTCCCAAACCCGCCAGCACGCTAACGGTTCTGATTTTGTGTTGCTGTGAAATCTCTTCGTCGGTTTGCAGGTAAGGTATCACGGCGACGGGTGCCGTGCCCGCCAATACGGCTATCTGCTTCATTCCGCGTACGGTTTGGTCCAAATTTTCCGTCAGCAGCACATATCCGAATCCGCCAGCCATCGCCAGCACCATGCCGAGAAACGCAATCGCAGGCCGGTTCGGCTTGAGCGGTTGTTCTGGCACTAGCGGAGGCTCAATAATAGAAAACCGCTCGCCCTTGCTTTTCCTTTCGAGTTGCTCGGCCACTTCCGCTTCCATTGCTTTAGCCTTCAGCTCGCGGTAACGGGTGGTCGCGTTTTCGTAATCCCTCACCAGTTCCAGATATTGCCGTTCCACTTTAGGAGTTTGCAATAGGCGTTTTTCATACTCACGGAGTTTTGCCCTGACCTCCTCTCGCCGCTTCCGCAGAGTTCGCAAATCCTGAATGACACCTTCGCGTTGCGCTTGCAGCGTGATGTAGGCGGGATTCTCAGGCTGCCCCGAGGTCATCTCTCTGATCGTGCGAGTCGTTTGAATCTTTTTCAGTTCCGCATCCAGTGCGGAAATCTGCTTTCGCAAATTAATGATATCTGGATGATTTTCGGAGTATCGTTCCCTGAGCGATGCCAATTGGCCGTCCAGTTGGGTGATACGCTTGGCCAGTTCCAAGCCACTTTCGGGGTTTCCCGCATCCAGTTTTAGCGAATTGATTTCGAGACGCGTCTTGACAACATCGGGGTGCTTGTCCGAATAGCGGCTGGCCATGGCCAAATACTCGGCCTTAAGACTCTTGAGGCGTTCCTCGGGACTCAGAATGCGTTCTCCGGTCGAAGAGATCACGGGAACATCAGGCTTGATTTGGGCCAATTGCCCGTCCAAATAGAACTTGCGGTCCTCCAAGGAACGGATTTCGTTGTCGATCTGCATCAGCTCGCGCTCGCTGCGGTCCATGAGATCAATATTGATCTGTTTTTGCTCAGGCAGGCTATTCAGGTTCTGCTCCTTGAATTCGGCGAGCTTTCTCTCCAGGGCGGAAACATGCTCGCCCATCCGTCTAGCCTCCTCCTCGAGGAAATCCGAAGTTTCAGCGGTTCTTTGCGCGCGGGTCTTGAGGTTTTCCTCCAGATAAAGCGAAGTGATTTCGTTGGCGACGCGCTGGGCAAGCTCTGGATCACGGCTGTCATAGGACAATGTAAACGCGATGGTGACTGTGGACGGCCTGCCGGTACGTGGATCGATGATATCGGCGCTGATCGTTTCCAGAGCGATATCGGCACGCATGCGTTCAATGATTTCCTCTTCCGTGAGCCGCTGGCGTTCGTCGGCGTACAAATCGAATTTCTCGATGATCTTGTTCAAGTTGGCCCTCGTCATGACTCGCTGACCGATCATTTGCAAGCGTTGCGTGGCATAGGTCGTGATGGTCGAGCGTACCAGGTCGGACGGTATTTCCTGCTCTTCAATCAAAATGGTTGCGCTGGATCGATAGGTCGGCGGCAGCAGCACGGCGAGCAAGAGGCTCAAAAACAAGATGCCCCCTAGAATCGCTGCAAATTGATGTTTGCGGCGCTTGAACGCAGCAATATAGTCGTGAAGTCCTTTCTCTTCCATGATTTCCTCGCCAATCAGTACTTTTGCTTATCCCACTGATAACGGATGGTCAGATAAGCGGCATGAGATTCAGGGATATCCGAGACGATATCGATCTCTTGTCGTCCATACTGATATGACATGGAAAAAGACCAGTTTTCGGTCCAATTCCAGCTTAGCTCGCCGCGGGCGCGGAAAAGCTGGCGATTGAGTGTAATGTTGCGCTGATCGGCCGTCTTGCGGTCCACATAAGAAAATTGAGCCAAGCCGCTCACGGTGGGCTTGAACTTGTGTTTTCCCGTGAACGTGACCGTATCGGCTTCGACCAAGTTGCCGTATAGGCTAGGGCTGACCGTGTGCGCATAGTGAAGATTCAGTTCGTCTGCGTCGAAGCGCTTAGTTGCGTTCAGATCGATCACATAGGTCACGAAGCTGCTGTCGACATGATCGAAATTATCGAGTATTGGCTCGCCACGGCTATCCCTGAAAATGGTTTGGAAAACGGCCTCGGTCTTGTTGTATTGGGCCCCGGTGGCGAAGCTGACATCGAAGGTTTCGTCAATGGCATAGGAAAATCCGGCAATGGCCGTGGCGTAATCAATCTCGATTTCGTCGGCGCGATTTTCGTAGTTTCCGGGAATGCGGAACGGTCCAAAATCCAAATGTCCCGGAATGAAAATCGTGCTCCCGACCGCCGAATAGCGGGTGTAGGAGACCGAGCCGTTCATCGTCAGCCGCTCGCTGTAATCGTGAATCAAAACTACCGACCCGGAATGGCTTTGATAATCGGGAAAAAAGGTATTCGCTTTGTTTCGATAATCGGTATTTTGGAATTGATAGTTCAGGCTGAGACGGGTTCTTTCGCTCAAGTCGTAGGTCCACGATGGATTAAGCGTCTGCCGATTTCGCCTAACCTGCTCGAATATCAGATCGTCGGTTTCGACGAAGGATGCACGGGTGGAATCTCGAATGTAATCGCCTCGAAGAGCGAATTGGCTGCGTTCCGTGACGAAGTAACTGCCTGTCAAAGAGACGAACTGATTGAGGCTATCCAAGCCCTTTTGATTGTAAAAATAGTTGTCGAGGCGGATATTCCCATCGAGTTTCCAGGTCTCCTCCGCGGCTGAAAATCGTGTGTTCAAGCCGAGCCTCGTGCCCCAGACATCGGTATGCGGGCCGGGTGTGAGAAAAAGGTTGGTGTTGTATTCCTGTCCCACGTTGGCATCTGCCTGGAAGGTATATTCCACCGCTCCGCTGTCCGATGCGATCAATAATCCCACGCCCCACGCGATACAGCGTCGAGCATTTGCGCGTCGCTGATTGTCGGCAGCGCCGACCGGTTTGGCTTCAGGCATGACTGTCACCGCCAGCCAAACATACGGGCGGCATCGGCGACATGGCCTACCGGTACCGGCGCGCTTCGCGCAAGCTCACGGGACCACGACGACATCTCCTCTCTGCAAAAGAATGTTTTGCTCCAAGGACTTACCGCTTGCGACTGCGTCATAGTCGAAGGGCAGTGCCACTTCCTTTCCGCCTATTCGGCGTATGATCTTGATCGCGTCATCATCGGCGAAAGGCGTTAAGCCGCCCGCCATAGACAGGGCTTGCATGACCGAAACCCGATTTGGCGTGACGAATTCGCCGGGTTTGTTGACCCTGCCGATCACATAGATCTTGTGGTTCAAATTGACCAAAGAGACGCTGACCTCCGGTTCGGCGAAGTATTCGCCGAGCTTTCGGGTGATTTCGGATCTAATTTGATGGATGGTCTGACCGCCAACTTGTAGATCGCCGATTAGCGGAAAGGTAATTCCCCCATCCGGTCGCACCAGGGCTTGTTTCGTCAGTCCATCTTCTTTCCAGACAGAGATCTCGAGGACATCCCCGGCATCGACAACATAATCGGAAGGAACAACGGGCACGGATGAATCGGCGGGGACATCAGGCGTCGACGCGCCGAACGCCGGGCAAGTAAAGCGAGCGGTGAGCGCAAGAACTAAAAATCCCTTTTTCATACGCGCAACTACAGAATGTTTCAAGACACCAGACGGGTGGGGTAGTCCAGCTTCCCATGGACCGTGATCGCCGGTGACGGTATAGTCGGAGAATACTACAGCTCATTACGTTTTTCACGCTCGTAACAATCCAGATAGTAGACGGAGAATGGGCCAGGGAGGTGCAGGCAATCTCTTCTTCTGATCGAAACCATTCTTGACCGGATTTTTCGGAGGATCGGCGCGTTCTGCGAAAAGCCGCGACTTCCGGATGGCCGATTTATCGTGCTCGAAGGGGAAACTTCGGGTGGATTTAACCGTTGGACATTAGGGACGATGCCATGCTGATCAGGGTTTTCGCTTTCTTAGGTTTCTCGCTCGCTGTGACTGTGTTCTTGACGGGCTGCGGCGGTGCCGAGGAACGCAAGGCCGAGTATCTGGAACGAGGAAGAAAATATTTCGAAGAGCGGAATTTCGAAAAGGCCAAGGTCGAGTTCAAGAACGTCTTGCAGATCGATCCCAAGATGGCCAAGCCTTACTTCTATCTCGGGCAAATCGCGGAGGCGCAGAAAGACTGGCGGGAAGCCCTTGGCTTTTACCAAAAGGCCGGCGAGCTCGATCCGAACGACCTAGAGGTCAGGGTCAGAATGGCGAAGCTGTACCTGCTGGGCAAGCAGATCGATAAGGCCGATGCCCTAGTAAACGCGGTGCTCGGTGTCAAACCCGGGGATATCGATGCAAGACTGGTAAAGGCGGGTTTATCGAGTCTTAAAGGCGATATAGCCGCGGCTATCGAAGAGCTCGGCCGCATCACGGCGGAACAGCCGTCCCGCGCCGAGGCGTTTCTCATTCTAGCGATGCTCCACACGCAACAAAACCGGCTCGATGAAGCCGAGGTCGTCTTGGAGCAAGGGCTGGCTGCCAATCCGGACGACGCCGAAATGCAACTCGGCCTTGCCAGGCTCGCGGTTCAGATGAAAAAGCTCGAAAAGGCCGAGGCGATTTACAAAGGAATGGTATCCGCCGACCCAGCTAACCTATGGCACCGTAAACGTTTGGCGGAGTTTTATGTGCAACAGGAACGCCGGGACGATGCGGAGCGCGTTTATCGCGAGGCCATCGAGGCCAGCCCGGGCGACAGCCGGCGTTACATCCTGCTTGCAGAATTCTTGGCAAAATCCGGGAAATCCGACGAAGCGGTCGCGGAGCTGTCCAACGCGATTGGGATTTATCCAAATGCGACGGATTTGCGCTTCGCCATGGCAAAGCTTCGCGAGCAGCGCAGGGAAATCGATCGCGCGGCGCAAATCTATCGAGAGATCGTTGCGTCGAATAAATACGCTCCTGATGCTTTGAAGGCGAAAATCCGTTTGGCCGTGCTGGCACTGGCGGAAGGGCACTTGAGCAGGGCTAGTGCATTGGCTGATGAGGTCCTCGAAGCGAATCCGGGGGATCGCCAAGGGCTCATGCTGCGCGGGCGCATAGCTCTAGTTCGTAAAGACAGTCAGAAAGCGGTCGCGGCATTCCGATCTTTGCTCAGAGAGCAGCCGGATTCCTGGGAAATACTCCATCTGTTGGCCGTTGCCCATAAGCTGGATGGCAAGCCGGCTCTCGCCCAGGAAAGTCTCGAGCGGGCGGTGGCGGCGAATCCCGATGAATTCAAGGCATACAAGAATCTGGTCGATTATTTGACGGAGCAAAAGAATCACTCGTTAGCGCTCGAAAAACTCGACGAATTCCTGAAGCGGCACCCGGAGCACCGGGAGAAGCTGGAAGCGCTGGTGCTTAAATCGGAAGTCTTGGCAGCAGCCGGAAATTCTCGCGAACAGGAAGCCGTTCTCAAACAAATTAAGGCCGAATTGCCCGAAAATCCTTCCGGTAGCTTTCTGTTGGGCCGGTTTTATCGAAGCCAGAAAAAATATGATCTGGCCTTAGCCGAGTATGAGGAGTCGCTCTCAAAATCGAGGGACGATTATGAAATCCTGAAGGCTATTCTCGGCGTTTATGTCGAGCGGGGCGAGGCTGAAAAGGGCGTGGAACGAATTACACGAGTGTTGAGCGCCGATCCGAAACACGCTGGGGCCTACCAGTTACTCGGTTCTTACTATCTGGGCGAAAAGCAAGAAATCGAGGCCGTCAGGTTTCTAAACCTGGCGATTCAGTCCAATCCGCGCTGGCTGCTTCCCTATGCGAACCTCGGGGCTTATTACGAGCAAACGGGCCGGCGGGACTTGGCGCTCAAAACCTACCGTCGGGCGCTGGCCGCGCTACCGGGAGAACCCAGCGTGTTAATGAATCTGGCGCGGGTTTATGAATTATCCAAGGATTACGAAAACGCCATCGAACAATACGAAACCTTGCTTAACTCAAGTCCCGGCAACCTGCTGGCGCGCAATAATCTTGCCAGTTTGTTGAGCCTCGATCACTCGAAACAGGATCTCGAACGGGCGCTCGAACTCGCGAGGGACTTCGATCAAACCGAGGAGCCGGTACTATGGGATACCCTGGCTTGGATTTATTACCGAAAGGGCGAGTACGAAAAGGCTTTACCTTTACAACTAAAGGTAGTCGAGAAGTCTCCGGGCGTACCGATTTACCATTATCACCTGGGTATGATTTACCTCAAGAAAGGCGAGCGGGCGGTAGCCGCGGAGCACCTTCAAAAAGCGGTGGACTCGGGCAAGGATTTCGCCGGACTGGAAGAGGCGAGAAGCGCCTTGACTTTGGTGACGGAAGGTGGTTGAGGAGAATCCCAGTTTTGGTGTCAAGGTCAAAACCGGGATTCCCACGTCTGCGGCTGACGCCCAAATTTCCGGGCCCGGCTGGGCTATCGCCAGAGGGTGAGCTCTTCCGGCTGGTAGCCAGAAGGTATCTGAGGACGATGCTCGGGAGAAATCGAATCGCTTATCCGGTTAAGGGCCATTACCGTGGGGCGCTTGCCGGACAAGTCCACCATTTCGACAGGTACGCCGGACAAGTCGCTGAGTTCTATCGGTGGTAGCGATATTCCGAACTGGCTTGCGAAACCTTGTGCTTTGGCGGCGATGCGTTGAGTGAAAGCGAGGAGCGAACGTATTGTCGCGTAATCATCGGCGGGCAACTGCATCGACGAGGGATTCGCGAGGCAAACTTCCGCTAGCTTGGTCTCTTTCTGAAGCACGTCCACCTGTTCGCAGCTGATGCCCGCAACCTGCTTTTCCCGTCCCGTCTTCACGAGACGCGACTCGTTCGCTGCGCTTTGGGCGGCGCCGAGCTGATCTATGGAAATGCCGCCCAGCATTTCCTCCCATTTCGCCCGTTGTTTCGGGGGTAGTTTTCTGAGTTGATCACCAAAGCCTTTAAGTAGAGGTTGAAGGTCTTGAGTTTGGCGAGCGATTTGATCGATCTTTTCTTCGGTGATGGGCGTAAACCGCTGATTTTTATGGTCGATCAAGACCAATTGCTCGCTTGCGCGCTGATAAATAATGTCCAGATTGCGATCGCCGCCGGCGCCTTTGACCATAATCCGTCCATCCGTGATAACAACCGGCTGAACGGCAGTTTTTTGTCCTTCTTCCACGCGGAATTCGATAGTGCTGTCCGCTTTGGAAGGCGAGATCCAAAAGAGATGGCTTATCACGAGCAGATAGAGCAATTTTCGATTGTGCATAAAGGAGATTCCTAAGGTGCTTGCTTGCCGCAAAGGCCGCGAATGGAAACGTTTGGAAACGTTGCGTAGAAAAACCGTAGCCGCTGTTCGCCCGAATACGCCAAGCCGATCGTGGATATCTAAAGAGCTAGCTCCGGGCTCGGAATCGGCTCGCCGGCGAAGCGTGTCTCTGGAGCGGCAGGTCAGGCTGATGCATCGCCAGAAAAAATCGGCGCTGGCGAGACGGTGACGTATTCATGAGTAGTTAAGCGTGACGTAAATGGCACCAACGATAAGAGCAAAAAAGAACAATCCGAGAAAGGCGCGAAGAATGCACACCCAACGGTGCTTCTTTGCAGCCGTTCCGAGTTTAACATCGATAGCAGCAGCAACCACGAACTCGAAAAGGTCCTCGATCATTTTGACGTCTAACTCAGGTTAGAATGGAGCGGTAGAACGCATTCTGACATGTGTGTTCGACTTGCGACAATCGCCGGCGTGATTTTAGGATTGCGTCAAGACGTAACCGGTTCTATCAGGTAGGTAGCCAGATGTTTAAAGAATTCAAAGAATTTGCCATGCGGGGCAACGTCATCGACATGGCGGTGGGCATCATTATGGGGGCAGCGTTCGGTGCTATTGTGAAATCATTGGTGGACGACGTACTCATGCCGCCCATCGGTATGTTGTTGGGAAACGTCGATTTTTCGGATCTTTACATCGTGCTCAAGGATGGTGCTGCGGCAGGTCCTTATGCTTCTTTGGCGGAGGCCAGGAAGGCGGGGGCTGTTACTATCAATTATGGGGTTTTCCTCAATTCGGTAGTCAGCTTCCTGATCGTGGCTTTCTCGGTTTTCTTGCTGGTCCGAAGCATCAACAAATTGAAGCGTGAAGCGCCGTCTGCGGCGCCGGCTACAAAAGAGTGTCCTTATTGCTTGTCGACCGTCGCACTGAAGGCGACTCGCTGCCCTCAATGCACATCCGAGCTTAAGTTATAGGTCAGGCCGTGGTGGGCGGACACACGCATGTTCATGTCGATGCGATCGGAGGGCACGCAAAATTCCGATTGGGACTCTCGGCCGCTCTGACGATTGCCTTCGTTATCTTCGAAGTCGTGGCCGGGCTGATCGCGAACAGTCTGGCCCTATTGACCGATGCCGCACACAACCTGACGGATGTGCTGGCGTTGGTGCTTTCCTGGTATGCACTTCATCTGGCCGAGCAACCGTCCCATGCCGGCAAAACCTTCGGCTACCATCGTGTCGGCATTCTTGTCGCCCTTATAAATTCCACAACGCTGACGGTAATCTCAGCCGGAATCTTCTACGAAGCCTATGAACGCTTCGTTTCCCCGCCGTCCGTCGCCGCGGATATCGTGATCGCCGTCGGTGCGGCTGCGTTCGTGGTCAATGTCATAACGGCCTGGCTGGTTAGCCACGGCGCAGAACATGATCTGAACATCAGGAGCGCCTTCATTCATTTGTTGGGCGACGTGTTTTCGACCGCCGGAGCCGTCGTCGCCGGCATCGGAATCTGGTTTACCGGCTTCTATTGGCTGGATCCCTTGGCAAGCGTTCTGATTGGGCTGCTTATCCTATGGAACGCTTGGATGATTCTTAGGGAAACCGTCGACATCTTGCTGGAGAGCACGCCTCGAGACATCGAGATGAGCGCGATGGTTCGGGACGTTCTTCAAATCGAAGGCGTAAGAGGTGTCCACGATCTTCATGTTTGGAGTATTTCGAAAAGCTTTCGCTTTCTTACCGCCCATATCGTGATCGACGACGTGCTGATCAGCCAAGCTGCTTTGTTACAGCATGAAATCAAGGAGATGATCAGAGATAAGTACGGTATAGGTCATTGCACCCTGCAATTGGAATGCGAGGGTTGCGACCCGGATTCCCTCTATTGCGACATCAGTAATCATTACGGTCATCGCCATCGCCACAGCAAGCATCGGCATGCCGACAAATGAAGCGGCAGCAGTGTTCCTGTGTTGTGGATAATTGTAAGTAGAGTGCCTCTCCACTTAGCCAAACGACCGGCGGCGACGGGCCATCCGGGCCTCGTCTCAGAATCGGCTTTTGAAGGCTTTATAGAAAAACCAGCCGGAAAGTCCCGCGGACGCCAAAGCGGTTGTCAGGGATGCCCAATCAGCGAGGGTGAACGGACCGAAGCTCACCGGCCATCCGGCGAACGACGACGCGGCGAAGATGCAAGCGATAGCGGCGAAAATGGCTCCGCCGAGGATCAGCGTTCCGCGGACGCCCCAGTCGGTCGCCTCCGAAGCGAAAACCATGTCTTCCTTGCCTGGAGCTTGAGCAGACATCTCGGCCTGCTTGAGCCTGAGCGCCTTTTTGCGCGCTTTGTCTCGCTCCCTGGCTTTGGCGCTTTGTTGCTTCTTGTAAAGCTCGATCCCCTTGGCGATTCCCTGCGCTATCAGCTTGGTCTGTTCCTTGGTTTGTCCCGGCTTTTGGATGCTCCTCGCCACCTTGAGCGCTTCTTCCTGGATGCTTTCCTTCATTTGAGTTTGAATCGACGGTCGAGAATCGGTTTTGGACATAGGCTTTCGCGAGAAAAAGATGAGTTGGTCACGTTAGTTCAAGATGGGCAGGTTGACAATCTCGCACTCACGAGACAACGACGTCCGGGAAGCCGATTTACCGGGAGTCGAATGGCTTGCCGTAGTCCCTTATAAGGTTTATCCATGGAAGTGCAATTGAAATGGCATGGTGCAACCGGAAAAGAATTTATTCGGAGCGATCGAATAAGTAAGGAAACCCGGATCGAACCCTTCGATCGCCGTAGGACGGGCCCTTGATTGCGCTCAGGACAAATTTGTCGAATGCTCTCCTGGGGGCTGTCAAAGGGCGTGAACGGAATCCAGTTGTTCAGGGGTTCTTTAAAGTGGCAATGCCGCTATCTCGGAGTGAGCAAATCGTGACCACGAAAAGCGCAATTAATGCGGAACGGATTCAACGAGCGATGCGATTGGGCAAGGCAGCCGAAACCGAGAGCGGAGGTTTGCGCTATGTCCGCTTCGTTCACGATTTCGAGGATATCACGCGCGGGACTGTCGTCCTTCATGACCAAGCCGTATACGGCTATCCGCCCATCGGACGGTTGCTCGCGCTGCAAACCGGCCTTGCGAAACAGCTTTCGGGTCCTTTTTGGCTGGAGGAGAAAGTCGACGGCTTCAACATTCGTGTGGTCCGAGCCCAAAGCGGCACTATTGCTCTAACGCGCGGCGGTTATGTCTGCCCGTTCACCACGGATCGCTTACAGGATCTACTAGACATGTCGATTTTCGACGATCAGCCCGATTTGGTGCTGTGCGCCGAGGTCGCGGGACCGGACAATCCCTATGTCGAGAGTGCGCCGCCCTTTGTTGCGGAAGACGTGAAGCTGTTCGTGTTCGACATGATGCGACAGAATTCCCCTCGCTTCCTGCCTCAAAATGAGAAAATGGCGCTGATCCGCCGTTATGCCTTGCCGTCCGTCGAGATCTTCGGGCGCTTCGAAGTCGGCGATGTCGCGCCGATTTCTGCGATTCTGAAACGGCTCGACGAAGAAGGCCGGGAAGGCGTCGTGTGCAAGGAGGATTCGCCGCGCCAGCGGCGCACCAAACATGTCACCGGTAGCGCCAATCTTTCGGATATTCGTGCCAGCGTCTACAGCCTACTGGATTTGCCGCCGGAGTATTTCACCAGCCGGATGTTGAGATTGGCTTTATTTGTCGAGGAGCAGGAGCTTGCGGATTCGGAGAGCCTGAACCAGCGTGCCGGTGCGGCATTTCTAGACGGATTGACAGGTGCCATTCGCCAGTACCGTCGGGAAGGGAGGGTTGCGCATCGTTTCCGCTGCCGGTTCCGCGATCCGGAAAATGCCCGCCGATTGATCCGATATCTGAAGCAGGCGGCGGGTCACGTTCAAATCGTCCCGCGGGAGCTGGAACCGGACGGCGACTACTGGCGGCTGGAGTTCGATCGGATCTATCCGTCGCTGAACGGACTACTGAGCGATTGGCTGGCCGGGGAGGTGGTGTTCGATTAGCGTTTCCAGAACGCTGCGGAGATTTTCCGGCATCAGGATTTTCACGCCGACTTTGTCTGCCCATTTGCGAAGACCCTCGTCCGCCGAGATCAGGACGCCGTCCAATTCGTATGCCAGAAGCAACACGTCCATGTCCTCCCGGCTGTCGATGATACCCTGCCGCAATGCTTCCCGGTAACGCTCCCTGAGCCGGTTGATGACTCGTCCCGGATCCTGGATCTCGCCAGTTTCCCGTGCCGCCTTGGCATATTCCTCGGCGATGTGCTGGCCGCGGTCGATGCGCTTGCGCACTTCTTCGATGAGTTCGTACACGATTTGAGCCGGAATCTGCAGGGTGAACTTGCGCGGCGAGCGGATGCGTACACTGGCCTCGAATTCCGGCGGCAGCTTGCCCAGGTTTTTCATGAGACGGAGTTCGTCGTACACCGATCGCGGCATGAAACACTGGACCGACGTTTGCCGGACTAACTCAAGAAAACCGAGGATGGCGTTCGGAGAATCGGTTCCGAATTGGGCGTAGATATCTGGATTGGTGAAAACGCTGGTATCGAGGACGAAGCGCTCAGTCATGGCGACTCCTTCGCGGATTTCAGGAGGTTATAGCCAAGCCGGCGGGCTAGCGTCAACCGTCCGCTGCTTGGGTTTGTCGAGGCGTGTCGAGTGCTGTCCTTCGGGAATCATTCGATCCGGTGCACTTCCAATACGGCATAGGCGTCTGTTGATTTTGTTTTTCCGATGCAAGGAGAATGTACGGCGATGTGATCCCGGCGCGTATGGCAACGGCTGACGCGCCAGTCTCTATTCGCCTAGAGGAGCCTCATGAATCTGGAAAAAGTCGTCTTCGGATTCTTCATCGTTCTCGCCGCCACGCTCAATTTCGGCTTCTTCATCGGCGAAATCGATCAGCCTCATCTCCATCATGTGTCCGAGCTGTTTACCGCCATCGTGGTGAATCTGATCGCTACTGTACTCAAATTCGGTGATCGTACCCAGATCGGCGCAATTCATCTCGCGACCAGTCTGGTGGCCGATCTTCAACTGATCGCAGCGGCCGTGGCCTGGGCCAACGCAGCGTATATGTCGCCCGAGGGCTTGACGCCCGGTGCCATGGCCAGCGTGGTGTCGCTATCTGGCGGCGCTTTGCTCGCCAATCTGGTTTCGGTGACGCTGCTCATCGCTGAGACCGTGACGCTGCGCCGATGAACACCAGCCCCGCCAATACCGCGTTTTTCGTGGCGCTTCGTCACATGCGGGCGCCCCTCATCTTTTTGATCGTGATTTTTGCGATCTCGGTCGGGGGGCTGGTGCTGATTCCGGGCGTCGACGCGGAGGGTAATCCTTGGCGGATGGATTTTTTCCATGCCCTCTATTTCATCAGCTACACTGCAACGACCATCGGTTTCGGCGAAATTCCCCATGCTTTTACCGATCAGCAGCGGCTTTGGGTCATTTTCTGCATCTTCCTGTCCGTGGTCGGCTGGGCTTACGCCATCAGCAAACTGTTTGCCGTGATTCAGGACCGCGGATTCAAACAGGCGCTGACCAGCCAGCGTTTCGCCCGTTCGGTGAGGAGACTGGGAGAACCGTTCTACGTGATTTGCGGCTACGGCGAGACCGGCCAATTGTTGGCCAGATCTCTGGATCACCTGAATATCCGGTTCGTGGTGATCGATATCGATCCCGATCGGATCGACGAGCTCGATTTGCAGGATTACGCGTTCAACGCGCCGGGCCTAGTCGGCGATGCGCGGCTGCCGAACAACCTGATCATGGCCGGACTGACCGACCCTAACTGTGTGGGTGTCATCGCCCTTACCAACGACGACTCGGCCAATCTCGCAGTCGCCATCGCGGTACGCTTGTTGAATCCGAAGATTCCTGCGCTGTGTCGGGCAACCACCGTGGACGTGGCCGCCAACATGGCGTCCTTCGGCACGAAACACATCATCGATCCGTTCGAAAAATTCGCCGAATACCTTGCACTGGCGATCCGGTCTCCGGGTTCCTACCGGCTGCTGCAATGGCTGACCGGACTGCCGGGAACGGAATTGGCCGCCGAGCGCGTGCCGCCTCGAGGAAACTGGCTGGTGTGCGGTTACGGCCGATTCGGACAGGCGATCGTCCGTCATATCACGCACGAGCATTTGGACGTGACCCTGATCGATCCAAAGCCGCCGAGCCGCGCAACGGCGTTGCCCTGGGTGCTCGGCGAAGGGACCCGCGCCGAGACGTTGCACGAGGCCGGGATCAAGGACGCAGTGGGAATCGTTGCCGGCACCGACGACGATATCAGCAACTTGTCGATCGTGGTTACGGCGCGCGAGCTCAACCCCAATTTATTCGTGGTGTTGCGGCAGAATCTGCAGGCCAACCATGAGTTGTTCAAGGCTTTCGATTCCGACTTCACGGTGGTTCCGAGCGAAATCATCGCGCACGAATGTTTGGCAATTCTGACGACGCCGCTGCTCTCGCGTTTCCTTTCTATTGTCAAGCGCAAGGACGATGCCTGGGCGGACAATGTTATCGCCCGCATATCGGCTGCGACCGGGACTCTGGTTCCTGCCGTTTGGAGCGTTACGATCGATGCACAGGAAGCGCCGGCCGTTGTCGAGGCGATCCAAAGCGCGAGCATTGGTTTGGACATCCTGCTGCGCGATCCGGCCGATCGCACCCGGGAGATGCCCTGCGTACCGCTAATGGTGGTGCGTGATACCGAAGCGATCGAGATGCCGGAAACGGGGTTCGGACTACGCAAGGGCGACAGTATCCTGTTTGCCGGACTGTCGTCGGTGATTTCCGACCAGCAGGCCATACTTCGCAACCTCAAAGTCTTGAATTATGTGTTGTTCGGCCAAGAGGTGGCCAGCAGCTGGATTTGGCGAAAATTGACCGGTGCCGATGCCGGGCTTTGAGAGCGCCGTGTGCTGGACATGGTTTTCGCCGCCATGACACACTTTCCGGCCCACGATTACCGTTAGGGAGACACACCGATGAGTACGAGCATCCGCCCCGATCAGCTGCTGCAATCCATCGACGAGTTCTGGGACCAGGAGATACTGCCGACGCTTATCGAATACATCAAGATCCCCAATGTTTCGGTGGCATTCGATCCCGGCTGGGAAGCGAACGGCCACATGCAGCGGGCGCGCCGGCTAGCGGTGGAGTGGCTGCACCGGCATACCGTTCCCGGTTGGACCCTGCACGATCTCGATATTCCCGGGCGGACGCCACTCTTGCTTTGGCATGTTCCGGGGGATTTGGAGAAGACGGTGCTGATCTACGGCCATTTGGACAAGCAGCCTGAAATGGAAGGTTGGTATGAAGGTTTCGGGCCGTGGACACCGGTACTCAAGGACGACAAGCTTTATGGCCGGGGAGGCGCCGATGACGGCTATGCCCTGTTTGCCGCGATTGCGGCCTTGAAAGCGCTGGAAGGGCAAAAGCGCCCGCGTGTAGTAATTCTCATCGAGTTTTCGGAAGAAAGCGGCTCCCCGGATTTGCCGGCCTATTTGGAACGCTTTGGTCATCTGATCGGTACGCCCGACCTCGTGATCGCGCTCGATTCGGGAGCCGGCGATTACGAGCGGCTTTGGTCGACCACTTCCCTGCGCGGCCTCGTGAACTGCACCGTGGACGTCAGAGTGCTGACGGAGGCTGCGCATTCGGGCATCGCGAGCGGTATCGTGCCGTCGTCCATGCGCATCATGCGTCAGTTGCTGGACCGTTTGGAAGATGCAACGACCGGAGACATTCGTCTATCCGAACTGCACGCTGAAATTCCGGTTCAGCGGGTAGAACAGGCGAGGGCAGCGGCAGCGATACTGGGTTCCGGTCTGCTCAATAGTTTCAGCGTGGTGCCCACACTTCGTCCGGTGGGCGACGATCCGGCCGAGCTGCTGCTGAACAATACCTGGAGGCCGACGCTTTCGGTGGTCGGGCAGGATGGCATGCCGCCTCTAAAAGAAGCCGGAAACGTGCTACGCGCCCATACCGCTTTCAAGCTATCCTTTCGGCTGCCGCCGACAGTGGACGCCCTGAAAGCCCAGGAAGCGGTCCGACGCGTGCTGACCGCCGATCCGCCTTATGGCGCCGAGATTTCCGTCGAGTTCGAACCGTCGGGGACTGGCTGGGACGCGCCGGCCTTGGCACCCTGGCTCGAGCAGGCGACGAGCGAGGCGTCACAAGCTTTCTACGGCAAGGATGCGGCCTATTTGGGGCTCGGCGGCAGCATTCCGTTCATGCGCATGCTCGGCGAGCAGTTCCCGCAGGCCCAGTTCTTGATTACCGGTGTTCTGGGCCCGAAAAGCAATGCTCACGGGCCGAACGAGTTCCTGCATATCCCTTACGCGAAGAAGCTAACCGCCTGTGTGGCATATATTCTGGCCCGATCCGCGGAGCTAGCCGGTTGAGCTCGGGGGGGGAAAGGAAGGTTAGCGGGTGACTTTAACCGAAAACCCGAGAGCCCTTATACGGTCCGCTATCGCATCTAGTTCCTCGCCCGGCAGTGCAGAGAGCCTCGGCGCCTGCTCCTGCATCGAGGGCCGCGCGAGGCCGTAGAGCAGAACGCCTTGGATCGGAACGTCTCGATGCTTGAGGTCTGCCAGGAAATCCAGATAAGCGCGCCGTTCCGCTTCTGAAGGTGATTCGCCGTCGAAGGAGAACAGACAGGTTTGAATCCAGGTGGGACAAAGCCGCGCGCAAATCTCCAGATTGCGGTGTACGGATCCCGGGGTGAGATTGACCTGGTTGATCCGAAGTATGCCCTCCACGGTCGCGCTGTCCACTTTGAACCAGACTTCTCCCCCGAGTTCGCTCCAGCGTTTTAGGGCCGCCTGTACGATCGGTTTGTGCACCAGACTGCCGTTGGTGATGAGCACCAGCTTGATCTGGCCGAGCAGGCCGAACTCGTCACAGACCGTGCCGATCAGCTCGACGATTCGATCTAAGGTCTTGCAACTGGTCGGCTCGCCGTTTCCCGAGATGGCGATGTCCTTGATGGCGCGTTGCTCGGGCGGTATCTGAAACCGGTGGTAGAAATCTCCCGTCAGGATTTGGTTCAACAGTGCGCGCAACTCACCCCCCAATCGTTCTGCATCGATGTCGGGAGCGGCACCGCGGGTGAGATTGGGCACTTGACAATAGACACAGCGCCAGTTGCAGGCATTGTTAGGATTAAGATTGATGCCGACCGACAACCCGCCCGAGCGCCGAGAAATGACGGGGTAAACATAGGTCAGGCCGGCGCTATCGCGGCTGTGGTCTTTGGTAGTGAGTGGGCGCATGGATCAGGAGGGGTCGTGGTCTGAAGTGTACGAGTTTCGTGAAATACCGTGTATGCCGCAATAGAACGCGCTTTGGCTCCGTCTAACTTTTCGGATGCCGTGCGTTCTCGTCCGGTGTGTCTTTAGCGGACGGCCGAGAGCGATTCTGGATCGAAGTCCTACGTTGACAGGGAGGTTCATCGGTGGACAAAACAGAGATCATTACCGTTGTCCCTTTTGGCAGACGCCTTGGATTCGGCCAAGAACTTCACGATTTGGTGGTGAGAGGGATAAATCGTTTCACGGTATTCAAAATTTTGCGAGCCGTGGCGATAGCGTGCGCCAAACCGGAGTTTACCAAATGTCCGGCCCCTTACCGTCCGAGTTTTTTGAGCGCGAAGCAGCTACGTGAGCTTGCCCTCGACCACAAGAACGGGATGTCGGAGCGCTTCGTCGAAGAGGCGCTCTCCAAGGGTGACGAATGCTACGGCATATTCGATGGCGATCGGCTGGCCTCTTACGGCTGGTATTCGTTTCGCCCGACGCGTATTGATCCCCCGGAGTTGGTGCTGCGCTTTGACCCTCAGTACGTCTACATGTACAAAGGGTTTACGCATGTCCGCTACCGCGGACAAAGGCTACACGCGATCGGAATGACATTGGCTTTGAAGCACTATCTCGATCGGGGATACAAGGGACTGGTTTCGTACGTCGAGTCCAACAATTTCGATTCGCTCAAATCGGTGTCGCGTATGGGGTATGAGAAGTTCGGCTCGATCTATTTGATGCGCGCTTTCGGGCGTTACCTCATCCACGTGAGTCCTGGATGCGAACGATTCGGCTTTGCTATCGAGGAGCGGGAAGGGGAGTTGGCCGAATTGTAGTAGCTTCCAGCTCAGCTTTACATCATCACCGGTTCGCTTCCTTTCTCGATGCAAAGACGCCATTGCTGTGCTCGCACTTGGGTGCATGAACATGGCGCTTTTGCGCGCGTTAAGGCTGCCGTTTTTTCCTTGCTCGTGGCGTCTTTGCTTTCTTGACTCCGGTGCGGCGAAAGACCCCGTGCGGAAGAGCACCGCCGAACGTTGGAACCTTAAAGCACTCGGATATGGTCGAAGAAACAAGATGCAGTTTTCACAAGAGCCGAATGCCGGTTCCTGGATAAGGCATCATCGGATTCGACCCGAGGGCTTCTGGACCAAGGAGGGCTGATCATGCGCATACCCGGTAGATCTGGTTTTTTCTGGGGTTCCGCTTTGTTGGTGCTTGCCGGGTTCGTGGCGGCTGCGCTTCCGTATCCTTGGCATCAAGCCGATCGGAAATCGACGTCCGATGTTTTGGCGGACGAACCAGTTCTCGGGGTTGCCGATGAGAACGATTCTACTTCCGCTGAGACATTCCGAAACCCGCCCGAGATAACCAGTTCGGATGGAGTCCTGCACGTGACACTCGACGCCGAGAAAAAGGAAATCCGGATCGGCGAGCAGAGCGTCACTGCGATGGTGTACAACGGCCGTTATATCCCGCCGACGTTGAGAGTTCACCCCGGTGACACCATGAACATCGAGCTGGTTAATTCGCTGGACGCATCGACGAATTTGCATCATCACGGCTCGAACGTGTCGCCGTTGGGCAATGGTGACAACGTCTTTGCCGATATCATGCCGAATACCCGCTATCAGCAGAAAATCGTATTTCCAGATACCCACCCCGCCGGCTTTCTGTGGTATCACCCGCACATGCACGGTTTGGTGGAGGCGCAGATTTTCGGGGGCATGTCCGGTGCGTTGATTGTCGAGGGCATGCTCGATCCGTTTCCGCAGTTGCACGGTATCAAGGAGCGAATCCTGCTCCTCAAGGATTTCCAGAATATAGGCGGCGAGATACCTTCGGAGAACATCGACAGTAATGCCGGAACGACCCGCACCGTCAATGGCTTGGTCAACCCGACCCTGAAAATTCATCCGGGAGAAACTCAGTTTTGGCGGATCGGCAATATCGGGGCGGATATTTATTACCGCCTGAAGCTGGACGATCACGTGCTTTATGAAATTGCCGCGGATGGTAACCGCCATACCAAGCGCGTCCCACGGGAGGAAATTTTACTGCCGCCCGCATCGCGCACCGAGGTGTTAATTCAAGGTGGCCGCCGCGGGATTTATCAACTGCGCACGCTTGCGGTCGATACCGGTCCCGACGGGGATCAGTATCCCGAAGTGGTGCTGGCAACTTTGATTTCGGAAGGCACCGCACACGAGCCGGTCCAGCTTCCGACCGAAGACCAATTCCCACCGGTAGAGGATTTGCGCGAGCAACCCATTGCGCAATTCCGCAGCTTCCAATTTTCGGAAGATCCCGACACGAACCAGTTCTATATCGATGGCAAACAGTTTGATCCCAATCGGATCGATACTCGGGTCAAATTAGGGGACGTGGAAGAATGGACGATCGAAAATGCCACCAACGAAATGCACGTGTTTCACATCCATCAGCTCGATTTTCAGGTGACGGAAATCGATGGACAGCCAGTGCCTTTTGTCGGCCGTCAGGACGTGGTCAATCTTCCCGTGAAAAGCCGGGTCAAAATCCTTATTCCGTTCACCAATCCGGTAATCGTCGGTAAGTTCGTCTACCACTGCCATATCGTCGCTCACGAGGACAACGGTATGATGGCGACCGTCGAGGTGGTCCCTTGATCGCCCGAATGGGTAGGTATTAAAAGCGAACGGTAAGCCTGGCTGTAGGCGGCGGGCAATCGGCACAGCCTGAGACAAATGGCGGTGGGGCCGTGTCTCCTGCCGCCAGGCAATTTAGGCAGCCTCTCGGATTTCCGAACACAGGGCAACACTTAGGAAAAGAGCTGCCGGATCATGTCCCGGATCCTTTGTTGTTCCGGGGATAGTGCGTCCGGAGGACTGTCCTGGAGCCAATTTAGGTATTGTTGGATCACATGCCCAGCCGCCGCGTGATCCGAAATCTGGTTCAATGTCAAAAAGAGATTCCAGGCCGCGGCTGTGGTGTCGGGGTGCCGGTCGCCCAGCACGTATCGCCGGACGTCCAATACCTGCTGGTGTAGTGCTTTCGCTTCGGCAAGGTTGCCCAGTGCCCAGAACATCTCGGCCAAGTTGCACAGCGCGGCCAAGGTTTCAGGATGCTCTTTTCCAAGCGTCCTCCAGCGAGCGTCGAGCACCATTTCTTGCAATATTCGAGCCTTGGTGAAGTCGCCCGCAAGCCAGAGGGATTCGGCTTCTCGCTGCACCAACGAGATGGTGTCATTGTCTTCGGATTGTAGACCGTTGTCCGCATACCTAAGAGGCCTAGGTTCGGCAATCAGGTTCACGTGCGGCGCGTCGTTCGCGGATGTCGGGACCATTGTGCGGTTTACTGATTCTGCTGTCGCCTCGCGGATCAGGTGTACTAATTCGGCGATTTCCAGTTGGTTTTCTACTCCGCTCAAGGAAAACGCGTTGTACATGGCGAACTCGGAGGGCACGATCGCACCGCCATAAAGAATCGGGATGAACCGCTTGCCGCTGTCGCCAGACAGATCCTGTAGAAGTCGTGTGCGGGAGGCGGTATCGGCGGCGGCGCAGGGCGGGGTTGTAGGCGTGTCGGTCTTATCGTCAGTGATCAGATAGAGAATCACCTTGGATTGACGGACATGTTCGTCCGAGAGGCTGTTAGCGCTTGCGTTATCCCCGTGGATAGCGCGGCTGTCGAGATAGATTCGTTCGCGACGAAAATAGCGGGAAAGACGACGATGGAGAGCCGACGCCGGAGCGGCAGCCGAGGCGCGGTAGTAACCAATAAAGATGTCGCAATAAGCCACGGTCTACTCTGCCAGGTTAACGAACCTGCCTACTCTGACAGGACTTCTCTCGTGGAAGCTTTCTGGCATTGACATCTTGCTCCCTGGTCATCTATGCCCCCTTGGGCCATCCGTGACCCTTAAACTCCTGGAGAAATTAAAATCTTTTATCGCTCATGATTCTGTGAAATATTCACATTTTCGAACCGGTTTTTTTCGATAAATTACCGACGGCCATCTGCGCTTCTTTTCTTGCGCGCAAAACGGCGGTTTCGAGCAGCAGCCGGGCAGTCCCCGCGCTCAAGCCGGTCTGGATTCCGGTACTTTCAGGTCCGGACTCCTGCCAGGCCATTTCTTCCACCGCAAGCCGCCGTGCCCCGTTCCAAGCCGCGTGGGCCATAAGCGGCGATAGCTTATGGGCCGGGTCGAATCGCTTCATGACGTAGTCAGCCACCGAGTCCGGGGTGGCCGTATCGCCGAATAAACAAATCCCATCCCAAATCAGAGCCCGTACGACGGAGCTCGTCTCATTTTTGTCGTCTTGTGTCATCAGTCTCGGTGTGTTAGGACCGACGCTGCCTGCTTTGCCGACGAGAGAAAAACATCATCTGGTTTCACTTTGAATCGACAAGCGTGATGCTTCGCGTGTGCGGCTCGACCTGAGCCTTCGGCGGTCAGGCAGAAATCGGTGTATGGAATGTCATAGAACAAGTCGGGAATTAGACTGCATCCTAGGGCGGAGCACCAAGACCGGATAGCGATGCTCGGGTGCCTCCTTCGGACCGCCCGCCGTGGATCATAACACGTAGGCGATTCCGATGCCGACACGCGGCCCTAACGGGTGCCGGCGCACTAGGCTTGATCTCGCTGTTCGCCGAATATCAAAGAAAGTTTGCGGAGGGGCGGCGGGGCATACGGCTTCGCGGAATAGGCCTCGATCAGCACGCGGACATGAGGCAGCGATTCGGGCGTGAAATAGACGAAGTAAGCCGCATCGTCATCGGATTCGGTTCCGTACATCGCCATTCCCTTCGGGCCGTTGCGCGCGATGTAGATGCGCCGGAATGTGCCCCGGATGACGGCTACTTCGCCGCTTTCGTATTCGTCGCGTGTCAGCCGGATGCGATACCAGTTTTCAGGTTTCTGTCCGACTGCGGTTTGTTCATCCATGAGGTTTTACTCGACCTGTGAGGTTCTTGGATTAGACACTTCTTTATCTTGGGTGCTCCTGTGCTCGAGCATCCGATCCGCCCGATGTCTACAAAGTATCCGCGGCAAAATCCGCCAGACGGGAGCGCTCGCCCCGTTTCAAGGTAATGTGCGCGGCATGGGGCCAGTCTTTGAACCGGTCGACCACATAGGTCAGCCCGGACGTCGTGGCGGTCAGATAGGGGGTATCGATCTGGGCGATATTGCCGAGGCAGACGATCTTGCTGCCGGGACCCGCGCGGGTGATCAGCGTTTTCATCTGCTTCGAGGTCAGATTTTGCGCCTCGTCGAGAATGATGAAGCGGTTCAGGAACGTGCGGCCGCGCATGAAGTTGAGAGAACGCATTTTAACGCGATTCAGCAGCAGGCTGTTGGTGGCCGCGCGCTCCCAGCTCGAACCGTTTTCGTGGCTGCTCAAGAGTTCCAGGTTATCGAGCAGCGCTCCCATCCAAGGCGTCATCTTTTCTTCCTCGGTGCCGGGCAGAAATCCGATGTCTTCACCCAATGGAATCGTTTCCCGAGTCATTACGATTTCTCGGTAGATCTTCTGCTCCAGCGTCTGGGCGAGACCGGCTGCCAAGGTCAACAGCGTCTTGCCCGTTCCCGCGATGCCCAACAGGGTGACGAAATCGATCTCAGGGTCCAAGAGCACGTTAAAGGCAAAGTTCTGCTCCCGGTTGCGCGCCTGTATGCCCCATACCGCATGTTGCGGGGATCGGTAGTCGCGCGCCAGTTCGATGACGGCGCTGCTTCCCTCCTTGCTGCGGACGATGGCTTCGAAATTCGATTCGTCGGGGAGATAAAGGAACTGGTTGGGATACCAGTTTTTCAACAAAGGACCCGAGACGCGGTAAAAGGTGCGGCCCTGTTGGTCTTGCCAGGAGTCCATCTTGCTGCCGTGGGTTTCCCAAAAGTCGAGCGGGAGTTCGAAGGCTCCGCTGTACAGCAGGTTGATGTCGTCCAGTACTTGGTCGCTGTGATAGTCCTCGGCACGTATCCCGAGAACCGAAGCCTTGATGCGCATATTGATGTCTTTCGACACCAGGACCACTTGCGCTTCTGGCTGTTCCTGGGACAGAGCCAGCACGGTAGCCAGAATGGAGTTGTCCGCCAGATCGCCGGGCAGGCTCTCGGGCAGCACCGAGTTCATGCGTCGGACCTGGAAGAACAAGCGACCGCTGCATTTCTCGTCGATTCGCGAGGCGTATTGCAGTTGGTTCAGAGGGATGCCGTTGTTGATCGCATGGATATCGGCATGCTGAATTAGTTCGTCCAGAAAACGGCTGGCCTGGCGGGCGTTGCGGGCGACGTCCGAGAGCCCTTTTTTCGAGCGGTCGAGTTCCTCCAACACGATCATGGGGATGTAGATATCGTGTTCTTGGAAGCGAAACAGCGACGCCGGATCGTGCATCAGCACGTTAGTGTCGAGTATGAAAAGCTTTCGCTCAGGCTGGTGGTCTTGGCTCATGATCTATTGCGAATAGAAGCGGGAAGTCAGAAAGTTGCGCCTTATTCGGGCGGGTCCAGGAAGGGTTTTGACAAGCGTTGGATAACTGTACGCTGGGGCGGGTTCGAGGGGAACGCCTTTAGCGGCCGGCCAATTCCCGGATTTTTTGCAGAACCTCAGCCGCATGCCCTTTGACGCTAACTTTCCGCCATTCGGCAGCGATTGTGCCGGCCGGATCGATGATAAATGTGCTCCGTTCGATACCTCGTACCTGCTTGCCGTACATGTTCTTCATTTTGATAACATCGTAGAGCTTGCAGATTGTTTCGTCCTGGTCGGAAATCAGTTCGAACGGAAGGTTCAACTTGCATTTGAAGCCTTCATGGGATTTCACACTGTCTCGGGAAATACCCAGAATCTCCGCGTTCAAATTCTGAAATTCGGTATATAGATCGCGGAAATCGATGCCCTCTTGCGTGCAGCCGGGCGTATTGTCCTTGGGGTAGAAATAAAGGACGAGATATTTGTTTCGATAATCAGCAAGCGAAATGGTCTTGCCCGAAGTGGCTTGAGCCGAAAAATCTGGCGCGGCGCGGCCAGGAGAAATCGTGGTCATGGTGTTTCCGATTCAGCGTTTTACCGGTTCGAGTATGGCATCGAGATTCTGCTGATCGCAGAAATCCAGGAATTCGTCACGCAGCGAGACAATGCGCATCCCGGTTGGAATTTTGACGACCATGTGCGCCAGAAACAATGGGGTGCCGCTGAAAGGGGCCGGATAACGACTGGTGCTAAGATCCATTATTTTGATGTTGCGGCTGGCGAGAAACACACTGAGCTCGTGAATACTGCTGATTTGATCCGTGGCAAAAATATCGATCGCATAAGGCAGGGCATTTTCTTCTCTATCCTCCGGTTCCCGCCCCCTCAAGGTGCTGATCTTCAAGGAGAATCGGTTCGCCAGATTTTCGAATGCGCTTTCCAAGCGGACAATATGATTCCAATTGCCCTCAACCAGCAGATGGCCAGCAAATTCCTGTCCCAGCTCGGTCATTCGACTTTCGAGGATCGTGCATTTGCAGTCCTTGATGGCGCGAGTGATTTCCACGATCAGATCGGGACGATCTTCGCCCAGGACAGTGATGACGAGCTGCATAGATGTATTGTTTCTCTTCATAAAAAAATGGCACAAGTGTATCACTTTCATCCACTGGGTGCCGCTGCCGGCAGAACCGCGATTCCCTTCGGTTTTCCTCGGTTCACAGGGGATCTGCGGTTGTCAGACGCCCGTGACGCACGGTAACATGTTCTTTTTATTGAACCGAGTTGAGTTGCATGATTCAAGGTAGCATCGTCGCATTGGTGACCCCAATGAAGCGGGACGGCTCGCTGGACGACGAAAGTTTAAGCCGCTTGATTGAATTTCATATCGAGCAGGGAACCGATGCCATCGTTGCCGTGGGAACAACCGGTGAATCGGCGACTCTCGATGAAGAAGAGCACTGCCGCGTTATTCAATTCGTCGTCGACCGGGTCGCCGGGCGGATACCTGTGATTGCCGGTACCGGCGCCAATTCCACGACCGAGGCAATCAATCTGACGAAGCGGGCAAAGGACATGGGAGCGGATGCCTGCTTGTTGGTGACCCCTTATTACAATAAGCCTACCCAGGAAGGCCTTTATCGTCATTACAAAGCCGTAGCCGAGGCGGTGGATATTCCACAGATCCTGTATAACGTTCCTGGCCGAACGGCTTGCGATATGCTGCCTGCGACGGTCGCGCGCCTTGCTCAGATTCCCAATATTGTCGGCATCAAAGAGGCGACTGGCAATCTTGACCGGGCAAAAGAGATTATGCGCCTGTGCGGTCCCGATTTCCTCCTATATTCCGGCGATGATGCGACCGCGTGTGAGTTCTGCCTCCTCGGAGGGAAAGGGGTGATATCGGTAACAGCCAACGTAGCGCCCAAGCTCATGCACGAGATGTGCGCTGCCGCCATCGCCGGCGACGCGGAGACCGCCCGCGCCATCGATGCTAAGCTGAGCGCCCTTCATCGCGACTTGTTCATCGAGTCGAATCCAATCCCGGTCAAATGGGCGGTGCACGAACTCGGGATGATAGATACGGGCATCCGTTTGCCGCTGACCTGGCTGTCGGACAGCTGCCATGAACAGGTGCGTAACGCAATGCGCCAAGCTGGCGTGATTTAACCTTCCACTATGAATCTATTCGCTCGCAGAGCGGCTATTTTGGCTTCAAGCGTGCTTGTTTTGAATGGGTGCAGTTTTATCAGCGGGCTCTTTCCAGACAAGCAGAAACAATATAAGTACAGCACGGAGATTCCTCCGCTGGAAATACCGCCGGATCTGGATGCTTCTACGATCGAAGGGGTAGACAGTCGATCTTCGGCAGTTGGCCGCAGTGTCGAGTCGGATCGGTACAGCGCTTCGGCTAGCGAGGGGGATAAATCCGAGGAGCGACCGAACGTATCGGCCACGTTGGCGCAAAATACCGGAGACATTCCGATGATCGAGCTCGAGGGGTCTTACGCCGAGGCCTGGAACGATGTAGGCAAGGCGCTTGGCCGACTCAGGCTCGAAGTCAGCGATCAAAACCGCTCGGAAGGTGTTTATTGCGTCTATTTCAGCGGCGAGGACAAGCCATACGAAGATCGCGGACTTCTCGGCGACCTCGGTTCTTTTTTCTCGGGATCGGAAGCGCACGCGAAAGAATATCGGGTCCAGTTGGAGGATCGACAGGGTGTGACCGTGATCTATGTCCTTGATCAGGAAGGCAAGCCCCAGAGTGACGGCCCGGGATTCGAGCTGCTGAAACGGCTGCACCAAACCCTGCAGTCGCTCGGAGCGCCTCAGGAAGCGGAAAAGGAATAAGGTTTCCGCGTTATTCCGAATCAGCGACGGGTTTTATCGCTGACCACAGTTGAAACTCGGACCATGTTTGCCAAATTTTCCGGCCCGTCCGCCCTATCGGCGTTTCGCCTGAAAAAACTACTGACCGACCTCCAGGCCGTCGAGCCCTCTATCGTCGAAGTCTCGGCTGTTTATGTGCATTTCGCCGAGATCGAACGCACGTTGAGCGGTTCGGAGAAACGTACGCTGGAAAGCATTCTGGCCTACGGACCGACTCAAAAAGTGCCGATTATCGAAGGCGAGTATTTTCTTGTGGTGCCGCGACTCGGCACGATTTCTCCCTGGTCTAGTAAGGCGACTGATGTCGTCCGGCGCAGTGGCCTCGCGGCCGTTCTGCGTGTGGAAAGAGGCATCGAGTATCGCATTCGCAGCGGGGAAGGCATTAAGCTTTCCAACGAAGACGCCATTAAGGCGCTGATCCATGATCGGATGACGCAAACGGTGCTCTCGCGGGATCAAGAGCATCTCCTCTTCCAACACCCTGCGCCGACTCCGTTAACGTATATCCCCTTGATGGAGGAGGGGAAGTGGGCGTTGATCAAGGCCAATCGCAATCTCGGGCTGGCTTTGTCCGAGGACGAATTGGACTATTTGGTGGAGAGCTTCACGGCCCTTCGACGGAATCCTTCCGATGTCGAGCTGATGATGTTCGCCCAGGCCAATTCCGAGCATTGCCGACACAAGATTTTCAATGCCCATTGGCGTATCAGCGGCGAAGCTCGAGACGAAACCCTCTTCGGCATGATCAAAAACACGACCGCTCAGTCGCCGGACGGGGTTTTGTCCGCTTACCGCGATAATGCCGCCGTGGTTCAAGGGCCGGCGACGAAAGTGTTTCTGCGCGACGCCGAAACCCTGGTATACGGTTATCGGGAAGAGCCGGCGCATATTCTGATGAAGGTGGAGACCCACAATCATCCGACCGCTGTTTCGCCTTACCCCGGTGCAGCGACGGGTTCCGGCGGGGAAATTCGGGATGAGGCGGCTACTGGACGGGGCTCACAGACCAAAGCAGGGTTGACCGGCTTTTCCGTGTCCCATCTTCGGATTCCGGGATTCGAGCAGCCCTGGGAACGGGATCACGGCAAGCCGGGTCGCATCGCCTCTGCACTGGATATCATGCTGCAGGGCCCGATTGGTGGGGCGGCGTTCAACAACGAATTCGGCCGGCCTAATCTGTGCGGCTATTTTCGCACCTTCGAGCAGCGGGCGGCGGACGGTTCCGGGCTGTGGGGCTATCACAAACCGATCATGATCGCGGGCGGAATGGGGAATATTCGGCCCCAGAATCTGGTGAAGCAGGCGATTCCCCCAGGAGCGCCCATCGTGGTGCTCGGCGGGCCTGCCATGCTCATCGGCCTCGGCGGCGGCGCCGCATCCTCTGTCGCATCGGGCGAGAGTTCGGAAGACTTGGACTTTGCCTCTGTCCAACGGGAGAATCCGGAAATGCAGCGGCGCTGCCAGGAAGTAATCAACCGCTGCGCCGCGCTGGGCGAGGACAACCCGATTCTTTCCATACATGATGTGGGCGCTGGCGGTCTGTCGAACGCCGTTCCTGAGATTATTCACGATTCGGGGCGGGGAGGGCGTTTCGAATTGCGGGACATTCCCATCGACGAACCGGGTATGTCGCCGATGCAGATTTGGTGCAATGAATCGCAGGAACGTTATGTCCTCGCCTTGAAACCTGAGGCACTGGATCGTTTCCGAGCTTTTTGCGAGCGTGAGCGCTGCCCTTATGCCGTCATTGGCTACGCGACCGAGGAGGAGCGCCTGGTTCTTAGCGATTCCCAATTCGGCACCCATCCGATCGATATTTCCATGGCGCTCTTGTTCGGCAAGCCGCCGAAAATGCAGCGCGATGCGACACGCGTTCAGACTGTTCAGCCTCCGATTCGCCGGGAAGACATCGACATCCGGGAGGCAGCTCGGCGGGTTTTGAATTTTCCCGCCGTGGCGGACAAACGCTTCTTGATCACCATCGGCGATCGGTCAGTCGGCGGGTTGGTGGCGCGCGATCAGATGGTCGGGCCTTGGCAGGTGCCGGTCGCGGACGTAGCGGTGACGACTTCAGGCTTTCTGGCGTATACCGGCGAGGCTATGGCGATGGGCGAACGGACACCCCTAGCTGTGATTGACGGTCCGACGTCGGGTCGTATGGCGATTGGGGAAGCCCTGACTAATATCGCCGCGGCTCGCATCGAGTCTTTGGGACAGGTAAAGCTTTCCGCCAACTGGATGGCGGCAGCCGGTTTTCCCGGCGAGGATGCCAAGCTGTTCGATACCGTGAGGGCCGTCGGCTTGGAGTTATGTCCCGCCTTGGGTATCGCCGTTCCGGTCGGCAAAGACTCGCTATCGATGAAGACCGTATGGCGCGAGAACGGCCGGGATGTGGTCATGACGGCGCCCCTGTCGCTGATCATTTCGGCCTTCGCGCCGGTCGTCGATGTCCGCCGCACCTTGACGCCCGAGCTTCGGCTGGACTGCGGCCCGACTCGTTTGGTTCTGATCGATCTCGGCCGAGGCAGGAATCGCTTGGGCGGATCCGCGCTGGCTCAAGTGTACGGGCAGTTAGGAAACGATCCTCCGGACCTCGACGATCCGGCGATGTTTAAGTCCTTTTTCGCCGCGATTCAATCCTTGAACGAGGACGGACGATTGCTGGCTTATCATGACCGTTCCGACGGCGGTTTGTTCGCGACGCTCTGCGAGATGGCGTTCGCGGCACGCTGCGGCCTCGAAATCGATGTCTCCGCGCTTGGAGAAGACCCCGTCGCCGCGCTGTTTTCCGAGGAGCTGGGCGCAGTGGTCCAGGTCTTGGAGGCGGACTTGGATGCGGTCAAGGATCTGCTAGACCGATCGGGACTGGGCCCGTTCAGCCATGTGATCGGCACTCCCAGCGCTGACAAACAAATTGTCTTCCGGAAAGGCGGCGAGATTCTGTTGACGCAATCCCGCGCTGATCTGCAGCAGATCTGGGCGGAAACCAGTTACCGCATGCAGGCTTTGCGTGACAATCCGGACTGCGCCCGTCAGGAGTTCGAAGCAATCGCCGATGACGACGACCCCGGCCTGAACGCCGTGCTGAGCTTCGATCCCGACGATGACGTGGCCGCACCGTTTATCCTCAAAGGGCGACCTCGCGTGGCGATCCTCCGAGAGCAGGGGGTCAATGGCCATATAGAAATGGCGGCGGCGTTCGACCGGGCTGGTTTCACGGCCGTGGACGTCCATATGAGCGATATTCTGTCGGGGCAACTAAGCCTGCGTGATTTCGTCGGTTTGGCGGCCTGCGGCGGATTTTCCTACGGCGATGTCTTGGGTGCCGGTGGTGGCTGGGCGAAATCGATCTTGCTTAACCCGCGCGGCCGCGATGAATTCCAGGCATTTTTCGAACGGCGGGATACTTTCAGTCTGGGCGTCTGCAATGGCTGCCAGATGATATCCCATCTTGCGGAATTGATTCCCGGTGCTGTGCACTGGCCGCGCTTCGTCCGCAACGAATCGGAGCAATTCGAGGCGAGGGTGACTCTGGTGGAAGTCCAGAGATCGCCGTCCATCTTTTTCGCCGGCATGGAAGGCTCGCGCATCCCGGTTGTCGTGGCGCACGGCGAAGGGCGCGCCGAATTCCACGACGATGCGCGTAAGGCGCTCAGTCTGGGTGTAGTCTCCTTGTGTTACACGGACACATACGGAAAGATTACGGAAGCGTTTCCATATAACCCGAACGGCTCGCCACTGGGCATCACTGGCCTGACGACGCTCGACGGCCGCGTCACCATCATGATGCCGCACCCGGAGCGGTGTTTCCGTACCGTGCAGAATTCCTGGCATCCGAAGACTTGGGGCGAATACGGGCCATGGATGCGAATGTTCCGGAACGCCAGGGTTTGGGTGGGCTGATCGGCGGATGCTTGAAAATCAAGCGCTCGCCGCCATATCAAGTTTGAAACAGCAATTCTTCAAACCAAGGAGACCATCCCAATGACCCGATATGAGCCCTGGAGTCTTTTGAATCAACTCCAGAGAGAGCTAGAGCGTTCGTTCGAAGGAAGCCGTGCCGGTACCGATACCGCTGCGACCGCCGAATGGACCCCTGCCGTGGATATTAAAGAAGAAACCGGCCGCTACATTCTTTGGGCCGATCTGCCTGGCGTAAACCCGGAGAATATCGAAATCATGATGGAAAACGGCATATTGACGCTGAAAGGCGAGCGGCAGACCGAGGCGGCAGTGAGACGCGAAGGGCTGAAACGCGTCGAGCGGGTATATGGGTCTTTTTATCGCCGTTTCTCTCTCCCGGACACCGCCGATGCGGAAGGCATCACAGCAAGGTGCAAGAACGGTGTGCTGGAAATCTCGATACCGAAGAAGGCTGTCGGACAGCCCAGGAAAATCACCGTCGTCGGCGAAGGTTGAGAGTTGGACGGCGGTTCGGCCTATGGTACGACCGAGTGCTGATGTACCCATCGCCGCGCAGGCCTCATCATCCGGAGACTTCGGCGCGGCCAGCTACCCGCCTACTGCAACTGTTCGGTTCTTGAGGAGGTTGACCTGACGGGAGAGCGTCCCATCAGGTCTTACCGGTTCTTCCGTCTAGCCTAGCGACCTGTCGCACTATCGTGAATTATCGAGAAAACCTTGATCTCACTTGGGATTCCTCGACGTCCTCTGCCGGCTTCTTTGCGGATTCGCCTGCGACCTTTGCGACTCACTTGCTCGTCGCGTCGACCGTCTCGCCGGGCTCCTCGTCGTTTCTTGTGCAGTGACAGGCGCTGCGGCTGCGTTTTCTGCAAGTACCTTTTCGGCAACGGCCGGAGCGCGGGGTGTGGTCGGTTCTTCTGTCAGTGCCGATACGTTTACGGCTTTGTTCTCGACTCGCGACGACTGTTCACCGAATGCAAAAATGAAATAAACCAGTGTCGAGAGCAGGAAGAGCGACAGTGGAACGGGTGGCTCTACAAAGAGTAGAAAGGCAAAGGTAATGACAAAAAAACTGGTTTGAACCGGATGATCCAGCGCGACGTTCAGCAACTTCTTCCAGTCTATGACGCGCAATCCCGGCTCCGACGCATTTATGGTATTCACATCCGTTCTCCCTTAACCGAGTGGTCGGTGTTGTTTTCGATGCAAGATATCTCAACTGCCTGAACTTCAGTACATTTTTTCATTGTTCTGTCCTCATCAATATAAAAGAAGGACGTCCTAAAAGCAGAACCCGGGTTCATGCCCGAACTGAAGAGCGTCGGTGTTCGGTCAGGGTTGTTTTTCGGGCCGTGAGTTAGATGCGAACGATTTGGCGCTGAAGAACATCGCGAGATAAACCAGACCTGCAAGCAGAAAAAACCGAAGGATCAGCGGCTCCCGTCCGAAGCTCAACAGCGCAAAGTCTGTCACAAAGAGGCTGGTGAGCAGGGGATGATCCAGAAAAACTTCTCCATTGATGCGCTCGAAAATCGCTTTCAGGCCAAAGCCTGATTTTGACGTAGGTGGGGGTAAATCGGACATATTTTTCTCCGAAAAATCTGGCGGCACGATACGCTATTCATCGGACCCAAAGGCACGTTACACGATACGGGGATGGTATCGAGCCTAGTTCTTGATGAATTCGGGATTTTGATAGATGACTCTAGGAGTAAAGTCAGAACCCGGATATTTGGGGTCGTGGTGCGTATCGGATGAGTTGCCCGGGAAAGAGCTCTTACCCGTTTGGGCGATCAATTCGTGATCTTGGTATATCACCGAAGGTTCGAAGTGATGGGCGGGATAGCGGGAATCGTCGTCGGAAAACGCGCAAGGCGATACGGCGAGAATGATGCCCGTACTCAGTACGAAAGCGCCGGCTCTTAGCATGTGCAATTCCTCCTCGAAAATCTTTTTAGTTATAAGGCTGAATTCCCATTTTCCCTTGATAGGCGTACGGTTATTCAGTTCTAGTACGGTCGCGCATTATAGCAATCAAGTGAACAGTGAGTTGCGCGCCGGTGAAAATTATCTTGTATGCTTCGAATGATCACAATGTTCTCGAACGGGAAGCGAACGCGTTTTCAGTTCGCCATTTTGTAAATCTTCCCCGCATTTGCGCCGGGGCGGTGGTGTGACCAGCGAAGGTCCCGAATGAAGAGCGCCACGACCATCAAAACGCTCAGTCCCAAATCACCTCTCCATTGCTTGCGATGACCTGTCGGTAAAACGACGCACTGGCTTTCGGGGTGCGTTTTTGAGAGCTGTAGTCGACGTGTATTAAGCCGAAGCGTTTAGAAAAACCAAACGTCCATTCGAAATTGTCGAGTAGCGACCAGGCGAAATAGCCTTTCAAATTGGCGCCTTGTTGAAGGGCTTCATGAGCCGCGCGTAGATGAGTCCGGAAATAATCGATCCGGCGCGGATCGTCGAGCTGTCCGTTCTTCGGCTCCGGATCAGAGAAAGCGGCGCCGTTTTCCGTGATGTACAACGGGATATCGCCGTACCGCCGTTTCACCCAGAGCAAGCAGGATTTCAGCCCGGCTGGAAAAACCTCCCAGTCGAGTTCGGTATGTTCGGCGTCTGGCTGGGGTACAGGGGAGGCGAAGAACGGCGGCGAGGACGGGGCGCTCCGGACCACCGATCGGGTGTAATAATTGATGCCGAGAAAATCGATGGGCTCCTGAATCAGCCTCAATTCGTTGTCCGGAAAACGGGGCCAATCGCGTCCGAAGATTTCCTCGAGTTCATCGGGATACGCTCCGAGAAAAACCGGGTCGAGAAACTGGCGGTTCATATAGGCGTGAACTCTCGCCATGGCGGCCAGGTCTTCGGGTTCGTTCGAGGCGGCATATTTGGGCTCGAGGTTGACGACCAGACCGATCTGCCCTTTGCCGTCCGCACGGAAGGCTTGCACCGCCTGGGCATGACCCAGCAGCAGATTGTGGGCCGCTAGCGGCGCTTTTTCGAGCGATTGGAGACCGGGTGGATGGACGCCGTGCACGTAGCCGGCATCTACCATCACCCACGGTTCATTGAGTGTGGTCCAATAACGCACCCGGTCTCCCAGTGCTCTGAACATCAGGTGGGCATAATCGGCGAACCAATGGGCGGTGTCGCGGTTGGCCCACCCGCCGAGATCGTCCAGCGCCATGGGGAGATCCCAGTGATGTAGCGTCACGAAAGGCTCGATGCCGTTGGCGATCAGCGCATCGACCAGACTACGGTAGAAGTCCAAACCTTTCTCGTTTTGTTTTCCGTGCCCGTGCGGCAGAATTCGGCTCCAGGCGATGCTGAACCTGTAAGCCTTCAAGCCGAGTTCTTTCATGAGTTTGACATCGTCGGCCCAGCGCCGATAGTGGTCGCATGCGATGTCTCCGGTGTCGCCGGTTAAGATCGCGCCCGGTACTCGGCAGAAGCGGTGCCAATTGCTGGGGCCGGCTCCGTCGGCCAAGGGCGAGCCTTCGATCTGATAGGCCGAAGTGGCAGCACCCCAGACGAAATCAGCCGGAAACTGAAGCTTCTCCATCGTAATCTTCTCAATGAAATGGCCTTTCCGCGGCAATTGTCCGATATTCGGGTATCGTTTTCGAAACTGGCGGTAATTCCGATCGTCTGCAGCCGTACCGCCCTATCGACCGGTCCGTGGTCTAAGGATTCTACAGAATGTTGGCGACGAGCAATCTTCGTAGTGTCAGCGCCCGGAATTCTTGCTACTTCTTGCCGTTTGTTCTTCAGTGCGTGTTTACAAAGCTTACGGAAGACCTCGAAGGCATAGATGGAAACTTTTGCTCTGACGCTGCAGAGTTCTGAGCAGTTCGAACGCATCGAAGGTGTAGAGAGCTTCGTGGGCGAGGACGCCTCCGGCAGTTTCGGCTTATGGGCACATCACGAGCGCTTCATGACCGCCCTCGTTTTCGGCCTCGCCCGCTATCGAAGGACCGGAGAACCGTGGCAGTATTTGGCTTTGCCGGGAGCTTTGGCCTATTTCCTCGATAATCAACTCTTCATCAGTGCTCGACGCTACATCCGCGATTCCGATTACAATCGGATCAGCGAAGCCCTGACCGAGCAGCTTTTGAAAGAGGAAGAAATGCTTGCGAGCTTGAAACAAAGCCTGCGCCGGTTGGAAGAGGAGATGCTGAAGCGTTTATTGGATATCGAGCGGGGAACGTGAGATGGACGAGCACGAAAAGCTGCGGCGCTCTATCGAACGGCAGGCGAGACGTATGGAGCAGGCGGAGCGGGACCGTCCGACGCTGCTGTCCCAGACGGCATTTCTGGGCGTGCTGGCGCTGCTTTTGGTCGTCCCCATCATTCTCGGGGCGTACCTGGGGCGTTGGCTGGATACGCTGTCGGAAGATTATTCCATTCATTGGACCATCAGTCTCATCATCCTCGGCGTGATCGTCGGCATCTTCAACGTGTATCTGTTCGTGCGCGAGCATTGATCATGGAGCAGGCAGAGCTCATCGCTTTATTGTCGTTCGATATCGGTCCGGTCCACATTGGACCGACAGTCATCACCACATGGCTGCTGATGATTCTGCTGGGAGCGTTCTCATGGATGGCCACTCGCAGATTGAGTATCGATAGGCCTTCGAGAGTGCAAGCGATGCTAGAGGGCGTGATCGTGTCCATGGAACAAGCCATCGAGGCGGTCGCGCCTACTCATGGTGCACAGCTGCTGCCTTTCATCGGAACGCTCTGGATTTACCTGGTGGTAGCAAATCTCGCGGGCTTGATTCCGGGACTCGGATCGCCCACGGCCGATTTGTCCGCCACGGCGGCGCTGGCGCTCCTGGTGTTTTTGTCGGTGCACTGGTACGGGGTAAAGACCAGCGGCTGGCGCTATTTGCGCCACTATCTTGCGCCTACTCCACTCATGCTGCCGTTCCATCTTTTGAGCGAGATTTCCCGAACGATAGCACTGGCGATGAGATTGTTCGGCAATATCATGAGCCTCGAGCTCGCGGTTCTTCTGGTATTGCTGGTCGCCGGTTTTTTGGCGCCAGTACCTTTGCTTTTATTGCACATCGTGGAAGCTCTCGTCCAAGCCTACATTTTCGGAATGCTGGCATTGATTTACATCGCCGGTGCGCTTCAAACGCAACAGCTAAAAGGTAAGGAGTGATGCATGAGCGATATGACTTGGTTTGTTGTCTTGTCCACGCTGGGGGCGGCACTGGCCATAGCTCTGGGCGTAGTGGCTCCGGGGTTCGCGATGGGCAGGGCGATTTCCCAAGCACTCGAAGCTTTGGCAAGGCAGCCGGAGGCGGAGAAGGCGATTACCCGTACGCTGTTCATCGGGCTGGCCATGATCGAGTCCTTGGCAATCTACGTGCTGGTCGTGGTCTTGATCATTTTGTTCCGTAATCCGCTGTTGGAATATTTGTTGAGATAAAGCCGTTCAATGAACTTCGATTGGACGACCTTCGTACTGGAATTCGCTAATTTCGTTGTCCTGCTGTGGATACTCCGGCGCTTTCTCTATCGTCCCGTTTTGAATGTCATTCAAGCGCGTCAACGGAAGATCGAAGAGCAATTGCGGTTAGCGGAACAGACACGCCTCGAAGCGTTGGCAGCCAAGGAAGCCTGCGAGAAGAATATGGCGGATTGGGAAAAGGAAAAGTCTCTCGCGAGAAGCGAATTAGAGGCGGAGATCGCTGCCGAACGTCAGCGTCTTTTGGAAAAGCTGGCGCAAGAGGAGGCGGATCGGCGAGCCAAGGAGCGAGCTCAGGCAGAACGAGAGCGGCAGGAATGGATACGTGCGACAGAACAGCAGGCGCTCGAGTTGGGGAGTCGGTTCGTGTCTAGGCTTTTGGGGCGCGTCGCTTCGCCGGAATTGGAGGCAAGGCTCATCTCGATAGCCTTGAGCGACCTCAGTCAATTACCGCAGGCAGATTTCGAAAAACTGCGCTCGGCGGTGGCCGAAGACGGGCTAGAGGTGGCTAGCGCGTACCCGCTGGATGCGGAACGGCGAAAAGCTTTGGCAACGGCGATTGGACAGACTGCCGGCATCGAGGTCAAACCGATATTCAAAGAGGATCCTTCATTGTTGGCGGGCGTTTGCATACATGCAGGGTCCTGGGTTCTGTCTGCCAATCTCCGTGACGAACTGAAATTTTTCCAGGATGTCCTTTCTCGCCACGCCGCGTAACAGCTCTTTACTCGCGGGGTTAAGGGAGGAGATCGACCGCTACCAGTTCCGTTTGCGCCTCGAAGAATACGGACGGGTACTCGCCGTCGGGGACGGCATTGCCTGGATCCGGGGGTTGCCGTCGGCCGCTATGGATGAGCTTTTGCTGTTCGAGGATGGCAGCCGGGGTTTGATTTTCCACCTTGGACGTCAGCGATTGGGAGCCATCCTGTTGGAACAAACGGTCCGGCTGGCGTCAGGATCAGCGGTTTATCTCACGGGACAGCGTCTGTCTCTGCGCGTCGGGGACGGTTTGATCGGAAGGGTGATCGATCCCTTGGGGAAACCTCTTGATGGCCAGCCGGCGCCGGAGCTGAGCTTGCGCCGGGAACTCGATGTTCCTTCACCGCCCATCGTCGCTAGAGATTTCGTCGAACGTCCGCTTTACACCGGCATCAAGATCGTCGACGCCATGATCCCGTTGGGCCGCGGACAACGGCAGTTGATCATCGGTGACAACGGAATCGGAAAGACTTCGCTGGCGCTGGATGTCGTGCTCAATCAGCGCGACCAGGATGTCTTGTGCGTTTACGTACTGATCGGTCAGAAGCGATCCGATACCATCAGCATCATCGATTTGTTGCGGCGTTACGGTGCGATGGCCTATACGACGGTGGTTGTGGCGGAAGCCAGCGATTCGCCGGGCTTGAAATACCTCGCGCCATTCGCTGGTTGTACCGTGGCAGAGCATTGGATGTGGCAGGGTCGGGATACCCTGGTTGTTTACGACGACCTTTCCACCCATGCCCGCGCCTATCGCGAACTGTCCTTGTTATTGCGCCGCCCACCCGGCCGGGAGGCCTATCCGGGCGATATTTTCTATCTGCACTCGCGTTTGCTGGAGCGCTCGACCTGCCTCGCGCCCGCTCATGGCGGAGGCAGCATGACGGCCTTACCCATCGTCGAGACCGAACAAGGCGAAATTGCTGCCTACATCCCCACGAATCTCATCTCGATCACGGACGGACAGATTTATCTGGATCGTCGCCTGTTCGGAAGTGGATTTCTCCCCGCGATCGATATCACCCGATCGGTTTCCCGCATCGGCGGGCGTGCCCAGCATCCGCGCATCAAAGCCGAAGCCGCGCGCATGAAGCTCGACTATTTGCAGTTTTTGGAGCTCGAGACTTTCACGCGGTTCGGCTCGAGGCTGGAAGCGTCCATGGAGGAAAAAATTCGGCGCGGACAGGTTTTGCGCGAGATCTTGAAGCAAGAGCGTCTGGCACCGCAATCGCCTGAATTCCAATTGGCTTGGATGATGGCGTATAACACGGGACGATTCGACGTTCCGGATATCGTTTCAGTTCGACAAAAGCTGGATGAGCTTGCAGTAGGGCTGCAGCGCTTTCCCATTGATTTGTCGGCGAGCCGCGAAGAGTGGAGTCAATGGCTGGACCGCCGCTTGACGGGAACGGGTAATCGAACGGGATGAGTCGGCGAGCCGACATCGAGCGCCGTTTGCGCCGTTTGGACGAGATCGCAGGCATCATGACCGCGATGAAGACGCTGGCGTTGATCGAGACTCGCAAGTTCAGCCGATTCATGGCGCATCAACGGCGTCTAGTAGAGAGCATTGAGGCGGCTAGTTCGGATTTTCTGAAGTTTTATCCGAGCTTCCGGAGCAGCGTTGCGCCAGGGCAAGAGGAGTCGCCCGTCTACATCTTGATCGGTTCGGAGCGCGGTTTCTGCGGCGATTTCAACGAAGCGATCATCACGAGTGTGGCCGCCTTGCGGCCGATTCGGCCGCGGTTGGTCGTGGTTGGGCGCCGGCTTGCGAGCAAGTTGCAGGATTACCCAGGCGTCGAAGCGTGGTTAGATGGTCCGAACGTTGCCGAGGAAGTGCGGCCGGTCTTGAGCGAGCTGATGATGGTCTTGCACCGTGTGCGGGCGGAGTCGGCCGGATGGAAGCGGCTGAACGTGCTTTCTCACGACTCGGAAGGGGGCGTCGCTTCCCATATTCTCCTGCCGATGATGCCAGCCGAAGCGCCGGCATTTGCTTATCCGCCCCGGCTGAACCTCGATCCGACGTCATTCTTTGCCGAACTCACCGAGCACTACTTGTTCGCGAAGCTTCCGGCCCTGTTCTACGCTTCTCTGATGGCGGAGAACCGTCAACGCCTGGAACACATGGAGAATGCGCTGCGCCGAATGGATGCCAAAATCGGGGATCTTCGGCGCAAGAGCAATGCGCTCCGTCAGGAAGAGATCGTCGAGGAAATCGAAATCATCCTGCTGAGCGCAGATTCTTTATTGACAGATCAGAACTGAATCAGAAAACTCCAGCTTCCTCTCACCGTTTCACCGTTTTTGTGGCAATGAAAAACAACAAGACGATTTTGATTACGGGCTGTTCCTCCGGAATAGGTCTATGTGTTGCTAGGGGGCTTAGACAACGGGGTTACCGGGTATTCGCGACCGCTCGGAAAGAGGCCGACGTGAACAATCTCCGTGCCGAGGGCTTCGAGGCGTTCCGGCTCGACCTTGCGGATTCCAGCTCGATAAGAACAGCTGTCGACCAGGTGTTACAAAGTACGGGTGGCGAGCTGTATGCGTTGTTCAATAACGGCGCCTATGGCCAGCCGGGCGCGGTGGAGGACCTAAGCCGCGAAGCGCTGCGCGCGCAGTTCGAAACCAATCTGTTCGGAACCCATGAACTGACGACCCTGGTCTTGCCGGTCATGCGCAAGCAGGGGTATGGGCGCATTATCCAGAACAGTTCCGTGCTCGGTTTTATCGCGATGCCGTACCAGGGCGCCTATACCGCGAGCAAGTACGCGTTAGAGGGTTTGTCTGATACGCTACGCTTGGAGCTGGCCGGCGCTGGAATTTTTGTGTCGCTGGTGGAGCCGGGACCGATTTCGAGCCAATTTCGGGACAATGCCCTAGCCACCTTCAAGAACACCGTCGATGGTGAGGGAAGCGTGCATAGGGAGAAATATCAGGTGATGGAGGCGAGATTGGTGAATGAAGGGCCAGCCGTACCGTTCACACTCGGTCCTGAAGCGGTGCTCAAGGTCGTCGTTCATGCGCTTGAGGCGAAAAGGCCGAAGGTGCGTTATCGCGTCACCGTCCCAACACATGTGCTCGGATTGTTAAAACGAATTTTGCCGGATCAAGCGCTCGATCGGCTTTTACTAAGCATCAATTGAGCCCAGGGGACGTGTTGGTGTAGACCGACGCCTAACTCGAATTGGCACTGACTAAGATGATCATCGGTATAGCGGGGGTTGCGCAGCATGAAAACCTATATTTTGTCGGCGGGTGTGGTGATCGTGCGCAACCATCCCGATGGGCCGCGTTATCTCTTGCTTCGTGCGTTTAATTACTGGGATTTCCCTAAAGGTGTGGTGGAAGAGGGTGAAGACCCTTTGGATGCCGCGTTACGCGAGGTATGCGAGGAAACCTCGCTGACCGAGCTCGACTTCCGCTGGGGCAAGGGCTATCAGGAAACGCCGCCCTATGGTGCGGGTAAGATCGCCCGGTACTATGTGGCCGAGTCTCCAAGCGGTGACGTGTGTTTGCCTGTCAATCCCGTGCTTGGGCGTCCGGAACACGACGAGTTTCGGTGGGTTAGCTTCGAGGAAGGCGACAAGCTACTCGGGCCTCGTCTCAGGCCGATCTTGAACTGGGCGGATTGGCTCGTCACGCGTGAAAGGCACGACGGCTGAAGTCCGTCAAGCTTTGTCGAACGGTTCGAACCAGGCGAGTTTCTTGCGTAACCGGACGACGGTACCAATGATGAGCAGTGTTGGAGCTTTTACCTCAGATTGATTCACGAGGTCCGGCAGGGTTGCCAAAGTGCCGGTCAAGACCAGCTGAGATTGGGTGGTTCCTTGTTGGACAAGCGCAGCAGGAAGATCGGCCGGACAGCCATGTTGAATCAGGCGAGAACAGATTTCCGGCAAACCTTGAAGTCCCATGTAAAAGACCAAGGTTTGTCCCGGACGGGACAGTTGTTTCCAATCGACGTCGATCAGCCGGCCGTCTTTCATATGGCCGGTCAGGAACGTACAGGATTGGGCATGATCGCGGTGTGTCAGCGGAATGCCGGCATAGGCGGCGCAGCCGGAAGCGGCCGTGATTCCGGGGACCACCTGGAAAGCTATGCCTTCGTTCATTAAGGTTTCGATTTCCTCTCCACCTCGACCGAAAATAAATGGATCGCCGCCTTTTAGGCGCACGACGCGTTTTCCGGATTTGGCGAGGTCGGCGAGAAGTCGGTTGATTTCGGCTTGCGGGAGCGTGTGCTGGTTGCGCTGTTTGCCCGCGTAAATTTTTTCCGCATCGCGTCGAACGAGATCCAGGATTTCGGGTGACACCAGGCGATCGTAAACGACCACGTCGGCTTCCTGAATGAGACGCAACGCCCGTATCGTCAGTAAGTCAGGATCGCCCGGTCCGGCACCGACTAGATAAACCATGCCGACATTCCGATTTCGCTCGCCGGAGGCTTCGGCGACAAGCGCCTGTTCCAGGCGTTGGGCCGCCTCCTTGTCTCTTCCGGCGAAAACCAGTTCGGCGATCGTTCCGGAGAGGACGTTTTCCCAAAATCTGCGGCGAACTCGCGGGTCGTCGATTGCTTGTTTGACGCGTACACGGAAGTCTGCGGCGAGCTTGGCCAGGCGCCCGTAAGCCGGCGGTATCCAGGATTCGAGACGCATGCGCAGAATGCGAGCCAGTACAGGGGCGGCGCCCCCCGAGGATACGGCCGCAACGACCGGGGAACGGTCGATCACGGCGGGAAAGATGAACGTGCAAAGGGCAGGTTGGTCGACCACGTTCACGGGTATGTTGTGCGTCTTTGCGGCCTCGGCGATCTTGGCATTCAAATCAGCATCGTCGGTTGCGGCAACGACCAGCTTGAACCGGCACACGTCCTCAGGGTGAAACGCCTTGTCGATGAGGGTTATGCGTCCCGAGTCTCGAAGCTTCAGGACCGAATCATGAATTTGCGGAGCCTGCACGCTGACCAGCCCGCCGGCCTGAAGCAGGGTCTCGGCCTTGCGAGCAGCTACCGGTCCGCCGCCGACGATCAGACAGGGTTCATTCTTCAGATTGAGGAATATGGGCAAATAATCCATATCTTTCGGTTTTGCTAAAATGGGCGCGGTCTCGTAGGAATTCCAATAGGCTTTGGTAAACCATGCAAGCTGATCTTGAAATAGACACCTCGGGGCTGATGTGTCCTTTGCCGTTGCTACGCTTAAAAAAGGCGTTGCAAACGATGGATGCCGGACAGGTGGTTAGAGTGCTAGCAACCGATCCGGCTTCCGTGATCGACTTCGGTGTCTTTCTGGAACAGGCCGGACATCAAATGCTGGAACATAAGAAGGACGAAAGCGGGGTTTTCTGTTACTTGATCCGCAAGGTATGACGGGACTTTGCTAATCGCCTGGCATGCTCTTCCGGACATTTTCCGTTGCGAAGAGTGATCACCGGCCACTTCTTCTGTTCTGCGTAGGCTTTGAGTGTTTCATCGGGGTCCACTGCGACCGGAAAACCTACGAGCGAGAGCAAGGGCAGATCGTTGTGGGAATCGCTGTAAAACCAACTGTCCGCCAAATCATGATCGTGCTCCGCTAGCCATTCGTGCAAGCGGTGTACCTTACCTTCCCGAAAACACGGGGTGCCCACGAATCGCCCAGTGTACCTGCCGTTTTCAAATTCCGGTGTGGTCGCAAGGAGGTGTTCGATGCCGTAAAGTCGGGCGATCGGTTCCGTCACGAAGCGATTGGTGGCGGTGATAATGATCGGGGTGTCGCCGGCGCGACGGTGTTTTTCGATAAGTGCCACGGCTGCGGGCAGTAATAAAGGTCTGATCTTCTCTTCAATAAACTGGGTACGCCACCGCCAAAGCGCATCGACCGGATTAGCGGCCAGGGGTCTCAAAGCGAACTCCAGAAACTGAACGATATCCAGCGTGCCGTTCTTGTAGTCTTCGTAAAACCGGGCGTTAGCCTCCTCGTAACGCTCTCGATCCACGATTCCCTTCTCGATCAAGAACTGCCCCCATAAGTAGTCGCTGTCGCCGCCTATTAGAGTGTTATCAAGGTCAAATATTGCCAGACTCACGCGTTTCCTTTAAATTCGATTCGGATGTTTTGAAGCCAAACAAGGATCAGCTCACGGCCGCAGAGTCGCGGCGACTCAACGACGACGCGCGGATTGTAAGCCCGATCCAACGGGCTAGCATTATATCATCGAGGTAATAGTAGGATTTTAATCGAACCATGATCGACGCGGATGGTTATCGCCTAAACGTGGGTATCGTTTTGTGCAATCAGGATGGCCGCGTGTTTTGGGCAAGACGGGTCGGCATGCGTTCCTGGCAGTTTCCTCAAGGCGGTATAAAATTAAATGAAGCTCCGGAAGCTGCGATGTACCGGGAGTTGTACGAAGAAGTTGGACTGAGACGGCAGGACGTTCAGCTGATCGGACGAACCCGAGATTGGTTGCGTTACGAGCTTCCGGAGCGATATATCCGAAAACATTCGTTTCCGCTCTGCATAGGGCAAAAACAGCTCTGGTATATCCTGCGTTTGTCAAGCGAGGAGTCGAGGATTCGTTTGGATTGCAGCGAACGACCGGAGTTTGACGCGTGGTGTTGGGTTGATTATTGGTATCCGGTGAGCGACGTAGTGTATTTCAAACGGCAAGTCTATCGCCAGGCATTAACAGAATTGGGAAATTATCTGACGCCTAAAACGGTTTCAACCTGCCCTCCTGATTCGTCGGCCGCTGGGCGAAAAACCTAGCGTCACGCGTGAATTTCCTATTTTTCCTATCTACGCGCCGTTATCCATTTCTGGCGCGGCTCCTTATTGTCACTTTTTTGTTCATTACCTCCGAACCGGCGGCTTCACAGTCCGTTGTGGTACATCCGGACGCTCCGGTTTCGGAACTCAGCCGGCAGGAAGCCAGGGCACTGTTCACGATGTCGCAGCGCTCATGGTCGGACGGCAGCCCGGTAGTCGTTTTCGTTCTCCCCGACAGCAGCCCAATCCACAAAGAGTTCTGCAAAAAGCACTTGGGGATGTTTGCACACCAGCTCAGGCAAACCTGGGATCGCAAAGTGTTTTCCGGTACCGGGCAAGCGCCGGAGCTAGTGTCGACAATCAAGGAAATGCGTGCACTGATTTCGAAAACACCCGGAGCGATTGGTTATCTGCCGGAATCTGAAATTGACGATAGTGTACGCTCGATCACTATTCGTGAAGGCGCCCGATGATAAGTTTATTCTGCTGCAAGAGAATCCGGTTTTCGGTTGTTTTGCTCGTTTTTTATAGTTGCCACGAATCGTTCGCCGATTGGAAAGATACTTTCCAATACCATGGTTTTATTAGCCAAAATTTTGTTTTGACTTCCGAAAATAATTTTTACGGAGACAGTGAAGACGGAAGCTTTGATTTTACAGAAGCTGGAGTCAATGTTTCATTGCGCCCACTGAGCCGCTTGGGTTTGGCAGCACAAGTGCTATACCGCCGTGCTGGCGAGTTGGAAGATGAAGAAGTCCGGTTAGACTACGGTGTGCTTGATTTTACTGCTTTGGAGAAGGCTAATACTCGCGCGGGGCTACGTTTGGGGCGTGTGAAAAACCCGCTCGGATTATACAATGAGACCCGAGACGTAGCTTTTACTCGTCCCTCTATTTTCTTACCGCAAAGTATTTACTTTGATCGCACTCGTAACTTTGCTTTATCAATGGACGGTGGTCAGTTTTATACCGAGTATGAAAGCTCAATAGGTCAGTTTTTTTTGCGGGCTAATATGGGATTTCCAACTGTAGATAAAGCACTTGAGGTAATTCTCTTTGGAGGTAGAAATCAGCCAGGGGAGTTTGATACGGAACTCACATATCTCGGTCAGATTGGCTATGACTTTAGTGGAGGGCTTATTCGTCTAGCATTTTCAGCTGCTTCGATTCACGCGAGCTATAAACCTGGGAACGCTGATGTTTTTTCCGAGGGTGATTTTTGGTTTCAGCCTTACATTTTTTCAATACAGTATAATGGCGAGAAGTTTTCATTAACCGGGGAATATGCGTTGCGGAACACCCGCCTAAGACATTTTGGCCCGTTTCTTCCAAATACGGCGTTTACGGGAGAAAGTTACTATATTCAAGGCGCATATCGCATCACCGACGAAGTTGAGGTGATGGTTCGTTATGATGTGCTTTATCAAAATGTAAACGATCGTTACGGCGAAAGGTTCGAACAGCGAACCGGCAGGCCTGGCTTCAACCGCTTTGCCAAGGATTGGACGGTCGGTTTGCGTTGGGACATTACCCCAAGCTGGATGGTTAGGGCGGAGTATCACCGCGTACACGGCACCGGTTGGCTTGCGGACACGGAGAATCCGGATCCACAGAAACTCGACCCCGACTGGGATTTGTTCGCGCTGGAACTTTCCTTTCGGTTCTAGCGGTACAATTCAAGGTAGAGCAAGGCCGTCAATATCCGTTTGACGTGAATTCCAGACCTGCCGGCACGTCAGTGAGCCGTTCCACTCGAGTACCTATCGTTCCATCGGCGTAAAGCTCAATCCAGCGATAGCCCGGAGCAGCTATGTCGAGGGCAAAGTTCGGACTGAAAGGTTTGAACTGAAAGCAAGTTGAAGGGGTGGCGAGCAAACGTAGCCGCCCAAACACCTTGTCGATCTCTTGATGAACATGCCCAAATACCACGGCCCGCGCGTGTGGGTATTTCTGTGTTATCGCCAAAAACTCGCTGGCGTTTTCCAGGACCATGGTGTCCATCCATCGACTCCCACTGGGAATGACATGATGATGAAGCGCGATAAGGGTATAACGGTCGGGATGGTTTCTTAGTGACTGTTCGAGAAGACCGAGCTGCTCATCCGACAGCCGCCCACTCGCCTTACCGCTGATCGTGCTGTCCAGGCAGACGATTTGCCATGGATCGAGCATGATTCGATGTTGAACGTGAACGTTTTCACTCGGTAGGAGCTCGGACATGAGCCGAGGATCGTCATGATTGCCCGGAAGACAGTAACAAGGGATGCCTAAGGCAGATAACCGTTGTTTGAGTCGTTCATAACTTGAATGACAAGGGTCTTGAACCAGATCGCCCGTCAATAGCGCCAAGTCCGGTTTCCAGGGGGCATGCCCGGCGTGTTCAAGTACTGCAGCAAAGCTTTGCTCGGTATCTACACCAAGCAGTGTTTGCCCTGGTTCGGCGAGGAAGTGAAAATCGGTGATATGAAGGATATGGGTAACCGCGGCTTTTCCAATCGTTCGCGCATCCTTACTGTTGTTGTATCCTGAGCCGTTCATTTGAGTCGTGGTTTTTAGGGCAGGCCGCTCGTGTGGATACGCGTACCGGGTCTGCTCCTAACCGTAAAGTCACGGTTTTTGCGGTCGAAGAAACAGCCCGATATACCAAGGTATCCACTCACTCGAGGAATGCCAAGGTTGCTATGCGATTAGCGATCAATAATGTAAGAGCGAATGGACAGGGTATCGTTCCAATTTTTTGCGTCCCTGTAGTTCGTCGAGTTCCACGACAAAAGCACAGCCGACGATTTCCGCCCCCAAAGCTTCAACCAGTTCGCAACTAGCTTTGGCTGTGCCGCCGGTTGCTAATAGATCATCAATCAAGAGGACTCTGTCTCCGGAATTCAAGGCGTCGATATGGACCTCAAGAGCGGCCGAGCCGTATTCAAGGTCATAGCTGATGGTTTGCACGTCATAAGGGAGTTTGCCGGGTTTTCGAAGCGGGACGAATCCTACACCCAATTCCCAGGCAACCAGAGATCCAAAAATGAACCCGCGCGCTTCCATGCCGGCAACGGCCGTGATATCTCGGCCAATGTAGGGATGGAGCAGGTGGTGCACGGCCAATCTCAACGCGGCCGGGTCTTTGACGAGAGGCGTAATGTCTTTGAAGAGAATTCCAGGCTTTGGAAAATCCGGAATATCCCGAATGGCCGCTCTAAGCCTCTCCATATCAAAGCCCCCGCGTAGCGACCGTAACACGGGGGGCGGCTGGTTTTAGCGCATTGAGGCTCTCCGCATAGCGCTCGATGGCGCTAGCGATGCCATCGGCATCCAGGCCGCAAAGGGCCAGCAATTCTTCCCGAGTGCCCTGACCGAGAAAACGGTCCGGCAAACCAAGGTTGAGTACGGGAACATAGCACTGGCGTGCTTGGAGAAGCTCGTTGACGCCACTGCCGGCTCCACCGGCGATGACGTTGTCTTCGACCGTCACGAACATTTCATGGGTTTTTGCTAGTTCGAAAATCAGTGCTTCGTCCAGCGGTTTTACGAAGCGCATATTGACCACGGTAGCGTCGATTTTTTCGCCTGCTTCGACCGAAGGGGCGAGCAAAGTGCCGAAAGCGAGTATCGCAATTCTTTTTCCCCGGCGTCGGATTTCGCCTTTGCCAATAGGAAGTGCAGTCATCTCGGCAACAACCGGAACGCCCGGGCCTTTACCTCGGGGGTAGCGGACGCTGGCGGGGCCGTTATGCTGAAAACCGGTGAAAAGCATCTGCCGGCACTCGTTTTCGTCTGCCGGTGCCATGATCACCATGTTCGGAATGCAGCGCATGAAGCTTAGGTCGAAACTGCCGGCATGCGTCGGTCCGTCGGGTCCAACTAACCCGGCACGATCGATCGCGAAGAGTACCGGCAAATTCTGAAGCGCCACGTCATGGATGAGCTGGTCGTAGGCGCGCTGCAGGAAAGTCGAATAGATCGCGACCACCGGCTTGTAGCCTTCGCAAGCCTGCCCTGCGGCCAAGGTTACCGCGTGTTGCTCGGCGATGCCGACATCAAAGTAGCGGTCCGGAAAGCGCTCAGAAAATTCCACGAGTCCGGAGCCTTCGCGCATTGCGGGCGTGATACCGAGCAGGCGATGGTCCTTTTCCGCCATGTCGCATAGCCATTGTCCGAAGACCTCGGTGAAGGTCGGGCTCCCCGGTTTCGATTTCGGCAAATGATCCTTGCTGAGATCGAAAGACGAAACGCCGTGATAAGCGACCGGATCTTTCTCCGCAGGCAAATAGCCCTTGCCTTTCTTGGTGACCACGTGCAGGAATCGGGGGCCCGGCAAATCCCGGAGATTCCGCAGGGTCGTAATCAGAGTATCCAGATTGTGGCCGTCGACCGGTCCGATATAGTTGAAACCCAATTCCTCGAACAAGGTCCCTGGAGCGACCATGCCTTTGACATGCTCTTCGGCACGACGGGCGAGTTCCCACACGCTGGGCATGCTTCGCATCAGGATATGCTTGCTGCCCTGTCGCACGGTTGAGTAGAACTTGCTGGAGAGGATTCGCGCCAGATAATTGTTAAGCGCTCCAACATTGGGCGAAATCGACATCTCGTTGTCGTTGAGTACGACAAGTAAATTGGCATCGAGGGCGCCTGCATGGTTTAGCGCTTCGAACGCCATACCGCCGGTTAGGCCGCCGTCACCGATGATAGCGACAGCGTGAGTGTTGCGCCCTTCAAGCGATGCGACGATGGCCATTCCGAGCGCGGCACTGATCGATGTGCTCGAGTGGCCGACGCCGAAGCAGTCATAAGGGCTCTCCTCCCGATTCGGAAACGCAGAAAGTCCGTTTTTCTTGCGAATGGACGGCAATCTATCGCGGCGCCCTGTCAGGATTTTGTGAGGATAAGCCTGATGGCCCACATCCCAAACCAGCTTGTCTTCAGGTGTATCGAAGACATAGTGCAGGGCGATCGTGAGTTCAACCGCACCCAATCCGGCTGCCAAATGGCCGCCCGACTGACTTACGCTGTCCAACAAGAACGCACGCAACTCGCTGGCGAGCTGAGGCAGTTGATCTTCGGATAAGGCGCGTAAGTCCGCGGGGCTGCCGACGGTTTGTAGGAGAGGGTATTGGTTCGCTTTAATCATTGATGTTGTGAGGCTCCAAACCAGGCTTATTCGCGGGTGAAAGATGATCCTGAATTAGGCGTCAACCGGCCCATTATGAAACTGGGAGTATTCGCTTTCAAGGATAGTTTGTTCTTCGGATACCGTTTCAAGGTAGCGCTATCACTCTTGCCGTTAGGGTTCAGGCACGCCGTTCGATGATGAACCGCGACAGCGCTCGGAGAATGTCTGCTTCGGCACCGAGGCCGGAAAGCGTGTCAACAGCCTCTTCGTGAAGTTCTCGCGCCTTTTGTTTGGCACCCGCCAGCCCTAAGAGCGCCGGATAATTCGGCTTGTTATTGTCCCGATCCTTGCCTTGGGTCTTACCTAAGGTCTGGGTATCGCTTTCCTCGTCGAGTACATCATCCTGGATTTGGAACGCGAGACCTATGCATTTGGCGTAATGGTCCAGCTTGTCGGCGATGCTGCTGTCGAGCGACGGATGGGCCAAGGTCGCCAGGTTGACGCTGGCGCGAATGAGGGCACCCGTCTTTCGGATATGCATGTTTTCCAGACTAGGAAGATCCAGCGTTTTCCCAACTGATTCGAGGTCTATCGCCTGACCCCCGACCATGCCCAGGGACCCGCTCGCCTTTGCTAAGGTCTCGACCATCGCGAGCCGACTGCTGGCGGGCACGGCAATTGACGAGTCATGGGCGAGGACATGAAAGGCCAGGGCTTGCAGTGCGTCGCCGGCGAGAATAGCTGTTGCTTCGTCGAACGCAATATGGCAGGTAGGCTTGCCGCGGCGTAGGTCGTCGTTGTCCATTGCCGGCAAATCGTCGTGTATCAACGAATAAACGTGTATGAATTCCACCGCGCAGGCGGGGCCGTCGAGACATTCCCATGGAACGCCGACGGCTTGCCCGGCGGCATAGGTCAACAATGGACGCAGCCTTTTTCCGCCTCCCAACACTGAGTAGCGCATGGCTTGATGTAGGCGTTCGGGCATGCGGTCAGCTGCCGGCAATCTGAGATCGAGGGCCGCCTCTGCCCGCGCTTGGCAGATCTGCATAAAACGATTCAAGTCGGTTTCAAGATTCATCGGTAAAAGGCTTTAACGTGGGTTCTCCATTTTCTTCCAGCAAAATCTGGACCTTTTGTTCTGCTTCTTTCAAGGCTTTTTGGCAGAAACGGGTCAATTGAATCCCGCGTTCGAACAGTTTAAGCGACTCCTCCAGAGGAAGATTGCCTTGTTCCATACGTTCGACCAGTTGTTCCAGTTCGGCCAGAGATTCTTCAAAATTCGGGTTCTTTTTGGCCATATCCCCATGTCCGACGAAAAATTCCGACCCTTTGAGCAAGCAAGAACGCCGATTATCTCAGAAGTTGGAACTTGATAAAAATTGTCGGGTTTTCCTACCGTCCCTAAGTGCTACACGTCGCGAGGTGACAACAGCGTCAGAAAGGGGGCTGTTGTCTTAAATCCGGTGTGCTTACACGCTGATTGGTGTGTCATTCAGCCCGCCCCATTCGGTCCAAGACCCATCGTAGACGGCCGCAGACTCGCAACCGAGGCAATACAGGCCGAGCGCGAGCACCGATGCGGTCACACCTGTTCCGCAGGTAGTAACGACCGGTTTCTCGAGGTCGATACCGGTATTCTCGAACTCGTTTCGAATTTCGGAAGCGGGCTTCAGGCGTTGTGTGGTTTCGTCTATGAGTTTCTTGAAAAAGAGATTCTTGCTTCCAGGAATATGGCCCGAGCGAATGCCAGGGCGAGGTTCGGGCTCTGTTCCGGCAAACCGCCCGGGTGAGCGGGCGTCGATGATCTGGGTCACGACGTCCCCGACGAGCACCTTCATTTCCTCGAGATTCCGCACCAGGTTCGGCCTGAAGGAAGCCTTGAAAAAGCGGGGTTCGGCGGTCACCGCGCTTGCATCGAGCGGTAGTCCCTTGGATTTCCAGTATTGAAGTCCACCATCCAACACCGACACGCGGTCATGACCGAACACTCGGAACGTCCACCATACGCGGGCCGACGCCATGAAGCTGTTGTTGTCATAAACGACGACATGGGTCTGATTATCAATACCCAACTGACCGACGCAGGCGGCAAAGAACTCGGGGGAGGGGAGCATGTGCGGTAGAGGATTGTCGCGATCAGCTATGGCGTCGATGTCGAAGAATCGAGCTCCCGGAATATGGGCGGAGCCATATTCTTGTTGTGCGTTGCGTGCCTGGTTCGGCAGGAAGAAGGTGGCATCCAATATGACGATGTCCGCGGAATGAAGGCGTTTGGCGAGCCATTCCGCATCGATCAGCGGCGAGTGCAGATCTTGTTCCATGATGGAGTCCCTTATGAAGCTATGAAGCGAGCAGGTTGACGAGGATCTGCTCGTAAACCGCGGAGAGCTTGTCGATATCCTCGATCGATACGTGTTCGTTGACTTTGTGGATACTGCCGTTAATAGGGCCAAGTTCTACCACTTGGGCCCCAGTCGGAGCAATGAAGCGGCCGTCCGAGGTGCCGCCTCCCGTGTCCATTCTGGCGCGTCGCTTCAGAACGATTTCGAGCGCTCTTTGAACGGCGTCGATGAGTTCCGGTTTGGTCGTCAGGAAGGGCGCGCCCGACAACCGCCAGTTCAGCTCATACCGCAAGCCGTGTTTGTCCAAGATGGCGTGAACACGTTGCTTTATCCGATCTTCGGTTAGCGCCGTCGAAAAGCGGAAGTTAAACATGACCTCGAGTCGTCCCGGAATCACGTTTTCGGCGCCGGTGCCGGCCTGGATATTGGATATTTGGAAACTGGTGGGCGGAAAGTATTCGTTGCCCTGGTCCCAGACCTCGTGGGTCAATTCCGAAAGTACAGGCGCAAAACGGTGGATCGGATTTTCCGCTTTGTCCGGATAGGCGACATGGCCCTGCACGCCGAATACGCGCAGGACGCCGGACAGCGATCCGCGCCGTCCGATGCGGATCACGTCCCCGAGTGTAGCGAAGCTGGAGGGTTCACCGATGAGACACCAGTCGATTTTTTCGTCACGCTCTTGCAGGGTCTCGACGACTTTGACCACGCCGTTCGTCGCTGCGCCTTCCTCGTCGCTGGTAAGCAGCAAGGCAATCGATCCTTTGTGATCGGGGTAGCGGCTTACGAATCGTGTCAACGCCGTGGTCATGGCGGCGATGCCGCTCTTCATATCCGCCGCCCCTCTTCCGTATAGCTGGCCATCGCGGATCTCGGGCTCGAACGGAGGCGATAGCCAATCTTCCAAAGGACCGGCAGGCACGACGTCGGTATGACCTAGGAACACGAGCAAAGGTCCAGATCTGCCCCGCCTCGACCAGATGTTTCTCGTGTCGTCGAAATTCAACCATTCGGTCTTGAAACCGAAGGGCTCCAGTTTGGCTGCGATCAGGTCCATGCAACCGGCATCGTCAGGCGTAACCGAAGGACGCCGAATCAGTTCGATCGCCAAATCCAAAGTCTGGCTCATAGCGCCTTCTCGTACAGCGCCGGCGAAAAACCGCTGAACATGTTGTTTCCCACCTTCAACACTGGCCGTTTGATCAGTGTGGGGAATTGAAGCATCAACTGCAGTGCCTTGTCTCGAGTCAGATGCGCCCGGTCTTCATCGGAGAGTTCGCGCCAGGTTGTGCTTCGGCGGTTGAGAAGGTGCTCCCAACCCACAGCGTGTTCGAGGTCCTCGAGAATCGAGCGCTCCAGGCCATCCTCCCGAAAATCGTGGAACTGGTAGCTCACGCCGCGTGTATCGAGCCAGGCGCGGGCTTTCTTGCAGGTGTCGCAGTTCCGGATGCCAAAGAGGACAATTTCGGGGTGGCTCACAACTCGAGATCCTCGATAATGGAGATACGGGGTTCTTTACGTCCGTCGGGTTCGGGCAGATACAAGGGATCTTTGCGGACAGACGATGCAATAGTTTGTTTGATCTCGTTCGTATCGTAGAACGGTCCGGCTTCTATGCGCACCAAGGGTAATCCCGCAGCGTCACAAATCGGTCTCAAAGGATCTTCAGGTGCTCTCGACCGCCTTGCTGATACGGCGTGTTCATAAAGTTCCAATGCGCACACGATGGACAGATCGGCTTTGGAGCAAAGGATGAAATCGAAGCATCGGTCGGCGACTTGCTCGAACGTTTTCCGCGCGCCGCGGTTTGTTTCGTCCTCACGCGGCGATATGAGTTCGATGACGGGAATCTTGCCGAAAATCTCATAATCGTCGCCAACGGCCTGCTTGAGTGCGAAATAAAAACCCCTTTCCTCTGCCGAGAACAGAAAGTCCTCCCTGCGGAAGCCGGATCTCCTCGTCTTTTCGGCGGATTTCGACGAGCCTCTTGTGAGCAACAGCAAGGTAGCAAGAGTGGCGATTCCGACAAGAATCAACCAATTCATTTATTTTCTCCAAGAACCACGTTGCCTGAACAGCCAATCTCGTCAGAAATGCGCCGCGCACCAAGCCGTCGAGAAAAGCAACAAACGCGGAGAAAGGGCAGCTCGGCTCGAGCATTAACCGGGGGGCTGGCTCAGACGACGATTGCTTAGTGTGCCGCGCATTATACCGAAAGCGGCTGTGTGGTGTGACAGGTCCTTGAAATTACGGTAATCCAACCGGACGCCTTAGTGCCGATCGGGGCGGAAACCGAGAAGCGGGTCCGCATGCCTAATCCCGGCCCGCGACGGCCGGGATTTCGACGGGCCGGAATGGATAAGCGGAAAATGCGGAGATTCAAGCTTGAGTCGAATTTGTGCGAGAGGCCGATGGCATCAATCGTCATCTAAGATGAACATATTGTCGTGGCGGCCCGAGTATTTTTCGATGCTGCCTTCTTCGCCCAGCTTGATCATCAGCCGCACTTCGTTTTTCGAATCTGCGGCGTGTAAGGCGTCCTCGTAGGTGATCTTCCCAGCTTTATAAAGATCGTACAAAGCTTGATCGAAGGTCTGCATACCCTGTTCGCGCGAGTGTTTCATAAGCTCCTTCAGCTTATGGATCTCGCCTTTACGGATGAGGTCGGAGGCGAGCGGGGTGTTGAGGAGAATTTCCACTGCCGGATAGCGGCCTTTGCCGTCGGCTCGGCGAATGAGCTGTTGCGCGATGATGGCTCGAAGATTCAAGGAAAGATCCATGAACAGCTGCCGGTGCATGTCCTCGGGAAAAAAGTGAAGAATGCGATCCAGTGCCTGGTTAGCATTGTTGGCGTGCAAGGTACTAAGGCAAAGATGGCCGGTCTCGGCAAAGGTGATCGCATGCTGCATCGTTTCGCGGGTTCGGATTTCCCCGATCAGAATGACGTCCGGCGCCTGCCGCAAGGTGTTTTTGAGCGCCACTTCGTACGATTCTGTATCAATGCCGACTTCGCGCTGGGTGATGATGCAACCCGCATGCGGGTGAACGTATTCCAGAGGGTCTTCGATCGAGATGATATGGCCGCTCGAATGCTCGTTGCGGTATTTGATCATGGCGGCCAGGGACGTGGATTTTCCCGTGCCGGTCGCGCCGACGAACAGGATCAGACCGCGTTTGGTCATCGCCAATTCATTCAGGATGGGGGGCAGATTGAGCTCTTCAACCGTCGGAATGTTCGTCTCGATCCGCCGCAGGACCATTCCGGGAGTGTCTCTTTGGATGAAAGCGCTGACACGGAATCGCCCCAACCCGGACGATGAAATGGCGAAATTGCACTCCTTAGTGTTCTCGAACTCGTCGCGCTGGCGCTGATTCATCACCCCAAGGACGATTTGCCGCGCCTGATCCTTCGTCAGCTTGGTATTTGAAATCGGTTGAATGACGCCGTCGATCTTCAGGCAAGGTTCTTTGTTGGTGATGATGAAAAGGTCTGACGCTTTTTTTTGCGTCATCAGCATGAGTAAGGATTCGAAATCCACGAGCCTGTTCCCCAGCTTCAGAATGCCGCTTTGTTAACCGCCTTGGCGCGCGCGGTAGCGCGTGCAACGACGCCTTTCTCGACCAATTCTTGCAAGTGCTGGTCGAGGGTTTGCATCCCGTCCTTGCGTCCGGTTTGTATGGCCGAATACATCTGTGCGACCTTGTCTTCGCGTATGAGATTGCGAATCGCCGGAGTGCCCACCATGATTTCCCAGGCCGCCGTGCGTCCGCCGCCGTTTTTCTTGAGCAGAGTTTGGGCGATCACGGCCTGCAAGGACTCGGACAGCATCGACCGAATAACGCCTTTTTCCGCGGCGGGGAATACATCAATGATGCGGTCTATGGTTTTGGCTGCTGAGTTGGTGTGCAGGGTGCCGAAAACGAGGTGACCGGTTTCCGCGGCGGTCAGCGCCAGACGAATGGTTTCCAGATCGCGCATTTCCCCGACCAGAATCACATCGGGGTCTTCGCGTAGAGCCGAGCGCAAGGCTTCGTTGAACCCCAAGGTATCCCGGTGAACTTCTCGTTGGTTGATCAGCGATTTCTTGCTGGTGTGCACGAACTCGATGGGGTCTTCGATCGTCAAGATATGGGAGTATTGATTCGAATTGATATGGTCGATCATCGCGGCGAGAGTCGTCGATTTGCCTGAGCCCGTGGGCCCGGTGACCAAGATCAGGCCGCGAGGATGCGTGGTGACCTCCTGGAAAAATTTTGGGCAACCCAATTCCTCCAATGTCAAAACCTTGGACGGAATGGTTCGAAAAACCGCCGCCGCGCCCCGGTCCTGATTGAACGCGTTGACGCGAAAGCGCGCGACTCCAGGGAGCTCGAAAGAAAAGTCGGTCTCCAGGAACTCCTCGTAATCACGCCGCTGCTTGTCGTTCATGATGTCGTAGATCAGCGCGTGTACCTCTTTGTGGTCGAGCGCCGGCACGTTAATCCGGCGTATATCGCCATCCACACGGATCATGGGAGGAAGCCCGGCGGACAAATGCAAATCGGAAGCCTTGTTTTTGACGGAAAAAGCGAGCAGTTCGGCGATATCCATGGATGTGTCTTGGTGTTGACTCTTGTGTAAGCTCTGGTCGATCGATACCCTTGCGTTTCGCTCAAGTATAGACAACCGTATCAGCACGATGAGGAGCCAGATACAACAGAGACTGGACGCGGTGCGCGACCGGATTCGGTCCGCGGAGGCGGCCGCTGGCCGACCCCGCGACTCGGTTCGTTTGATCGCCGTCAGCAAGACCCAGCCAGCGGAGGCCATTGCCGCGGCTTATTATTGTGGGCAGCGGGAGTTCGGGGAGAATTATGTTCAGGAGGCTCTTGCTAAGCAGGAAAAGTTGGCCCATTTCGATATCGGCTGGCATTTCATCGGGCCCATTCAATCCAACAAGACCAAGCTGATCGCCGCGCATTTTTCGTGGGTGCATAGCGTTGACCGGATCAAGATTGCGGAGCGTCTGAGCGATCAGCGTCCCATACAGCTGCCGCCGCTCAATGTCTGTATTCAGGTTAACGTGAGCGGCGAAGCGACGAAATCCGGCGTTGCCTTCGAAGAACTGGATGAACTAGCCAAAGCGATTGCGGCATTGCCAAGGCTTCGTTTTCGCGGACTGATGGCCATTCCTGCACCGACAAACGAGATCGACCTCCAGCGTGCATCGTTTCGGAGCTTGCGACAGGCCGCGGAACGCCTTAGCGATTTGGGGTTGGATACCTTATCTATGGGGATGTCCGACGATCTTGAGGCAGCCATAACGGAAGGCTCGACCATGGTCCGCGTCGGTACCGCTCTGTTCGGACCGAGGCCGCGCCGAGACGTGGCTGCGTTCGGTGCCGAAGGCGCCTCGGAGCGCTAAAAATGGTGCAGCCTAGAGTGGTTGTGGGGACGTTTTTGAGGGAGTCTCTATAGAGTTGTTTACAAGTGCGCCCGTTCGGTAGGAGATGATTACAGATGAAAACACAGACTTTGGGGTTTATTGGCGCAGGAAATATGGCGGGCAGCCTGATCGGTGGTCTGATTTCGGACGGATATCCGGCGGAAAACATCGTCGTATCGGATGTCGATACCGCGAAATTGAAGGATTTGGCCACGCGTTTCGGCGTCCAGACGTTCGAAAATAACCGATCGGTCGTGGATCGGTCCCAGACGGTAATACTCGCGGTCAAGCCGCAGATCCTTGAGTCGGTCGCTCGGGAAATCGCCGCTGCCGTACAGGAAGGTCGTCCTTTGATTATCAGCATCGCCGCCGGCGTTCGCGAGACCGCTCTGGATCGTTGGCTGGGCGGCAACGCGAGCATCGTCCGCTGCATGCCGAATACGCCGGCGCTGGTGAAAACGGGAGCTACCGCGTTGCACGCAAATGATCGGACAAGCCCGGCACAGAAGAGTTTGGCGGAAGCGATACTCCGTGCCGTCGGCGTCGCCGTATGGGTGGAACGGGAGGAGCTCTTGGACGCGGTGACAGCGCTTTCGGGTAGTGGGCCGGCTTACTTTTTTCTGCTCATGGAGGCCATGGAGGATGCAGCGACCGAGCTCGGCCTTGACAAAACCACGGCGCGTCTTCTTACTCAGCAAACGGCGCTGGGCGCGGCGCGTATCGCTATCGAATCTGACGAGGGGCCAGCCGAATTGCGAAGGCGGGTCACATCGCCCGGTGGCACAACGGAGAAGGCAATAGAGGTGTTTGAGGGGGGTAGCCTTCGCAGACTGGTGCTGGAGGCTATAAAGGCGGCAAATGCGCGGGCCGCGGAATTATCGAAGCAACTGGGAGAGTGACGATGTCTCCGGATTTTCTGGTGAATCCCGCTATCTTTTTGATCGATACGCTGTTCAGCCTTTATATTTTCGCCTTATTGCTGCGGTTTCTATTTCAGTGGATGAATGCGGACTACTACAATCCGATTTCGCAGTTTCTGATTAAGATCACACACCCACCGCTGCGTGTATTGCGCCGCTTCATTCCCGCCATCGGCCGCGTCGATACCGCCTCACTCGTCTTGATGCTGGGGCTACAGATGCTGGGCGGATATCTGATATTTTTGCTTCAGGATACCAGCCTGACGTTCTCGGCGTTGGCGGTATGGGCTTTCGCACAGTTGCTGGATTTGCTGTTCAATATCTTTTTTTTCGCCATCATCATTCGCGCTGTGTTGAGTTGGGTCAGTCCCAGAACGTATAACCCCGCTATTTCCTTGCTTTACAGTCTGACCGAGCCGCTGCTTCGGTTCGGCCGCCGTCTTTTGCCCCCGATCGGCGGTATCGACTTGTCACCGTTGATCCCTTTGATCGGCATACAGCTCGCTAAGATGCTTGTATTGCCACCGTTGCAGCAGCTAACGACCCTGTTGAACTGATTTGAGCGACTGGTATGCCTGGGACGGTCAGACATTGACGCTGAACGTCCACATTCAGCCCCGCGCGGGCAAGGACGAAGTCGTTGGCCTGCATGGCGATCGGCTCAAGATCCGCATCAAGGCACCGCCCGTCGACGGCAAGGCGAACCGGTACCTGATCGAGTTTCTCGCGGACGTTTTCGGCGTTGCCAAAAAAGATGTGGTTTTGCTGGCCGGCGAGACCGGAAGGGATAAGCGCTTCGAAATCCGCGCGCCCAAACTCTGGCCGGCCTGGTGGACCGAGCTTTCAAAAATGGACTGAATCTTGAATTGGTCTAAACTTCCTCCCAACTGCTCCAGAATTGCACTTTATTCCATAGACGATCGGATCGAGAGCCGGAGATGAGCATCATTCATTTAGAAGACAAGCTGCGAGACTACGGCCAATGGCGTGAGCAAATTAGCCAGGCGGTTGAGCGATATCGTTCCTGGTTGGATCGGTATGAATTGAACAGCGATGCCGTCAATGAAACCCTTCTGGGCATGCTCGACAGCTTGCGCTCGGACCGGATTGTGCTTGCCTTTGCGGCCGAATTTTCGCGAGGCAAGACCGAACTGATTAACGCCTTGTTTTTCTCAGATACCGGCGTTCGTCTCCTGCCGTCGTCTCCGGGAAGGACCACGATGTGTCCGACCGAGATTTTTTACGATCCCGAAGGCGGCGCCTATATTCGATTGTTGGCAATCGAGAGTCGTCTGAACCAGACATCGCTCAGTGAGTATAAACGCCATCCCCAGAGCTGGATGCAGATTGAGCTCGATTGTGCGTCGCCGGTGCAGATGCAGGAAGCGTTTCAGGAGTTGACGGCGACCAAGCGCGTACCGCTGGAAGAGGCGAAGAAACTCGGTCTGTACAACGAGGACATGCATCCGGGGCAGGTCGTAGCACCGGAGACCGTGGAAATTCCGTGTTGGCGTCATGCATTGATCAGCTTTCCACATTACCTCCTCAAAGAAGGGTTGACTATTCTCGACACACCTGGTCTCAACGCGCTCGGGGCGGAGCCGGAGCTGACCCTGCACATGCTGCCTAGCGCGCACGCGGTCATCTTCGTGCTCGCAGCGGATACCGGCGTGACCAAGAGCGATATGGACATGTGGTGCAACCATGTCCGGGGCTCGCGCCAAGGACGGGAGAATACTGGTTTGGCCGTGGTCATGAATAAGATCGATTCGATGTGGGGAGATTTACACGGAGACGATGTGATCGAAAAATCGATTCGGTCACAAGTCGACTCGGTCGCCAGAACCCTGGAGGTCGAACCGAGCTCGATCTTTCCTTTGACGGCCAAGCAGGCCCTCCTCGCCAAGGTGAAAGGCGATGAGGTACTCCTGCAAAGAAGTCGGCTCGACGTTTTTGAAAAATTTCTCGCCGAAAAAGTCGTGAAGGAGAGGCAGAATCTCTTGATGGCGTCAGTTACCCAGCAGGTCGGTCGGTTGGTCGAGGAGTCAACCAGCGTCTTGCGGGCCCATATCGCTGACGCCGAGCGGCAAATCAACGATCTTCGCAATGTGGATGTCAATAACCGGGACAAGATAAAACAGCTGATGGTTGAAACCAGGGAGCAGCAAAACGCTTATCTGTCCAGCGTTAATCAGTTTCAGGCCAGCCGACGGGTGTTCGCGGTGCAGATCAAATCATTGGCCGAAGCCTTAGCACCAGAGAAGATCGATGAAATCATCAAGCGTACCCGGCGACAAATGGCCGGGAGTCTCACGACGATCGGGATGAAAGCCGCTATGGCCGCCGTGCTTGAGGAGCTGAATGGGGTGCTCGTCAAGGCTCTTTCCATCAGCGAAGAAACTCGGAGGCTGGTGAAGGGGATATACGGGAAATTCCAGGAAGAACACGGTTTCGCCGACCTGAAGGCGCCATCGTTCTCACTCAAGAAGTATCAAATCGAGTTGGAACGGATATTTAAACAGGGAGAAGCTTTCAGAGACAGCGCCTCGTCAACGTTGATGGAGCAGAGCATGGTCGTGGTGAAGCTCTACTCGACGATCATCGCGCGCGCCCGTGAACTCTTCCTCCAGGCGTACAGGGATGTGGTGGCGTGGTCCGGCATGGCGCTAACGCCGCTTATCCATCAGATCCGGGATCACAAGCACGTGATCGAAAGTAAATTGGATGTGTTGCGCAAGATCAATGAATCCAGCCATGCGTTGGATCAGGAGATTGCGGCGCTCGTTCATGCCTTGGAACCTTTGCGGCAGCAATATGATGAACTCGTAGAGATACGACAGGCACTACAGTTGGATGAGGCTCGAACAGAGGCCGAAGTTGAGGAGGACTTGTTTCAACCAGCGGAGGCGGTGGCGGGTTAAGGGTTAAAGATCGTGTCGTCGGACAAACATCAAGTCCCAGACGTCGTGTCCAAGCTCTCGTCCGCGGCGCTCGAATTTGGTCAACGGCCGGTGTTCCGGGCGAGGCGAAAACTTAGCCTTACCGGCGACATTTTCGAACTTTTCACACTGTTCAAGCACATCCAGCATGTGCCTCGCGTAATCTTCCCAGTCCGTGGCGGCGTGAAAAATTCCTCCGGATTTGAGTTTCCTCGCTACGAGACTGGCGAAACCCGGGGTGACCAGTCGGCGCTTATGGTGGCGCTTCTTGGGCCAAGGGTCGGGGAAAAACAAATTGACTCCCGAGAGGCTGCCATCAGCGATCTGAGTTGTCAGGACCTCGACGGCGTCGGCGCAAAAAATCCGTACATTGGTCAATTCGCGTTCTTTTAAGCGCGACAGCAGCTGTGCCACACCGGGCCGGTGGACCTCGATGCCTATGAAATTGGTTTGTGGTTGATTGCTGGCGAGTTGAGCCAAAGTTTCGCCGTTACCGAAACCGATTTCAACGAGCAAAGGAGCGCTGCGACCGAAAATCTGCCCATAATCCGGGAGCGTATCGGCCATATTTAAGCCGTATATCGGCCAAAGAGTATCGAACGCCCTTCGTTGAGCCGCAGTGAATCGACCTTGGCGGAGAGTAAAGCTGCGGATGGAACGTAGGTGCGAGCAGCCGTTTTGCGGTGTCGAATAGGTGCTCGAATCGGCGGAGTTACTTCGGTTGTCGGTCATGGGCGGATTTCGAATTGGATAGAGTCGAAACGATGAATCGTCGGCCGATTATTTTAGTGGAACCAGTCCCACTTCGTTATCCATTTGTCGCATAAAGACGGCCCAAATGGGGAAAAACGCATCGACACTGAAGATCTAGAAATCGCAATGGATTTTTCGATCTTATTTGATCTTTACCGCTCGACCTTCGTACGCCGCATCCAAGATCGCTTTCGTTACATGTTGGACGACCTGAATTTGGCGACGGCCGTTCAGGCTATAGATAACTTCGATTCGGTGCTGCAGGATCATCTAGCCGATGTGTGGACGACACTTCATCTCGATCAAGACATTGTCTCGGAAAGCCTGGGCCAGGAATTGGAGCGCTCTTTCCTGCGGCTTTCGGACCAGCAGGGCTCCAACGAGGAGGCCGCGGCGAATGACCAAGCGCGTGAACGACAGAACGGTCAAATGCCACGCTACCGGCGGACTTTCGCATTTGACGAATATCTAGCAGGTAGAATTCGGGACGTCGAATCCCAGCACCGTCAAAGTCTTCATGATCTCAATGAAGTGTATGCCGAGGTCGTAGGAGTAGCGCGCGAGTTATTACCACCCGCGCCCTGGAGTCCCTCCGCAACTTTGAACGCGTTGTCAACGGTTCTTGACGGGATCGATGTACCGATTCATCAGAATGTGCGGGTGATCTTGTACGAAAAGTTTATTAAGGATGTTCTGAAACATCTGGATGAAGCCTGTCGCGCATTTCAGGAAGCTCTGGAGAAACACCGCATTGAGTCGGACACTCGAATAACGTTGGCTGGTCCAAATGCTTTGATGGCTGTTTTGCGCGGCGAAGGAATGGAAAAGAAAACCGTTGCAGATGTAGTCGCCGGTGGTGTCAGTTCGACAAAGCGAACGAAGATCGACGAAGGCGAAGCAGAGGTGGCTGGCGAGCCGGGTGAGTTCGAAGGAGGCAATTCGGAAGTGCCGTGGCGTCGCTATTACGTTCGTCTGCTTGTCTATCTGGTCGTGACTATATTGCTTGCGATTGTGGCCTGGCAGTTAGGGACATGGTTTGCCCAGCAGCGGGACGGAAGCATGGCCGAGAGCGGCAGCCGCGACCGCCAGCAGGTGGATTCGACCGACCAGATCGAAAAAGCGGTGATGCCGGAGAGCGTGTCGGTCGGAAGTGCCCAAGAACAACCTGTTCAGCCGCCAGTGGTATCCGACGCACGCATGAAACGTGACGTCTTGCGCCGGATCGAGTTGGTTGACTTCAGCTGGACTCTGACGCCAGCGGACCATACGATGCTTTTCGATTTTTCGATCAGGAACGGCAGCGCACGTCGGGTCAGCGGAATCGAGGTAGTTTGCCTGCAATATTCCCAAGAGTTTGAGCTTCTCGAGCCGCTGAAGGCTATTTTGCCAGGAGCGATTGAGCCGAACATGACCCGGACGTTTACTCAAATTCCTGTCGGACTCGGGAATGATCAGGTCGGTCGCGTGTCCTGTTTTATTCCGGACGTAAGTCTTGAATGAGTCTTAGTCTTTTGGCTCGATCCACATCGATCCGTATACGGTCCCGCACCAGCGGACTCACCGGATGGCGGGACAATTTCGTAGGGTGATATGTATAATCTCATATCGACGCCTTGCGCAGTGTTCCCCAGTCATGGTGTCTATTGATGACGGCAGGCTGCCTTTCCTGTGTTCGTTTGATGCCTCTTTGTTAGTGGCCTTGTCGCTGGCGAAGGGCACGCCCTGACAGTACTCCTACTCCCGAAAAGTAGTCCGTTCCTATAGTCGCCGAGTCAGAGGGGAGCAAGGCTTATTCCTGGTTTGGAGTGGGTTAAAAGCTTAGCGATTTAGTCAAGAAAGTTATTGCAAAGTCACCACCCATGCCTAAGAATATGCTAAAAATGCATTTGTAAGATTTTTTTATGCCGCATGAATAGAAAGAGGCGCATAACTGTCGAAGCTATGTGTCTTTACTGATATTCGGAAGCGGACACGGTTGAGCGAGGCTTAAATGGCAGAACACGAATGGGACCGCGAGCGCGTGCTAGAAATTATCCGTTCCAACAAGAATAAACCGGGTGCTTTGTTGCCGATCTTACACGGTATTCAGGATGCGCTTGGCTACGTCCCACCGAATAGCGTCCCATTGATCGCCGGGGAACTGAATCTTTCTCGGGCCGAAGTGCATGGCGTAATCAGTTTTTACCACTATTTCCGCGATACACCGCCCGGGAAACACACGATCTATCTGTGCCGAGCGGAGTCCTGCCAGGCTATGGGGTCCGAGGCTTTGGAAGTCCACGCGAAGCATCGCTTGGGTATCGATTACCACGAAACGACCGAAGACGGAGCTTTCAGTCTGGAGCCTGTATATTGTCTCGGCAACTGTGCATGCTCGCCGTCGATTATGATCGACAAAGACGTCTATGGGCGCGTGACGGCCGAGGAGTTCGACCACATTATTGAGAATATACAGACAGGTTAATTCAAAATGACGACCGTCTACGTTCCCCGAGATTCCAGTGCATTGTCATTGGGTGCAGAGCGGGTCGCCGCAGCCATTCGCGGCGAAGCGGCAAAACGGAATATCTCAGTCGACTTGGTTCGCAACGGTTCCCGCGGTCTGTATTGGCTGGAACCATTGGTGGAAGTGGTCACCGATAGGGGTCGTATCGCGTACGGCCCGGTGCGTGTTGGCGATGTTCCGTCCTTGTTCGAGGCCGATTTCCTACAGGGCGGCTCCCATCCCTTGTGCCTCGGGCCGACTGACGACCTTTGGTATCTGAAAAACCAAGAGCGATTGACTTTTGCGCGAGTCGGTATCACCGATCCGGTCAGCCTTGACGACTACCTGGCCCACGACGGTTATCGCGGGCTGCGTCGGGCGCTCGAGATGGCGCCCTCGGCCATCGTCGACGAAGTCACTACGTCGGGATTGCGCGGGCGCGGCGGCGCAGCTTTTCCGACCGGCATCAAATGGCGCACGGTTCTGAATGCGGTCTCTGATACCAAATATATTGTGTGCAACGCAGACGAAGGCGACTCGGGAACTTTCTCCGATCGCATGATCATGGAGGGTGACCCCTTCGTCCTGATCGAAGGCATGACTATTGCGGGGCTGGCTGTAGGGGCTACGCAAGGCTACATCTACCTGCGCGTTGAGTATCCCCACGCCCATCGTGCTTTGAACGAAGCGATCGGAGCGGCGTATCGTGCCGGTTACTTGGGAAAAGATATTCTGGGGAGCGGTAAGAGTTTCGACCTCGAGGTCCGTTTAGGTGCCGGCGCGTATGTGTGCGGCGAAGAAACCTCTTTGCTCGAGAGCCTGGAAGGCAAGCGCGGTTTGGTTCGTTTCAAGCCTCCGCTGCCGGCCGTCGAGGGCCTATTCGGGCGGCCGACCGTAATCAACAACGTCATTTCGTTGGCTTCGGTGCCGATCATTCTCGATAAAGGCGGGGAATATTACCGCGATTTCGGCATGGGCCGCTCGCGCGGCACGCTGCCGATCCAGTTGGCGGGCAATATCAAATACCCAGGGCTGATTGAAAAAGCGTTCGGCGTCACGTTGCGCGAAGTCCTCTACGACTATGGCGGTGGTTCTGCTACCGGACGACCGATTCGGGCTGTTCAGGTAGGCGGACCGCTCGGTGCTTATCTGCCAGAGTCGCAGTTCGACACGCCGCTAGACTACGAAGCGTTTTCGGCTATCTGGGCGGTACTGGGTCATGGTGGTATCGTCGCTTTCGACGACACTGTAGACATGGCTCGAATGGCGCGGTACGGAATGGAATTCTGCGCCATCGAGTCCTGCGGTAAGTGCACGCCCTGTAGAATTGGTTCGACCCGCGGCGTAGAAGTGATCGACAAGATCATCCGGGGCGTCGATCGAGAGAAGAATATTGCGCTTCTGCGTGATTTGTCCGACACCATGCTTAACGGATCGCTCTGTGCCTTGGGCGGCATGACGCCGTATCCGGTATTGAGCGCTCTGAACCATTTTCCCGAGGACTTCGGCATTTCTGCGGCGGAAAGAGCGGCTTAAACTCAAGGTGCGCCCGGCGCACATCACGATTCAGGAGTCATTCCATGGCACTACGCGATTACGACTTCGGCACACCTCCGAGCCAATCCGACAAGATGGTTACCCTGGAAATCGATGGTTTCAGTGTGACCGTACCTGAAGGGACCTCAGTCCTTCGGGCTGCGGCGAGCATCGGCATCCAGATCCCGAAGCTGTGCGCTACCGATAGCTTGAAGCCTTTCGGCTCCTGTCGGCTGTGTCTAGTGCAGATTGAGGGCGCACGCGGCCTGCCCGCCTCCTGCACCACGCCAGTGGCGGAAGGCATGAAAGTTTGTACCCAGAACGAGCGGTTGGCCAAGGTGCGACGCGGCGTGATGGAATTGTATATTTCCGATCATCCGCTGGATTGTCTCACCTGTTCCGCCAACGGCAACTGCGAATTGCAGGATATGGCAGGTGCCGTGGGGCTCCGCGAAGTGCGCTATGGCTACGAGGGTGAGAACCATCTGAAGGCGGAAAAAGACACGAGCAATCCCTATTTCGCCTTCGATCCGGCTAAGTGCATCGTATGCTCCCGGTGCGTGCGCGCCTGTGAAGAGACGCAGGGCACCTACGCTTTGACGTTGGATGGGAGAGGCTTCGACTCCAAGGTTTCCCCGGGGCAGAACCAGTCCTTCATGGAGTCCGAATGTGTTTCTTGCGGTGCGTGTGTGCAAGCCTGTCCGACGGCGACCTTGATGGAAAAAACAGTCATAGAAAAGGGCCAGCCGGAACACAGTATTGTGACCACGTGCGCCTACTGCGGCGTAGGCTGCTCGTTCAAGGCAGAAATGAAGGGGGCCGAAGTGGTGCGCATGGTGCCCAATAAGGATGGTCACGCGAATCACGGCCATTCGTGTGTCAAGGGTCGATTCGCCTTCGGTTACGCAACGCACAAGGATCGTATTACGACACCGATGATCCGGAAAAGCATCCACGATCCTTGGCAGGTCGTGTCCTGGGAAGAAGCGATCAACTACGCCGCCTCCGAGTTCAAGCGCATTCAGGCCAAGTACGGTCGCTATTCGGTGGGTGCGTTGACTTCTAGCCGTTGCACCAACGAGGAAACCTATCTGGTCCAGAAACTAGTGCGTGCGGCGTTCGGTAACAACAACGTGGATACCTGCGCCCGAGTCTGTCATTCGCCAACGGGTTACGGTCTCAAGCAGACGTTAGGCGAATCGGCCGGTACGCAAGCCTTCGATTCGATCATGAAGACCGACGTCATCGTGGTGATCGGTGCCAATACCACCGACGGCCACCCGGTGTTCGGTTCGAGGATGAAACGGCGTATTCGGGAAGGTGCCAAGCTGATCGTGGTTGATCCCCGCGATATCGACCTGGTGAAATCGCCGCATGTGAAAGCCGATTACCATTTGAAGCTGCGACCCGGAACCAATGTCGCGCTGCTCAATGCCTTGGCTCATGTGGTCGTCACCGAGGGGTTGACGAATGACACCTTCGCTTTGGAGCGGTGCGAGCGAGAGTCTTACGAAAAGTGGAAGACGTTTGTCAGCGCGGAGCGCAACTCCCCCGAAGCGACCGAGTCGATCACTGGTGTTCCGGCCGAGATGGTACGTGCCGCGGCTAGGCTTTATGCGACAGGAGGTAACGCCGCGATCTATTACGGCCTTGGCGTTACCGAACACAGCCAAGGATCCACTGCGGTTATCGCTATCGCCAACCTCGCAATGGCGACCGGCAATATCGGCCGGGAAGGCGTGGGCGTGAATCCCTTGCGTGGTCAGAACAACGTGCAGGGATCCTGCGATATGGGTTCCTTCCCACACGAGCTCCCCGGCTATCGTCACATCTCCGATTTTGAGACCCGCTCCCAGTTCGAAGCGGCGTGGGGCGTGACCTTGGAGTCTGAGCCCGGCCTGCGCATCCCGAATATGTTCGCTGCCGCTCTGGATGGCAGTTTCAAAGGGCTTTATTGCGAAGGAGAAGACATTGCTCAGTCCGATCCTGACACTCAGCATGTTCATGCCGCGTTACGGGCGATGGAGTGCGTAGTGGTGCAGGATTTATTCCTGAATGAAACCGCCAAATTCGCTCACGTGTTTCTGCCGGGTGCATCCTTCCTTGAAAAGAACGGTACTTTCACCAATGCCGAACGCCGCATTTCACCGGTGCGCAAGGTGATGCCGCCGCTCGCCGGCTATGAGGACTGGGAAGTGACCCAGATGCTTTCGAATGCCTTGGGTTACCCCATGAACTATTCTCATCCATCCGAGATCATGGATGAGATTGCTCGACTGGTGCCGACTTTCGCGGGAGTCAGTTACGAAAAGCTTGACCGACTCGGTAGTATCCAGTGGCCGTGCAACGAGAAAGCGCCGGAAGGCACGCCAACCATGCATGTCGACCAGTTCGTGCGTGGCAAGGGACGCTTCCTGTTGACGGAATATGTCCCGACCCAGGAGCGGACGAGCAGCCGATATCCGTTGATTCTTACAACGGGCCGTATTCTGTCGCAGTACAACGTCGGGGCTCAAACGCGCCGTACCATGAATTCGGTCTGGCATTCCGAGGATCGCCTGGAAATCCATCCCCACGACGCCGAACAACGCGGCATCAAAGACGGCGACTGGGTCGGTATCAAGAGTCGGTCTGGCGAGACCGTACTGAGAGCTACCCTTACGGAAAGGGTACAGCCGGGCGTGGTGTATACCACATTCCACTTCCCGGAGTCTGGCGCCAATGTCATCACTACCGACAACTCCGACTGGGCGACCAATTGCCCGGAATACAAGGTTACGGCGGTGCAGGTGACCAAGGTAGCCGGCCCCTCGGAATGGCAGCGCCAGTACCGGCAGTTCTCCGAGGAACAATTGGCGCTGTTGGAGCAGCGTTCATCGGCCACCGGCTGAGGAATCGGAGTGGCCGTGCACGCGCAAGAGCTGGGATGGCCGAGTTATCGGATCAGCCCGGTCGAACGTTGGCAGGGTTCGATTCATGATCGTCAGGAAGACTGCATTGCCGAAGAAGCGCCTATCGCCTTGATATATAACGGTGAGCCGTATGCAGTCATGCTGGCGACGCCGTTGGACTTGGAAGACTTCGCGCTGGGCTTCAGTCTTACTGAAGGCATTGTCGCATCGGGGACCGAAGTGGAGTCCATTCGTGTTTACCAGCGCGCCGACGGAATCGAGGTGCGCATGCGCATTCCAGCGGCGCGTTGCCAGGCCGCTACGGATAAAGGGCGCAATCTCGCCGGACGGACCGGTTGCGGGCTCTGTGGCGCGCGCACGATACAACAGGCGATGCGGCGGCCGACTCCGGTAGGTCAAGGCGTGCGGGTCTCGTCGTCGGAACTGGCCCGGGTACTGGTTGAGCTCTCGGATCACCAGAAGTTAAACCGCATTACCGGAGCGGTCCACGCAGCGGCTTGGGCCGTGCCGGGGCAAGGTATACAGAGCGTTAGGGAAGACGTTGGCCGGCACAATGCCCTGGACAAGCTGATCGGTGCGCTGGCGCGACGGGGTGCCGACTTTCGGGAAGGCTTCGTGGTTGTCACCAGTAGGGCCTCCTACGAGATGGTGCAAAAATGCGCGTCGGTCGGCATTGGCTTTCTCGCCGCGATTTCGGCGCCAACCGGACTCGCCGTGCGCGTCGCCGAAGACACGGGTGTCACACTTATCGGTTTTGCACGTGGCAACAACCATGTGGTTTATGCAAATCCTGAGCGCTTGTTGCATGACGAGCCTTGAGCTGTCAGTCCCGCCAAGCTTCCAATCGTCCGAACTAGAAAAATCATGAACATCGAGAATTTGGTAAAAATGGCCAATGACATCGGCAATTTTTTTGGTGCCGAACCGGATAGAGCTGTCGCGGTACGTGGCATTGCGGATCATCTTCGAAGATTTTGGGATCCGAGGATGCGCAAGGCAATCATCGCTCATTATCGGGAAGGCGGGATTGGCTTGAACGACCTGCCACGCGAAGCAATTGCAGAACTCGAAAAGGAAACCGAATTGCTACGGGAAACGGGGGACGGCTGAAGCGAAGCTCGCCGCATCGAAGCCGCCCGTGTCGTCAATGCTCGACTGTTAGCGAATAAGGCTCCGGAAAAATATCAGGAGGACGGTCGAGCAGAAGATCGGACAGGAGCCGAGCAGAAGCGGGGGCCGTGGCGAAGCCGTTACGGAAGTGGCCGCAATTGAAATATAAATTCTGAATTTCGGGATGGCGGCCGATGTAAGGGATGCCGGTAGGCGTGCCGGGACGCAGTCCAGCCCAGTGTTTTTCTATTGGGTAGGAGCGGAGTGCCGGCAGTGCGGCATAGGCGAATTCCAGAAGTTCGTCTCGTGCCGATTCGGTGGTGGCCTTGTCGAAGCCGGTATATTCTAGAGTACTGCCTGCTAAAATTTTTCCGTCTTTTCGGGGAATGAGGTAATGGCCTTGGTGTAGGACCATATGCCGGAGTAAATCTGGTTCAGCCGAAAAGACGATCATTTGCCCTTTCACCGGTTCTATGCTGGGGTGCGGCAAGGGAAAAAGGTGGCGGCTTACAGCTCCGGACCAGGCACCCGCAGTGATGACAAATTGGTCGGCCGTAAAGGTTTCATTCCCAGCTCTAACACGCCTAATCCTCCTCCTGCCGTCCATCCCGACCTCAGTGACTGGACGGTGTTCCAAAATTTGTGCGCCTTGAGCGAGCAAGTCTGATTGGCAAGCGCGGAGCAGTCTCGGATTTCGGACTTGGGCAATCTCGGACAAGAATAAGGGGGAACTCGGCGTAAGGCTCACGGACGGCTCTAGTTCGCGGAATCTTGTGAAGCTGAGTCGTTCGTACGCAATTCCGTGGCTTTTGCACCAGGTTTCGATGAGACTCGGGTTTTCGCAATCGCCGATCAATAAGCCACTTCTTTGCCACTCAGGATCAATCCCGGTATGGCGTTGCAGCGTTTCCGCAAGTTGCGGATATTCCGCATGACTTCGAAGCCAGAGTTGGATGATCGGCTCCGCGGTTCGCCAAGGATAGAGCGGGCTGAGTATGCCCCCGCCCGCCCAAGAGGACTCCCGGCCGATCATCTCTTTTTCCAGGATGATGATCTTGGCGCCGGTCGCGACGAGTTCACGTGCCGTCATTAGCCCGATAATGCCCCCGCCAATAATGATGATGTCGGTCATACCCTGTTCCCGCGCTGGTTAAGAGCTGCACCTGAAGGACCTTTTGCGAGTTGTGATACAGGTGAGCCGATCTGGATGTAATTCAGTAGAGACATTTCGGCGAAGCTTGCTATATTTCGGGCCATCGACATTCCACGTCATGACACATGCCGTGACGGGCTTGGTCGTGCGTGCGATAAGACATCGACTAGAGGAATATCAATGCGTTTGAACAAGAGTGTATCTGCCTCGATTATTTTACTGTTTTTGTTGCCTAGCGCTTCTTCGGCGCTAGTGGTCGATATTCAGGGTACTCGACTTGTGCCGCGAGCATCTACTGAAATGTGTGTGGATATCAGCGGCGATTATCGAGGCGTGCGGATAGAAGCGGATAGACCCGGCCAAATTCCCCGAATTTGCTACAACTCGGCGCGGCAGAATTCGGTCAGTATCGCTAACGCAACGTTTGTCGCCAAACCGCCGTTGAAAGAAGTAGTGATCAAATTCGAGCATGAGTTTCCCCCAGGTATCAACGGAAAAATCATGGCACGTGCCAAACTACAGGGGTTTTTTGCGACCGGCAGTGGTGTCGGCGTTCCCACCGGCGATAAATTGAAGCTCGAAGCTTTTTTCTCGCAAGGCGGTTCGGACGATGCCATAGCGGCGCCTTTGGAATTCGTCGTCGGCGATCAGATAGATTCGGCTGTGCTGGACTATTCGGTCAAGAAACAATACTTGGCCGCCGGACCACGGACGTTGAAGGGGATCTTGAAAATCGAATTCACGGGGCCGGAACACAAGCTGGCTTTGCCCGAGAGATGCGTTATATCGCTCGATACCGGCTCCACTCTTGAAGACAAGTTGGACACATTGGAAACATTGGATGAGGGCGACGAACCTGTGGAACCGCTGGAGCCGGGGCAGTCGGAGGTCGAAACGTCGCCGGCGGTACCGAGCGAGTTTGAGATCGAACGTCCTGACTTGCCTGCGTTAGAGCCGAGGGCTACGCCACGCTGAACAGCATCAACGAATGCTCCGGCGACTGAACCGGACGCCGCCGCTTTACAGCCCGGACTACGTCGTGCCGGCTGACGCTGATACATTCTACCTGCGCGACTTACCATCCACCCCTCGGCGCGCAGCATCGGCGTAGCAGCCCGGCTCATCGAGACCTATTTCGAGGCGTTGAGACGGTCGGGGTTCCAGTTCGCCTGCCTCACGTTCGTCAACGGCTCGGGCGCCTTCTGGGCGCGCTGCGGCTTCCGGCCGGTGGTATTGCCCGAAACCCACGCAGCACTCCTGGCAAGCTACGGCGAAGGCGCGCAGTATATGCGGATGCAGCTTCCCGCCCGAGCGCCGCACTATCACCGTATGCCGACAGCCGCCATACTTGTTAAGATGCGAGCGTTATCCTCTTCGAGTGGGAGCACGGCATGGAAACGCAGGAACTGCACCGCGGCCGGCTGATAGACCACATCCAGTTGGTCGTAAAAGACCTAGCCGCCACGCGGCGCTTCTACGGCGCCGTCCTCGAGGTTCTTAACATCCCCATCGGCGGGTCCGGCGACGGCTATTTCTGGGCCGACGAGCTGTTCTTCTCGACCCCCGGCAGCCCGACGACGGCGCAGGGCATGCTCACGGGGCGTATGCACCTGGCCTTCCAGGCCGAGAGCCGCAGCATGGTGGATGCGTTCTACAGGGCGGCGCTGGAGAACGGCGGCAGGGACAACGGCCCGCCCGGAGAGCGTCCCTATCATTCGGGCTACTATGCGGCGTTCGTGCTCGACCCGGACGGCAACAACATCGAGGCGGTCTACCATGGCGAAGCGAGGCGCAGCGCCCGGTCCGTGCGCATCACCTTCTAGCCTGCCCGGCCAAGGAACCTGTCTTGTCGAGCTAAAACCTACCCTTGATCAGGATCGGGTGCCTTTTCGGTATACCTCGTGAAGGCCGATTACGCAGTGAGGTTTTCCGTTGCCCCGCGCGCGACCGGCATCGGGGCATTCTCGGCATATCTGCACCAGTGCCCTTTACATCGGCCTTATTTCAGGCAACCGCGAAGGCGGCTCCGGCGGCACCGGCTGAGGGGTGGCAGGCTCGGAGGGCGCTTGAGGAGCCAGTTGTTTGAGCCGCGCCTGGAGTTTTTCTATTCCCGTTTCCAGAGACGGATCCATAATGACGACATTCCCCATCGAAAGAATGATGCGCTGGAGTTCGGGGATTCTCGTGGTGCCGGTCGAGACGATGTATACCGGTTGTATGTACAAAACCGAGTGGCCCACTGGCAGCACGATGATCCGGCCCCGCAGCACGTGTGAGCCTTTTTGGTCCCAAAGGGCAAATTGTCTAGCGATTTCTGGGTCTTGGTCGATCAGAGCGCTAACCTGGGACGGTCCATCGACTTGGACTTCCCGGCTGAATCGGTAGAGGACGATTTCCTTGATAAATTCGGGGCGCCCTCCGCGGGCGGCAGGCGTGCCTGCGACCGCCAACACACTGAGGTTGCTCCGTCCTATAGGAGTCATTGGGTTGATCAGGACGAAGTTTTCCGGCTCGCGTAGCCCTTCGAGGAGATAAGTCGTGAAGTAAAAGGGTTTCATTACGGAATCGCCGACTCTGGCAAAGTCCCAAGTCTCTGCCTGCTGGAAGAACAATGCGGGGTCAGTCTGATGATATCGGGCGTAGATGCTCATCTGCGTCGTGAACATATCCTTGGGATAGCGGAGCTGTTCTCTGAGCATCGGCGGCATGGTGCGCATATCCTTGAAGACGCCCGGATAGGCTTTTTGGTATCCCTGGATGATGGGATCGTTCGGATTCGCGACGTAATAATCGACCTTGCCATCGAAAGCGTCGACGATAACTTTAACGGAGTTGCGGATGTAATTGAACCGTTTGTCCTCGCGGTCGCGATTGAAGCGGTTGGTCGAGGTCTTGGAAACCGGATACAGGTCGGATGTCGTATAGGCGTCTATGATCCAGTAGATCCGTTTGGGGGTAACGACTGCGTAAGGGTCGTTGTCCAAGGACAAAAAGGGCGTCAGGTGTTTGACACGGTCGACAATATTCCGCCGGAACAGTGCTCGGCTGTCGCCGCGGATATTGACGGAGAAAAACAGGTTTTGGTCACGGAGGTAAATGGCCAGGAGCAGTCGTCGGAACAACGAGGAAATCGGAACGCCACCGCTGCCGGTATAGTTGTAGCTGGATTCTTCGTCGAAGCTGGAAATGCCCACGACGCTAAGCCGGTTCGGCACGACCGCGTAGGGCAGGTTTTCTTCGCCGAAATAGATATCGGGCTTCTCGATGGAGAAGCCGACGCTCGATTGGAGGGTCAGGTCGCGGAGAAACCATGCCATGGGCGTCTCCCCGTCCTGGGCGGCCGGCGTGATGACCGCACCGTAGCCGTGGGTATATCGGAGATGGGTGTTCTCCCAATTCTGCGCCTCGGGCGGCAGCTTGGCGATGTTGACCTCCCGCGCGGACAGATTCACCTGCTCGAGCCTTCCGTTGATCATATAGCGCGCGATGTCGACGCTCGGAAAGTGGTAGTAGGGCCGAATGCCCTGCATCTGCTGATAGACGTCGTCAAGGTATTCGGGATCCCAGACCGGAATGTTGTACAGGTGTTCGCGAAAAGCTTGATCGAGAATGTCTTGATCAGGAAGACCCGGCATGACGTCTATGATCTTGATATCGTTAAGCTCATAGGCGGCAAGCGTCGCATTGATATTGTTCTGCATGAACTCCTGTTCGACTCTGACCGGGTTCGGTTTCACCACGAACCGATCGATCAGGCCCGGTATGAAGTCAATCTTACGCAAGCCCAAGGAAGCGCCAAGAACGAGGACCAGGGTGACCAAAGCAGTCAGTCCTTTGCCTCGATGCGCATAGATTAAGGCGGCTGCCGCCGCCCCGAGCAGGCTTAGAATCGCGAGCCAGATCAGCGGCAAGTGATATCGAAGTTCGATGAACCCCGGCCCGAAGAACTGAGGCTCATGCACGTCCGTGTACAGCAACCCGAAGCGGTCCAGAATGAAACCCCACGCGATGACCAGCGAGGTAATGACGACCAGGCCGCTCAGGTGGATTCTCGCGCCGAGAGGCCATTCCCGTTTTTCACCGGGGAGCAAGCGGTGCTCCAGCCAATAGAGGAAAGCGATTGCCAGCGTCGCGATGACCGACGTGACGAGCAACTCCCTTTGGATCAACCTGAAGATGGGATAGGAGAACATGTAAAAGCTGACATCGTGCCCGAATACCGGATCGGCAATTCCGGCGCTGGGCGCGAACAGGAACAGTAAGGCGGCGTCCCATTGTTGGTAAAACGGAATCGCGATGAGAATCGCCAGGATCAGGGATAGCGGCGTGTAGACCCGCATGGAACCGGTTTGGAAGAGCTTCAACAATCGCCGATAGCGCGTTCCTTCGGTTTGGCCCAGTCTGGCGAAAGCCGTCTCGTCTATGCCGAGATAACGGGACGCGGCCCAGAAATTTAGAAAGAAAATGAAGAAAAAGAACAGCGTGACGCTGCCCGACAAAATATAGCGATACAGAACTTTGAGCCAAAAATATCCGCCGTATTCGAGCTCGTCGTGCCACCAAAAATCCACTATGAAATTCGTCAAAGCGATGCCGGATGCCAAAAGCACGACAGCCAAGCCAATGACGGCAGCGGCAGTTAACATCAGCAGTCGTTTCCAATTTTGCATAGAGTCCTCTCGGGTAATTCTGATTCTTGATGTCGGACTGGTTGGAATGAATGGAAGCGGAGCCGCCGTTTCAAGCAAGCGGCATCGGGGAGCCGAACTGGAGTCGTGTAAGTAGCGACCAGATTACACCTAAGATAATACCTAGTCCTTACTGAGACAAGTAGAGACTCGATGAGTGGCAAGGCCGTTCGAGAAGGGGAGGCGGAACCGTTGTCCGCCCCCTCGGCGGCTTGGGCAGGTTAAGCTGCCGTTTCGTGATTGAATCGCGCGTGAAACGGACGTATCTCGAGCTCAGCCGCAAAGCTCAAGGTGAGCCCGCAAGTAAAGCAAACGTTACCCGATGGATCAGTACGGATACGTTCTGGTCGGATAAGTTTGCTGCGGATAGCCAGCGGGTTGTTGCGGATAGCCGTTCGGCTGCTGTGGGGAGGTTCCGGCAGGAGGATAATAGCCTTGATCCTGCTGCGGTACGGGTTGTTGTTGCACAGCGGCTTGATTGGGGCGGATCAATAGTTCCACCCGGCGATTGCGTGCTTTTCCTTCTTCCGTGCTGTTGCTGGCGATGGGCTGGCTTTTCCCCATTCCGATCGTTTGCAGGCGGCTTCCGGAGACACCCTGGGCCATCAAAAATTCGGACACCGCATTCGCTCTACGGCGAGATAAGTCCATATTGTAGGCATCGCTGCCATCCGAGTCGGTATGCCCGACCACGGTGAGTAATGTTTCCGGAAATTGATTCAACGTCGTCGCGACCTGAGTCAACGCGCTCGCGGCTTGCGGCGAGATTTGGTCGGAGTTGTAGGCGAACGTGACGTTGCTCGGCATGTTCAAGACCAGATCATTGCCACTCCTCTGCACTTCAATTCCGGTGCCGGCCAATTGGTCGCGCAGTTGCGTTTCCTGACGATCCATGTAGGCACCTACGCCTGCACCCAGCAAACCGCCTACTCCAGCCCCAATAAGAGCTCCTTTGCCCTTGTCTTTGGCGATGACGGCGCCTAGCCCGGCTCCAGTGGCCGCACCTATCACAGCCCCTGTGGCGGTCTTGCCGAATTGAGGCGAACCACCGTAAGGACCGCTCGCGCAGCCTGCCAACAATGCAGCGATTGCACCGACGATGATCGTTTTGTTCGTCATTATGGTCTCCTCGAATGAACGTATCTATTGCGCGAAAGGGCGGCACCTTATGAGATTGCCGCATCCCCCCAACAGACACAGTGTAACGTAGGTATCGTTCATGGACCTCATCAGTCCGGAGGAGGAGCAGAAATCGAAACAGTCTTGCGATGATCCCGATGGCGCGGCGGGGCTCGGTGCGTGACGGAAGAAGTCGGAAACCGGTCGTTCGAAAATCGGCGGATTGTTCAGCGAAACCCTAGAGCTCGCGCTCCACTGATTTCGGTTTGTTCAGCCAATCCGCAAAGGTGCGCGTCCGGTCAGAGGACGAAAACACCTCTGCGGACCGATTAGGCTTCCGTTCCCGGCAAAGCTCAGCTCATTTCGCTTTTTTGGGGCCAAGTCACTGCATTTCGGCCAAGTCGCCCGCCGGGATGGCGCCATCAGAACGGCCTTTGATATAAGCATAAAGTCCGTCAATGTTATCGACTACGGCTTTATTGCCTTTATAGGCAGGCATATTTTTCCGGCCTTCCAATACGACCTGTTGGAACTGCTCTTTCGAGAGGTTTTTCATGCTGTTTAGCAGATTGGGAAAAGCGGGGCCGCCCTCGCCGGTAGGCCCATGGCAGGTTTCGCAACGTTGCCGTTTGTAGATTTTCCAGCCTTCGTAGGTCGCTTTATCGACCTTGTTGCCTTCGACCTTGTAGGGCGCTTCGGCGCGTGCCATTTGCGCGACGGCCAAGATCAAACAACAGGCGATGATGCTCGAAACCAATTTAACTGCCCGTGCGGGATGAGTGTCCATAATCAGATTCCTCCTAAGCTTGTGTTTGAACAGTTGGGCAGACAACGGTCGCCGGTCTCCCGAGCTCACCACCGGATCATCTCACACGATGGACGACAATTAAAACGGCCAAAATGCCTCGGCGAAACGGCCAAAAACGTTCTCGGTTGGAAGCCTTTAGTTCCGCTCGGGAAGACCATACCGACTTAGATTTCTTCTCGAAGGCGGCGCATCAGCCAGCCGCGAAACAGCGCGGAATCCGAAATAGTGGGTAGGCCCTTTGTCTCCAGGAATTTCTCCAATTCGTCCTGAGAAGTGGGTTCCCGTTCGTTCTCGTACCAAAAAAGGTCGAGAAGAAATTCCCGCCCAAATTTTGCTTGAAGGCGGGACCGGCTTCTCATCTGTTCCGCCAGTCGCTTCGCTCTCAAGGCTTGAAGGTCGATCAAATTGGATTGCTGGTCGGCCATGCCGAATTCCCCCGTAAATTGGATTTTTGGCTATCAATTAGGCCTGTAACGCCTGCCGGCACGTCGAACCGACGAAGCGGTATAGACCTGGATTTGGCGCATGCGGTTTATCGCCGCGCCCGGAATAGCGGGATTATCGCAAAGCGAGCATTCGAAAACACGGATGGCCGCCAGATTTAACGGCAAACGCGCGGCGCTGGATATTGAAGAAAAGGGCCGACGGGCGTGTAGCCCATCGCCTCACGGATCGTATTCCACGTGAATATGATGTTTTTCGCGGATCACCTGAAATTCGCCGCCTAAACTCCTCTGTAGCTCATGAGTGACCTTTTTGCAGATCGATGGAGCGAAATAGCGCGAGCGGAGGTCGACGGCCAAGCCCGCATAATGCAAGCTTCCCTTTTTATGACGGCCGTCCAGTCCGGATGTAACGACCAGCACTTTGCCGTGCCTCATCCAAATCCGCCCAGCTTTGTGAATAGCGGTGTGCATTTTCGCGTCCAACCCGTGCAGAACGACGCCTTTCTTGACTGCTACTGGGGTCGGAGACTTCAAGAGAGCATGCGTGTCTGCCACCCTAGCGAGTTCATTGCCCATTGCGAAAGTCGGTTTGGCAAACAAAATGGCCGACAACATGAGCAGAGCTTCGGTCGTTCTTGCGGGAATTCTCCTTGACTCCGGTCGCATTTCGCCCTCCCGGAAAATCCAGTCAGTCCACGAATAAAAAACGTTAGACGAGCTCGCGAGATCAGGGTTTTGATGTCGACGGATTTTTTAGAGGGTCTCACTGTAATAGCGGTCGAAAACGATTTGGTGTAGAAGAAAAAATCGGAAAATGATGCGTCAGCCTGTTTGAATGCCGACGCAGAAGTGTCATGAAAGTCTTGTTATTATTGTTTACCGCATTGTTTTTCGGAGATCTGGCCATGGCTTGGGATCCCTCGCAATTCAAGAAAGAGAGCAAAGAGGAGCTCCGCAAAAAACTGACCAACGAACAGTTCAGAGTCACTCAGGAAAATGGCACCGAGAGAGCCTTCCAGAACGAGTATTGGGATAACCATCGGGAGGGCATTTATGTGGATGTCGTATCGGGCGAGCCGCTTTTCAGTTCGCTCGACAAATTCGATTCTGGAACCGGGTGGCCGAGTTTTACCAAGCCCTTGGAGCCGGACAATATCGTGTACCGGCAGGATAGATCCTGGTTCATGGTTCGCAACGAAGTTCGCAGCAAACACGCCGATTCCCACCTCGGTCACGTGTTCGATGACGGTCCGCCGCCCACTGGAAAACGGTTCTGTATGAATTCGGCAGCCTTGCGGTTCATCCCCAAGGAAGACCTGGAAAAAGAAGGTTACGGGGAGTATCGCGGTCTTTTTGAAGGCACGAAGGACGAATAAGGGCCTTTTGTCGCCTGGTCTCTAACCCTTTGACTGAGCTTGGGACCTCGAGCTCGTCGAAAGGCATGAAGAAATCCACTCGTTCAGAGCTTCCTCGAAGAAGATTAAAGAAGAGATGAGGCGGGGGCGACCCGTTTCATCACCAAATCGCCCCATAGCTTCCTTCTCGCTCGAGCTGGGGATCCGTCGCGTCGGCACCGGTCCCGGCTCAGGCCGTTTCGGAATGTGCCGTGCTTTTCCGAACCTGTGCGCGCCGCGTTGCGCTATGATTGCCGGATCGGGAGCATCAGGAGAGATACGCTTGATCATCAACCAGGTAAAAGGCATCACCAAATCCACTCGAACCATTTTGGCTGAACACGGCATCTTTTCAGTCGAAGAACTGGCGAACGCCGACGTCGAGCAATTAGTCAAATTACCGGGATTCAACAAGGCCAAGGCCATGCGCATGATTCGGGCGGCCAAGTACCTGGTGGGCGACATGGGAAAAGCGACCGATGCCAGAAGGCTGCTGGAGAAACGTGTCGAAGGCGCGGCCGAAGGTCAGAGCGCTATTGGTTCCGTCGATCTATCCGACGGGCAGCTTTACATCAACCGCGAGCTGAGCTTTCTGGAATTCAACCGGCGAGTGCTCGAACAAGCCAAGGATGAACGTACCCCGCTGCTCGAGCGACTCAATTTCCTTTCCATTTCCTGCTCCAATCTAGACGAATTTTTCGAGGTCCGCGCCGCGGGCTTGATTCAACTCGCTGAAATCGGCGCAACGCAAACCGAGCCCGACAGCCTCGCACCGCAAGAAACCCTGGCGGCGATCAGCGCACGTGCCCATGAACTGGTGTCCGAGCAATACCGGGTGTTGAACCAGATTTTGCTGCCCTTACTGGCGGAGCAAGGCATTCGGTTCGTCCGCAGGAGCGAATGGAATGCTTCTCAGCAAGCCTGGCTCAAAGCCTATTTCGAAAAGGAACTGCTGCCGATTCTGAGTCCCATCGGCCTGGACCCTGCCCACCCGTTTCCACGCATCTTGAATAAAAGCCTGAATTTCATTGTGCCTTTGTCGGGCAAGGACGCTTTCGGGCGCGACATCAAACTGGCCATATTACAGGCGCCGCGGGCTTTACCGCGCATCATTCAGTTGCCTCCAGGCGAAACTGAGAGCGGTCCGTATGATTTCGTGTTTCTCTCGTCCATCATTCATGCCTTCGTCGATGATCTGTTCTACGGCATGAAAGTGCGCGGCTGCTATCAGTTTCGGGTGACGCGCAACAGTGAGATGTACCTCGACGAGGAAGAGGTGGACGACTTGCTGCGCGCCTTGGAAGGTGAACTGAGCACGCGTAATTACGGAGACGAGGTGCGGTTGGAAGTGGCGGACAACTGTCCGGACGAGATCGTCGAGTTTTTGCTGAGCCAGTTCGGACTCACCGAGGATCGCCTTTATCGGGTAGACGGTCCGGTGAATCTCAGCCGAACCCGCGAGGTGTACGATCTGATCGATCGGCCTGATCTTAAATATCCGCCGTTCACCGCCGGGTTTCCGGTTCAGCTTGCCGGCGGACGGGACATCTTCGCGGCGATCAAAAAGCAGGACATCCTGCTGCACCAGCCCTATGAATCCTTCACGCCCGTGATTGAGCTAATCCGGCGGGCGGCCGACGACCCTCAGGTGGTCGCGATCAAACAGACTTTGTACCGGACCGGTCCGAATTCGCCCATTGTGGACGCGCTCCTCAAAGCGGCCCGAGCCGGCAAGGAGGTTACGGTTGTGGTGGAACTCAGGGCGCGTTTCGACGAAAAGGCCAACATTTCTCTGGCGACGCGCTTGCAGGAAGCGGGCGTGCAGGTGGTCTACGGCATCGTAGGTTACAAGACCCACGCTAAGATGTTGCTGATCCTAAGGCGTGAGGGCCGGCACCTGCGCCATTACATCCATCTCTCCACCGGCAATTATCACCCTCGCACAGCTCGTATCTACACCGACTATGGGCTTTTGACCGCCGACCAAGAATTGGGGGAAGACATACGCCGGGTGTTCGTCCAGCTGACCAGTCTGGGCAAAGTAGGGCGGCTCAACAAACTTTTGCAATCGCCATTTACTTTGCACCAGACCCTGCTTAGAAAAATCGATCGCGAAATCGAGCACGCGTCAGCCGGCCGGCCTGCCCGCATCATCATCAAAGTGAATTCGGTGGCGGAGTCGCAGTTGATCCAGGCGCTTTACCGAGCTTCCATGGCCGGTGTGGAGATCAAGTTGATCGTCCGCGGAATCTGCTGTCTACGCCCGGGGATCCCCGGCGTATCCGAGAACATCGAAGTCCGCTCGATCATCGGGCGATTCCTGGAGCACAGCCGAGTCTACTGGTTCGAGAACGGCGGCCACCCGGAAGTGTATCTCGCGAGCGCCGATTTCCTCCCGCGCAACATGTTCCGTCGAGTGGAGATCTGTTTCCCCATCGAGAACAAGAAACTGGTCGAACGTATTCGGGCCGATTTGGACCTTTACCTCCGGGACAATAGCCAAGCCTGGCTTTTGACTTCCGACGGAAGCTATCGACGTGCACAGACCGAGGGTCCACGCAGCATCGAGGCACAGACCGTTCTGTTGGAACAACTGAGGAAACCGAGCTGAATAAGGGGGATGCGTCCGGGACGGACACGCCCTTTGGCCGATCGGGAGCCTAGAGCGTTTTCATCTCGCTTGTACGGGAAAACAAGCCTGGCAAGAGTCGTTTGGTGCCTTCGGCCAGGGTAGATCGGCTCAAGCTTTCGTAGGCCGGCAATGCTTTTCCGACAAAGCCGTGAGTTATGCTCGAAAGTTGTGGATGAGGGATTGAGGTAGGCGGCGTATTCTGGAGGGTCTTCAAGGTCATCCCTTCCTACAAGAGGAGCGAATACGCCATGAGTGACGATAAGATCATTCCGTTGAAGAATCCAGGGGCACCAGCTCCCGTGGCGGATGCCTTAACGGAGTTGTTACGGGAAGGCGCCCAGCGGATGCTGGCGGCGGCGATCGAAGCGGAGGTTGCCGCCTTTCTGGAGCGATTCAAGGACGAGAAAACGGCGGATGGGCGCCAAGCGGGTGGTGCGGAACGGTCATCTACCGACGCGGTCCATCCAGACCGGTGTGGGTCCTATCGAGGTCAAGGTGCCGCGGGTGCGAGATCGGTCGAAGGCGATCCGGTTGACCTCGGCGATTTTGCCGCCGTACCTTCGGCGCCCCCAGAGCCTTGAGGCGTTGTTGCCGTGGTTGTACTTGAAAGGGATCTCGACCGGGGATGTTCAGGAGGCGCTGACGGTGCTGTTAGGGCGGGAGGCGCCCGGATTGTCGGCGAGTACGATCAGCCGCTTGAAAAGAGGCGTGGAAGGACGAGCATCAGCGTTGGTCGCGGCGGGATTTGTCGAACCGGCGTTATGTGTATCTCTGGGTAGATGGCATTCATTTCGGGGTACGGCTGGAGGATGCGGCGCAGTGCATTCTGGTGGTGATAGGGGCTACGGCGGACGGCAAGAAGGAGTTGCTGGCGTTGGCTGATGGCTATCGGGAGAGCGAACCGTCCTGGCGCGAGGTGCTGTTGGATCTCAAAGCCCGGGGTCTCACCCTTGATCCGCACCTGGCCATCGGCGATGGCGCCTTAGGCTTCTGGAAAGCCTTACCGCAGGTGTACGGGACCACCCGTGGCCAACGCTGTTGGGTCCATAAGACGGCGAATGTGCTCAATAAGCTGCCCAAGAGCCAACAGCCCAAAGCCAAAGCGGCGCTGCACGAGATCTGGATGGCCGCCACCCGGCAGGAAGCGGAGAACGCGTTCGATCATTTCGTCGAGGTGTATCGGCCCAAGTAGCCCAAGGCGGTGGCCTGCCTGGAAAAGGATCGGGAGACGCTGTTGGCGTTCTACGATTTTCCGGCGGAGCATTGGATTCACCTGAGGACCACTAATCCAATTGAATCCACCTTTGCCACGGTGAGGCTCAGAACCGCTAAAACGCGAGGCTGCGTGTCACGGGGAAGTATTCTCGCGATGGTGTTCATGCTGGTGAAAAGCGCCGAGCGACACTGGCGGAGATTGAATGGAGTTCCGCGGCTGGCTCAGGTCATTGAGGGAGTCGTGTTCAAGGACGGCGTTCAGGAAGACGCCGAGAAAGTCGCCGCCTGATCAACTCCCCATACAGAAAAATTGGCCATTACTCAAGCCGTTGGCCCAACGGTACTGTCGGGAACGGATTCCCAACCTACTCGCGGATGCCCTACAGTAGGCATGAAAGTACTCTAGCCCGAAGCCCTCTCAGAGATAAGTCAACTCGATCCCTGCAGGTCTCAGATTGCGGGCTTCTTGCTCTAGATCAGCCGCGGTCAATGGATGATTTTCGAGCCATTGGCTCGGAAACCGCAGAACAACTCGCGATTCGCTGAGCTCGATTTTGATGTCGACAGGCAGGTTGCCCTGCCGGCTGCGGTTCAAGACGATGGCGAGCCGCAACAGTACAGACATGGGGCGAGCGGCCTCTTTCCATGGTCGGGGCAATTCCTTGAAAAGCTTGAACTGGAATTTCCGTCGGTGTAGTCGCACCAAGGTGGCCAGGAGCATTTGATCTTGGCGCGAAAAGCCGGGCAGATCAGCATTTTCGATGATATAGGCGCCGTGCTTGTGATATTGGCTGTGTGCGATGTCGAAGCCGATTTCGTGCAGACTCGCCGCCCAGTTCAGCCATTGTTCTGCCGTTTCCCGATCGATGCAGCCGATCGATGGAATCTGGTCTAGAAAAACCTTCAGCGTAGCCTGAATACGAGCGACCTGTTGCAAATCGACGTGATAGCGGGTCGCGAGCGCAGCCACTGTGCGGCTTCGGATATCGTCGTGATAGATTCGGCCGACTAGGTCATAAAGCAAACCTTCCCGCAAAGCTCCGTCGGAAACCTGCATCTCCCGGATGCCGAGTGCCTTGAAGGTCGCGTACAAAATGGCGAGGCCGCCCGGGAAAATCGGGTAACGGTCCGGGTTGAGGTCCGGGAACCCGGTCTTGTCGACTCGTCCGAGACTTAGGAGTGTTTCGGTCAGCCGGTTGAGCCCTTCCAAGGTAATCCTGTCCTTGCTCCAGCCGCGGCCGATCACGAGTTTTCGTATCGCTCGCGCGGTTCCCGATGCGCCGACGGCTTCGTCCCAGTGGTCGCTGCGAAAGGCGTATTGGAAAGGTTCCAGCTCGTACTGGGCCGCGATGACCGCATTCTTGAAGCGTTTGCCGGTGACCTTGCCTTCGGGAAAATAGGCGAGGCTCATGGATACGCACCCCATCCGCACGCTCTCCTTGCGAAGCGGAACCTTGTCCACGCCGATGACGTATTCGGTGCTGCCCCCGCCGATGTCGACCACCAGCCGCCGCCTGCCGTCCGTCGCCAGGCTTTGAGCGACTCCCGCGTAGATCAGCCGGGCTTCCTCTATGCCGGAGATAATGTCGATCGGATGTCCCAAAGCTTTTTCGGCCCGAATCAGAAACTGCCCGGCGTTGCGTGCCGCCCGCAAGGTATTGGTGCCCACCGCACGTACACTGCCCGGCGGTAGATCACGAAGTCTTTGGCCGAAACGGTCGAGGCAGGCGAGCGCCCGTTGCTGCGCCTCTTCAGTCAAATATCTCTGAGCGTCGAGCCCCGCGCCCAGCCTGACCATTTCGCGCAGACGGTCTACGATGATCAGTTCGCCGGCTCGAAGCTTAGCCACGACCATGTGAAAGCTGTTGGAGCCGAGATCCACGGCCGCGACGTGCTCGGGAGGATGTTTCTGCGTTTGACTCATGGATTTCTCGGAGAGGAAAGGAGGGGGATTAGCGAGGGTGGTATTTGTTACAATCTCGCGGTTAACCGAGTCGCCCCTCCATGTTGTCAAAGCCGGGGGCTCACGTTTCGCCGTATTTTCACAAATATCACCGGCAAATACAGCCCAAAATGAACGCACTCTCCATTCGCAATCTGCGGAAAACCTACCACAACGGCTTCGAGGCCCTAAAAGGCATCGATCTCGACGTGAAAGCAGGAGATTTCTTCGCGCTTTTGGGACCGAACGGTGCCGGAAAGTCGACGACGATCGGAATCGTCAGTTCTCTGGTCAGAAAGACCAGCGGCACGGTCAAAGTCTTCGGCCACGATCTCGACAAAGAGCGGGAAGCCGCCAAGCGCTGTATCGGCCTGGTGCCGCAGGAGGTCAATTTCAACCAGTTCGAAAAGGTTCTGGATATCGTCGTCAACCAGGCCGGGTATTACGGGATACGCCGGAAAGAGGCGTTGCGGCGTGCTGAGGAGTGCTTGACCCAGCTGGGTCTCTGGGACAAAAGGAACAGCGTTTCGCGGCACCTGTCGGGGGGTATGAAGCGGCGCCTGATGATCGCGCGGGCTTTGGTTCATTCGCCGAAGCTTCTCATTCTCGACGAGCCCACAGCCGGCGTGGATATCGAGATTCGCCGCTCAATGTGGGAGTTTCTGAGGAAAATCAACCAGGAAGGCACCACGATCATATTGACGACCCATTACCTGGAGGAAGCCGAAAACCTGTGCCGCCACATCGCCATCATCAATCATGGACAGATCGTGGAGCACAATGCGATGGCGAGCTTGCTGAGAAAGCTCCACACCAATCGCTATATTCTGGAACTGAGAAATGCCGCGCCATTCATCCCGGCGGTCGAGGGCTATCAACTCGAGCCTCTCGAGGACCACACGTTGGCTGTGGATGTGCCCTTGGAGCTTGGGCTACATAGCTTGCTCGATCAGCTTGCCGCGCATGGGCTCGAGGTGGTGAGCCTGCGTAATGCTGCAAATCGGCTGGAGCAGTTATTCATTGATCTGGTGGAAAACCAGCGCGTCGACCAGGCGCGGAAAACCGCCTGACAGCATTGTCCGAAAAACGACAACAGCATGCCTTACCTGATTGCTTTCAAGACCATTCTCTTCAAGGAGATTTACCGTTTCGTCCGGATCTGGCCTCAAACCATCCTGCCGTCCGCGATCACCACTTCACTCTATTTTTTGATTTTCGGCACCTTGATCGGCGGGCGGGTGGGTCCCATGGCCGGAATGTCCTATGTGGACTATATCGTGCCGGGTGTAATCCTGATGTCGGTCATCACCAATGCTTACGGCAACGTTGTAGCGTCTTTCTATTCCACCAAGTTCCAGCGGAACATCGAAGAAATGCTCATTTCGCCGATACCCAATTGGATCATTCTCGCGGGCTATGTCGGCGGGGGCATAGCTCGCGGATTCGCGGTAGGTGGTGTGGTGGGTATCGTCGGCTTGTTTTTCACCGATATCCGGCCGGCGCATCCCGGCCTCGTCGCGAGCGTTTTCCTTTTGACCGCGGCCCTGTTTTCACTTGCGGGCTTTATCAATGCCATCTACGCGAACAGCTTCGACGATATCTCCATCGTTCCGAATTTCGTTCTCACCCCCCTGGTTTATTTAGGGGGCGTCTTCTATTCCGTCGACCTACTGCCCGATCTGTGGCGGCAGATCTCCCTCGCAAATCCGATTCTCTACATGATCAATGCCTTCCGTTACGGGTTCGTCGAAATTTCCGACGTGGACATCCGTACGGCGTTTTTCATCATCGGAGGCACCATCTCAATTCTCATCATATGGAGCTTAGTGTTGCTCAGGCGCGGCACGGGGCTAAAGACGTAAGCAACTCCGAATAAAATGATCCGATTTGTGGTCCCATAGATCCGCCACGCGCGGAGGCGATACCTCTTCGCAAGCGAAGCTAGACAAAAGGTCGAGAAGATAATCCCGTGTTACGGGGATTGTTGAGCGAGACCTGGCGTGGCGGTTGTCCAAACTTTACGTGCGAAGAGTAGCTCAAGCAAAGAGATACACGAAGACCCTGGGTTTAGTACAGGGGGACGCGGAAAATGCCAACGTCAGGAACGAATTGCGGAAATGATGGATCAGCAGATCGGCTCGCTCGCCTTGGGCGAAGAAATTCCTGAGAACACGCTCGATGCGGTCAACGTGTTGCGGCGGATGGAACCGCGGCAGCGGGCGGCGGCGTTGTCGGGCTGTGCGCCCGAGGTCGCTCGGGCAGTTTTCGAGCAGTTCGAAGCACCGTTGCAGAAAGAGGTGCTGGCGTTTCTGCGCGACCATGAAGTCAATCGATTGCTGGAGGATCTCGATCCGGACGATCGGGTTCGCCTGCTGGACACTTTGCCTGAGCCGGTGGGCCAGGCGCTATTGACTCGTCTCAGCTCACGCGAACGGCGTCTGACCCGTAAATTGCTTGCATTCCCCACGGAAAGCGCCGGCCATATCATGCATCCGGAATATCTGCCGCTTCGGCCGGAGTTTTCGGTGCGGGAGTCCTTGGCTTTGATTCGGCGCGAGGGGCATGATGCCGGCACCGTGAATGTACTGCCGGTCCTGGATGCTGATGAGCGGCTGGTGGGGTTGGCGATGCTCAGTGCTCTGGTGCTGGCCGATCCGGACCAGCGAGTGGCGGACATCATGTTGTCGCAGGTACCCGCAGTGGGCCCTGAAACCGACCAGGAGCATGTGGCTCGTCTGATTCAGGAAGCTGATCTTTTGGCGCTTCCCGTGGTGGACGAGAATCGACACTTACTCGGCTTGATCACGGTGGACGACGCCATGGATGTCATTCAGGTGGAGCAGGAGGAGGATTTTGCCCGGGCCGGCGCAAGCGAGCCGGTGGATCGCCCTTATTTTTCTATCACTCTTTTGGGATTAGCTCGCGCGCGCTTAGTCTGGTTATTGCTGCTCGCGCTGGCCGGCACCCTGACGGTGAATGTCATAAGCGCTTTCGAACCACTGCTGGAGCGGGCGATCAGTCTTTCTGTATTCATACCGCTCCTGATCGGTATAGGTGGTAACTGCGGAGCCCAATCGGCGACGACGGTGGTCAGGGCGATGGCCGTCGGTGATCTTAACGGAGTGGGGCTGGGACAGGTCGTGTTTCGCGAGGCACGCGTCGGAGTGTTGCTCGGTACGGCCGTGGCTGCGCTCGCTTATGTTCCGGTGTTGCTGCTGTTCGAGGCAGGACTCGCGGCGACGGTGTCACTGACGCTGGTTGCGGTCTGTGCCTTTGCAACACTAGTAGGCTCCGGAATGCCCTTGCTGGCGCGGCGGTTTGGCATTGATCCGGCGGTCGTGAGTGCTCCGGTCGTGACGACGCTGGTCGACACCTGCGGTTTGATCTTGTATTTCCTGATCGCGAAATTCGTCATGGCGCTTTGATCGCGGCGGATCGTTCCATTTCAGAGCTTGTTAAAGCTCGTTCCAGCGGATAGGTCGCCTCTTTCTTAGGCCCAGTAGAAAACAATAGGCGGCTGACGCCGCCAAAACGTGCTTGAGCGCGTGCCCGCTGAGCGGATACAGTGCCTGGAAGATGGATTCGTCGAACAGTTCCGCAACCTTGGCGATGCCGTAGAGACCCAGTAGCGCCCAAATGTATCCCGTGCCGGTAAAGGAAGGCGGGTACAAAAGCAGTATCAACGGAATGAGCAGCATGGGCAAAAACTGGACGAGGCCGTAAGGCCGCAGATCACCGTGCCCGGCTTTTTCGGTCGCGTGCCAATACACGATTGCGGCGATGCCGAGAAGAATTAAAGGCCACAGCAGCTTTTGCCCGGCCTGATGAGAAATATATTCGCCGACGATGATGGAGAAGAATGCCATGAAGGCAACGGTCATGGGCAGGCGGTCCCAGACCAGGGTCGCATTGTTGGGGGTCAAATGGTAATACACCGACCCGGGACCGATCAGCGCGATACCGATAAAGAAGGCCAAATAACTCGGCCGGAGTTGCGCCAGTGTTCCGGCCGGCATGCCGCGGCGGAGCGCCTTGAGCCCAGCCAAACCAACCAGAAGGAAAAAAAGATTGGTTGCGACGTTCCAGAAATTGGGTACACCGAACCAGCGTTCGCGATCGGCGAATTCATGATAACTCGCGTCCTGCGAGATGGGAGGAAACAGAAACGCGCCGATAATGACGAACATCGCGGTGCCGAGAATCAAGGCTGGTTTCCAAGCGGGATGGCAGTCTGGTTTCATGCGACGAAGTTCACGAAGTTAGAACACTGGAGATGATTCACGCTATACAGTGACCGTCGGTCTGCATACTATTAGCCAACGGACGACTTTGGGCGTCCGTGCTCAGACACGAGGAGAGGTCCTATGAAAACAATAACGCTGGGTTTGCTCGTCATGCTACTTGGGGAGAGCGGCTCGACAATCGCCACAGAAGAAAGTATAGGCGCAGCGACCAAACAGCTCCTGAAAGACAGCGTCAAATCGGCTATTCAGCGGGAGACACGTGATCGGGTGCACGTGGCGGCCGAGAGCGTAGAAAAAGCCAAGAATCTGAGGGAAAGCATCGATAGAGCTTCAGCCGCATTGACTGCCGAACCCGTGGGACGCTTCGCGGGAAACGGCTTGCAGGAAGGTGTCCGCGAAGCGGCCGCCACAGCGACACGACCGGCTTCCGAGATCGTTGCGGGCCAATTGAAGAAGGTGGCTTCTGAGGCGGCCAAATCGGGCGTCAAAGCTACAGAAAACGGCATTGGCCAGGCCAAGGCGATTAATGGTCAGGTCAAAGTCGCATCGGACTCGGTCACGACAGCTGCTAAGGGCGCGAAACGCAAGGCGGCACGGCAAGCGGTCGAGAAGTTGCCCGATCTCTTGCGTTGACGCCCCTTTTGCCCTTTGCCTTTGGAGGATGTCGCAACAACAGTAGGCCGGGATGACGAAGAAATCTTCGGCGACCGGTTGAAAGTGCCGAGAATTTTTTCTCAAGCCGGCCTACATTTTCAGCCCATACGACACCCTTCTCGCAGGCAATAGGGCAGGCGTCGAATCAACTTTCCCTAGCAGAATCGCTTGTGTCAGTGGCGGCGGGAAAGCACAGGCACCGACTGGCTTTCCCAGGAACGAGCGACTGTGAACGGGCAGCCTACAGTCGGCGGAAGGCTGCCGTGGACCATAAGGTCCGTCCGAATGCGAGGCCGTATCCCTGCTGGGATTCCCGTTTGACAATCACCGGATAACGCAGCAAGCGCACGACTTTTCCCCTGACGACCGCAAACACGACCATGGCGGACGTTCCCACGGCCGTCTCAGCGCGCACGGGCGTTTGCAGAAAAAAGCCGGAGCGGCTCAGATTTTTTGTAATCCCGCGTAACGGGCTGCCGGCCGGAGGAATAAGATAGGTAAGAACCGATGACATCGAGCGCGGTGCGATCCGTCGATCGCCGGGGAAAACGGTCTTCGTTTTCATCGTATCTAGCCTTTTTTCAAATACCCCCAACAGTGAAAATTTCATCATATTTGCCAAATATTGACGAGAAAGACGTGTGAATGCGATATCCGATCGGCGTGTCGGCGGATTGAAGGCAGGTCGATCCGGAAGGTCTAAGAATAAAATGCAGACGAGTCGAGAGTTGGTTTAGACTCGAAAGCAGACTTCAGGTAATTGTGATGCTGTCACCAAGGGGTCGGATTATGGCCGAAAAACTTTTACGCGATATCAAACCGGTTTCGCCGGAGAATCTGGACGATTTGATGCTGATCATGGCCAAGAATATCGAAGAGTCGCTGTTCAAGAGCGGGGCACGTCCGGGGCTAGACTATTCCATCCTGGACCTCTACAAACTGGCTCAGCCCTTCGCCCTAGAAGTCTTCAAAAAGAACATCAACACTGTGTCCTTCAAGATTCAGTGGTAGTAGGTCGGCTCGAGAGGCAGGGAGTTTAGGGTGAAATTGTAGTCTACATATTGTGTCTATAGTCTTTTCGTGCACAATATATAGAACTTTGATTTGACGGCTGCTCGGCGATTGAGCGCCGTATAGCGATTTCTCCTGAACACCCACTGGCCGAAAAGAGGAAAAAGTATGTTGAATTGGGACGATCCCCTTGCCGGCGTTGCCGGCAAATCCGTCAAAGTCGAGCTGAATCCGAAGATGCCACTGTCGGCGGAGCTTGGAGGAGAGCCGGCAGCGGTGCGGACTGTAGGCAAGATCGTTCCTCAATTTAAGCCTGATTTTGCTGCGAAGCAATACGAGGCGGGTCAAGGGACTACGGCGTCCGGTGATGTACGGAGCGGCGCCACCGGCCTTGAGAGCATCGAGATGGGAGCCCGCCGCATTCAAGTGGATGACAAACAGATCATCAATTGCCGCGCCGATCTGAATCAGCTCGTGCCTTTCAAGTACCGGTGGGCCTGGCAGAAATATTTGGATGCCTGCGCCAATCACTGGATGCCGCAGGAAATCAACATGAACGCAGATATCGCGCTCTGGAAGAGCGCCGACGGACTGACCGAAGACGAGCGCACCATCATCAAGCGGAACCTCGGATTCTTTTCCACGGCCGATTCCCTAGTAGCCAATAACCTGGTACTGGCGGTGTATCGGCACATCACCAATCCGGAGTGCCGCCAATATCTACTGCGGCAAGCTTTCGAAGAAGCGCTGCACACGCACGCCTATCAGTACGTGGTCGAGTCCCTGGGCATGGACGAAGGCGAAGTGTTCAACATGTACCGGGAGGTGCCGGCCGTGGCGCGCAAGGCGGAATGGGCCTTGCCGTTCACCCAGTCGCTGGGTGACCCGACGTTCCGGACCGGTACGCCCGAGGGCGATCAGCGCCTGCTTCGGGATCTCATCGCTTTCTACGTGATCTTCGAGGGCATTTTCTTCTATGTCGGTTTTACCCAAGTCTTGTCCATGGGACGGCGCAACAAGATGACGGGTACCGCCGAACAGTTTCAGTACATCTTGCGCGATGAATCGATGCATATGAATTTCGGCATCGATGTCATCAACCAGATCAAGATCGAAAACCCGCACCTCTGGAGCAAAGACTTCCAGGAGGAAATCATCCGCATGATTCGCGAGGCGGTGGACATAGAAACGCAGTACGCCTACGACACTATGCCGCGCGGCGTGCTAGGGCTGAATGCCGGCATGTTCAAGGATTATCTGGAATTCATCGCCAACCGGCGTTGTGCTCAGATCGGATTGCCGGAACAATACCCCGGTGCGAGCAATCCATTCCCTTGGATGAGCGAAATCTTGGATCTCAAGAAGGAAAAGAATTTCTTCGAAACCCGCGTAACGGAATATCAAACCGGGGGCGTTCTGAGCTGGGATTAGTCACGACCCTGGCCGGGGGAGGGAGCATGCTTCAGCCGTGCATCCCGGACTCGGCGACGTAGTGCCACAGGACTCGCGTTACGCTGTGTAAGGTTGGGTGAAGCGTCACCGCCGGGTATACCGGTGCTTCACTCCTGCCGGGAAGTATTCGGGATCCTCGAACGGCCGCAGCGTAACCTGAGGGAGTTGTTTATCCGGCGGCGTGTAATTGGCGAATTCGCTATTGAGGCGCAATAACTGCGCTTTGACCGATTCCGCGATAATCCGGCATTTTTCATCGTCGGCCGTGGCACCGGGCAGAAGCTCGACGGTCACGCTCAGGTATTTGTTCCCGTCTGCCGATTCTTTCGTTTCCAGCACGAACTTGCCGGTTACCCACGCCATGATGTCCGGTCGCTCCAGACCGACTGCCACATTCTCGGGATAGATATTGGCGCCGTAGAATGACACGGTGAAGTCCGCGCGGCCGAACACATAAACGAAAGGCAAGGGCCTATAGGACAGGCTTTCATCCAAACCGTAATCGGTCAGCGATGCGACGCCCCAATCACGGAGGAAGTCGCGCATCTCGTGATAGGCGACGAGTCCGCCTTTATCGGCGATGTGGTAGCGGACCAGCGGCACTCCGTTGTCGCCTGAAACGATCAGCGTTTCTTCATGGACCTCGAAAAAGCGGCTGATCGGGTCGTACTGGACCAAGGTCGGAAGGCGCGATTCGCCGAAGAGTTCCCTGGCCGCTTTGGGGTGATCCGCCAGAAAGCGGCGGATAGCGATGCTCAGGGGCGTTTCGTTGCCCAGCACCCCGGCGTCCGCCGTGCCGTAGAGCGAGGCCGAATCGTAGCAGGGTGCTTTCGAGCCGACTCGTTCTCCGAGCAGGCTTCGCCATTCCTCGCTGAACACTTCACCGGCAAAGACCATATTTACCCGATAGCGCTGCCATTCGATGCCGGCGATAAGACCCGCATCGACGACATCCTTGACGAATGGCGGATAGCCGAGGAGCACGGTTTGCTCGAAACTCGGCGAGAGTTCCTGGATGACCCGAAAGATTTCTTCCTTCTTGTTGCCCGGCGTCGCCACCATAAGCGGATAGCCTTTGGCCGCGAGATGCCAAGCGCAGGACGTGGTGTAGAGTCCGCCCACCCAGTTGCCTAGGGCGAAGCAAATCACCGCCAGGGTGCTGCGTTGATGCGCCCTGAAGCTGTCGCGGAAGATCTGCTCAAAGCGAAGTGCGATTTCCAGTTCGTCGACCGCCGACCGCGGCCAAAACGTGGGCCTCCCGGTCGAGCCCGAGGAAACCGCGACCCTGTCGCATTCCGTCAGGCGGCCATTGCGGCAGCGCTCTGCCAGCGGGTAGACGTGTATGTAATTCGGCTTGTTGATCAGGGGAAGCCGCTGAAAATCAGCGAACGATACGACCGTCTCCGGCGCGATGCCACGGGCGTCGAGAAATGCCCGGTAAGCCGGGACATGGATTGCCGTTCGATGGAAAAGATTCAGCACGACCGCTTCGGCGTCCATGGCGAGCCGCTCGGCCATAAGCTCGTCGAGCGATCTGAACAGGAATCCACGGAACCGGTCCTGGATTTCAGAGGAGCGATGGGGCAACACGGGTTGTCGCGAAGATTAAAATATGTGGATTTGAATTATGATCTCAGGTTGCCTTCGGCGCCACACCCACAAGGCTTCGTTGCCGCGCCTGAGTTGGATGTGAGGTGATGAGCAAGGTTTGGGTCTTTCAGCAATCTACACTGGATAACGCATTGGACGAGTGGGTCCAGGAGCAGATCGATCACTTTCCGCATAAGGAGGAATTGATCCACACTGTGGCGCTGGCCATGCGCGACTTCCTCCATTCGCGGCAAGTGGCCGAACATAAAATGATGATGAACCTTCCGGACAAGCCCCCGTTCTGAGCGCCTGGTCGCCGTACAGCGTTCGGTGCCGCAACGGCTCAACGGTTCGGAAACCAGCAGGCGAAAGCGGAGACTTGACGTTCATTCACCGATCTGTTTCAGTTGGTCGGACAATCATTTCCGTTCCCGCTTGCCCGGAAGGAGGCGATATGCACGGTTTGGCCAGATCGGCGATACTCTTGCTCGCTATAGCGAGCGGAAGCGTATGGGCCTACGGCGGTAAGGGAGGCGGAAGCAGCGGTTGCGCCGAGCCTAAGTTCTTCGAGCCCAATCCGACCGGCGTCGTTCCCAAGCTGGCCGAGTTCGCGTTCATCGCGTCGGATAACACCGAAAGCGATACCCTCACGGTTGAAATCAACGGCTAGCCCGTTCAGCCGGTAATCGACCGGCGAAGGAACGGGGACTGGCAAGTCAAGGTCGTTCCGCCCCAGCCGCTGACCGAGCCTGGCCGGGTTCGAATTGCGGTCAAAGCGAAGAGCCGGGATGGATGTTGGGGCTTTCAGCCGTACTACGTCGAGGTCAAGCCGTGAGTTTCCGCCGGATGAACTGACCCAAGTACTTTCGGCGGTCTCATCCCCACTTTTCCAGTACCACGACCTTCCACGAGCGATTTTTGGTGGGCCGCGCTGTTTGCCAGGCGGCGATGCGGTTGGACGCTTGGCTGTTTCCGTGGGCCGGAGTATGGTAATAGCCAATCCCGGCCTCCTGGTCGGCGATTTGTCTAGGGAGTTGGCGCAGTTCCGGAATTTCGTTGAAGCGTTCCTCGCGGAACAGGTTTTCCCCGATTTCGTCCGTATCCGTGTCGTATAGGATGAAACCGCTGTCTTCAATGATCCATACGGTCCTTTGCCCAGTCTGGAGTCCAGCGGGTAATAATCGTCCCAGGAACTCGGCGGGCTTGAGGCGCGCGGAAATAAAGCCCTGTACCTGCCGGCCGCGTTTCATGGGCAGAGCGAGCGTGATCGCGTCGAAACCTTGGGGCGTCTCGTAGACGCGGCTCAATGTAGGTTCTCCGGAATCTGCCGCCGGAGCGCCGGATTCGAACCGGAAAGTGTCGGGGGTAACTGTGTCCGCGCTTTCTGCCGGAGCCACGGCGGTAATGGTTCCCGCTGCAAGCACAGAAGCAAAGAGCTCCACCTCGGGATGGCGGGCCAGCAGCGCGCTCAACGCTGGCGCTGCGATTTTGCCGTTGCCGAGATTGCGGATGGAATTCCCGATCTCCGCCATATCATTCTTGATCGCGTCTATGGCGTTGACGATGTCTTCTGCGATTTGGTCGGCGGCGGTCAGGTTTTCGTTGGATATACGGGTGACGTCGGCGAGAGCCGACTCGGCTCGTTCGCGGGCTTGAAGCGCGATATGGCGCTCAGCGACGGCCACTTGCTGTTCTTTCCTGGCATCCATCGCGAAATGGACGGCAAGCACCGCGCCGGCTGCGATCGCGATCATCACGGCAAGCCCGGCGGAAAGCGCCGCCTTGTTGCGGGCGATGAAACGGCGCAGCAATTCGCGGCGCGAATAGGCGTAAGCGCTGACCAATCGTCCGTCGCGGAAGGCGCGTAACTCCTCGGTCAGTTCGGCGGCGTCTCGGAATCGGTGAAGCTTGTCTTTCGCCAAGGCCTTGTCGCAAATGGCGATGAGCTCGGGCGGTGCAGAAGCGGGGCCTTTGCGTGCCGAAGGTAGAGGCGTTTTGGATTTGAGTTGTTCGACGATGGACGAAAGGCTGCCTCTTAGCGGCGGTCTTCCGACCAAAATGTGGTAGAGAATGCAGCCTAGCGCAAAGACGTCAGTCCGCGCATCCACTTCGCCGAAATGATGATCCACTTGCTCGGGCGCCATGTAGGCGGGTGTTCCGAGAATTTCTCCCACTTGAGTGAGCTCCTCCTCACTGGCGTCCAGCGTTGCGGTCGGCGCGGCTCGACGGATGACGTCGGCTTCGATGCCGATCTTGGCGAGACCCCAGTCCAGGATAATGGTCTCTCCGAATTGCCCCAGTACGATATTGCTCGGCTTGAGGTCTCGGTGCACCACGCCCTTGGAATGAGCGTAGGCCATGGCCTCGCAGACGTCGATGAGACGATCGAGCAATTGCAGACGTTTGGCGAGCGCCTGCTCCGGCTGTTCCGAATGGCATGCGGCGAGTGCTTCGGCCAAGGTCTGCCCGCGCACTAGGCGCATGACGTAATATGGCGTGCCCTGTGAAGTGGTCCCCATTTCGTAGACCGGCACGATGCCGGGGTGCTCCAATCGTCCCGTGATCTGAGCCTCGCGAAGAAACCGGCGCCGGATTTCGGGATCGGCGGTTTCGTCCGATGTGAGCATTTCCTTGATGGCTACTTGGCGTCCGATGCGTTCGTCGAAGCCAAGCAGAACCCGGCCAACTCCGCCCTGGCCCACTGTGCCGCACAGCGAGTAATAGTCGGTGAATCTGTAATCGGCTTCGGATCGCTGTGCGTTTTTACTTTTTCCGGCGGCGAAACGGGGGGACAGCACCGTGTAGTCGTCGAGGTCGGCGTTATCGATCGCGCTCATTTTCCAGTCGTATTGAGTTCTGAAACCCTAAAGGAGGCTCTCTGAGTGGATTGATTTCGCTCATGCAAGTCGGCAGGCTCGGGACATGCCGGTCGAAGGGTTCACGGCGAGCAGCCTACTGAGATAGATCTTGATCCGAGCTTCCTAAAATGTAGTCGGTCATCGGCTATGGGACAAACCGGCCTCGAGAGGATGGGGCGGGCACAGCGGTCGTGCCGAGTCGTCGAGGGCGGGCGCGGAAGAATCGAACGGAACAGGGGCGACTTGGGTCTAAGGTCGGGTATTTTGCCGAATCGAATGGAAGTCGCGATATGGATACCAAACATGTTTCCGGCAGCTCAACGGCCTGGCTGGAGAAAAAAGAGATGGGGAAGGACGTTGTGGTAGGCCCAGCGAAAGGGTCGAGCCTGACCGGCCGTATTTTGTTCTGCCTACTTGTGGGCGCTGCCGTGTCGTGGGATGGGTCGCTGCAGGCGGCAGAAGTTTACAAGTGCCGAACCGACACCGGGCTGGTCTATACCGACGAGCCGACGTCTGATAGTTGTCGCCGGCTCCGGCTCAAGGTCGGCAAACCGAATCCCGAAGCCATCGCGCGACTGGAGAAATGGAAGGAGCAGCGGGCTGCGGAGATCGCCCGGAAAGCCTCAGAAACACGTGAAGAACGCTTAGTGCGTGTCCGCGAGCTGGAAGCCTTGGCGGCATGGCAGTCGGCGCGGGCTGCGGTAATGGAGGCTCAAGCCGCTCGATACTGCCAGTACCCGCAACCGATCTATTTTCCGGCGTGGACCTTTCCGGTCACGGGTCCCTTCTTCCATGATTATTCGAGTTTCAACGCATATCCGTACTGGTATGGGCGTGACGAAAGCCACCACTTGCGACACGGTATGCCGCCCGTTCGACTGCATTTCTCCCGAAAGTGGCGGTGAAGGGAACCTCTCGGGTCTTCCGAATTCGGCGGCGTGTTTTGGACTTCAAGGTAGCTCTGAACAAGCCGATTCGGTTCATGCCCTTCGACGAGCCTGTCTTGAGCGAAGTCGAAGGGCCTGTCCTGAGCTGAGTCGAAGGATTCAGGCCAGTCCTGTCGAAAGACCTAATCAGATCCTTTTCAAGGAAAGCTTTCCCTAAAACGGCAACTCTTCGCGTTTTTCCCTTACGCGAATGTTGTTTTCGACCGATTTGACGCCACGCACGCCGCGTGCGATCGCTTCGGCGTGGCGGCGCTGATCCTTGTCGGGCACGAAACCGTCGAGCTGTACACGCCCACCATGGCTTTGTACCTCGATGCCGAGACCGCCGACGTAAATGTCCTGCAAGAGCGCTGCTTTGACCCGGCTTGCGATGGTGATGTCGTCCGCATCAGCGCCGAACGCCGAAGTTTTGTTGGCAGAGTCCGCGCAGCCGGTCAGGAAAAGCGCCGTGAGAGCCAGCAAAAAATATCGCCGCTTCATTTTTTCGCTCTTGGTTCGGATGGGAAGCCGTCACCAAGCCCAAATGCCCTTCTGACTAACCAACGGACGGATCGGACGCTCATGTCCGGCCGTGTTTCAAGCCTCGCACCCGGTTACCTGAATGCTCGATTCTCAGACCAGGCCCGCCGTATCGCAAGATACCGTACCAGCGCCGGAGCAAGGCCGCAAATTCGGAGGTGGAAATCTACGGGTTTTCGTTGCCTTCCATGCCGGAATTTCCCCCCGTCCCTTGCTCGCCCTCAGGTTGTTGCGGCTCCTCTGTCTTCGGCGGCTCTGGCTCAGGCTGGCGTTCGCCTTCGGGCGGCTGGCTTATAGTCGGCTTCGCTTCGCCTTCCTTCGGCTTTCCCTGGTACGGTTGAAAGCCCTCCCAGCCAGGATAGGACTTATCACGTTCGGCTTCCGCGACGATGGTCCGCTCGGTCACGGAACTCCGAGCCGCCCAGGCCGGATAGTAAACCAATAACATGCTGGACACCGTTAGCCCGAGCGCGATAGAGAATGGGATGCGCATCGCTTTTCTCCTATTTCTTTTGCGGGAACCGGCTGAAACATTTGCCTGCGGTACTTACAAGGAACGCACAAATTCGCTCCTGCACGCGCCACGTGAGACTCCGGCCCGGAAAATGTTCGACGGCATTGAACAAATTTGAGTAATAACACGGACGTCGAAGTCGGTCTCTATGGAATATTACTTATGTGGGGAACGCCGGCCACTAGATAGAAGCAGAGAAGAGACGGATTGCGATGCTGTGGGGCAACCCGCTGTTTTCTGTCCGGCCGTGCGCCGCCAAGATTCGGAAGCTTCAGTATTGTGGCCGCTTTGGGTTGCGGCTCGAGTACAATCGATCGGAGCCTTCTCAAAAGACGCTATACTCGGGCGTCTATGGCAAGGACTTTGCCCCGTGGCTTCGAAGATGGCTTTGTGCGGCGTAAGCGTTGGGGCTTTCCGGAATGGCTCTCGTAAACTCGCGCGAAACATCAATCGGCGAAACATCAATCGATAGCCCATGATTCTCAATGTTTGGACGGAGTTCGCCGTCTGCTTTGTCTTGATCGCCTATGCCGGAACGAAGCTTTCGTTGTACGGCGATGTCATCGCGGACAAGACTGGACTTTCGGGGAACTGGATCGGACTGATCATGCTCGCCACGGCGACGTCCTTGCCCGAGTTGATCACTGGGTTAAGCTCGGTCGCTCTGGCGGAGGTTCCGAACGTCGCCGTGGGCAATATCCTTGGCGCTTGCGTGTTCAATCTGACGTTTCTGGTCATAATCGATTTTCTTCACCGCAAGGAATCGATTTATCGTCGCGCCAGCCAGGGTCATGTTCTTTCCGCGGGTTTCTGCGTGATCATGATCGGCCTGGTCGGCTTCAATGTTCTCCTGGGCCAGAGAAACGGTTGGGCAATTGGGCATGTCGGGATTTATTCGCCGGTCATTGTGTTGCTGTATGTGATCGCCATGCGTTCCATTTTTCTTTACGAGAAGCAGCAGATGATCGAATACGCTGAAGACGTAACCGATCGCTATGCTGACCTGTCGCTGCGCCGCGCCATCGTGGGTTATGGATTGGCGGTGGTGGTTGTCGTTATTGCCGGGGTTCGGATGCCGTTCATAGCGACCGAACTGTCGTCGACCATGGGATGGCACACATCCTTTGTCGGCACGCTGCTGGTCCCCGTCGTGACTTCGATGCCCGAACTCTCGGTCACTTTGGGGGCTTTGCGGATCGGGGCGCTCGATATGGCGATCGCCAATCTGTTGGGCAGCAATCTTTTCAATATCGTGATCGTCGCGATAGACGATCTGCTTTACCAACCAGGGCCCTTGTTATCTTATGTTTCGGTGATACATGGTGCGTCGGCCATGTCGGCAGTGATCATGACCGGTCTCACCATCGTGGGTATCCTGTATCGTCCGCAAACCCGCGTGCTCAAGACCGTGGGGTGGATCAGCCTGGGATTGTTCACGATCTATCTGCTCAACTCGACGGTGCTCTATTTGTATGAGGAGTGACCGGCCCGAGGCTGGCTCCGATATTCGAGCGGCATCAAAAAAGAATTTCGATCCGTGCTCCGCCCAGTTCGGAACGCGACAAGCGCACACGCGCGCCGTGCTGCTCGGCAATCTCTTTGACGATCGCGAGTCCTAGCCCGCAGCCGTCGCCGGGGCTGCCGGGAGGGCGGTAGAACCTTTCGAAAATCCGATCCGCCTCCGACTCCGGAATGCCCGGTCCGTCGTCTTCCACAACCAGAGTCGGCTTGGGACTGGCAGCGACTCGTACCACGATTTGCCCGTTATCGCGTCCGTAGCGGATGGCGTTGTCGAGAAGATTGTTGAGCGCCTCGCGAAGCAAGGTCTCGTCGCCCTGAACCAACACCGGCCGAGGACTACCTTCGAAACTCAGATCCATATTGCGTTGCAGCGCTTTGGGGGCCCAATCCATGCATGTGTCTCTCGCCACGGCGTGGAGGTCCACGCGCGAAGCGGGGTGCGAGCCGCCCAAGGCGGTTTCCGAGCGTGCCAACGCCAAGAGCTGAGTGCTCAATCGCGACGCTCGGTCGGCGCCGTTCCGGATCTGGGCGAGGGCAGGGCGCATGCTCGCGAGGTCGGTTTCCCGCAACGCGCGCTCCGCCTGGACTTTCAGTCCCGCCAGTGGGGTTCGGAGTTGATGCGCGGCGTTGGCGATGAAGCGCTGTTGGGCGGCCATGGCCGTGGACAGCCTCGCGAGCAAATCGTTGATGGTACGGGTCAGTGTAAGCACTTCCTGGGGCACGCGCGTGTCCGGGATGGGTGTGAGATCGCGCGGCGAACGTTGGGCGATTTCGCGAGCCAGGGTGTTCAAAGGCCGCAGTCCGCGGTTGATGCCCAGCCAGATGTACGATCCCGCTATGCAGACCAGCAGGAGTTGTGGTACCAGTTCGGCCAGGAGAATATCCGTCATCATGCTTCGCCTTTTCCTGACGGTCTCGGCCACTTGGACCAAAACCTCCTCGGAACTGTCCTTCGGCGCGGTGAGCATGGAAACCACGCGGACCCTCTGTCCCCGGATCGCGCTGTCGAAATACAGGGGCTGTTCGCGAACGGAGGCGAGGTCCGGCGGCGGCGGGATGCGATGGTCCCCGGCCAGGAATCCACGGTGGGGCGATTCTATTTTAAAAAACGTTTGATCCACCTCGTCCCATTGGAAAATCTCCAGTGCGGAGGGGGGCAGCTCGAAGGTCAGCTTCCCGTGCTGGGCTTTGACCTCCTGCGCCAGCGAGCGCGCCGAGTCGAGCAGCCAGCGATCATAAGCAGCGTTGGCGTAGTGTAGCGCGATGTAGTAGGAAGCCATGGCGTCGAGCACCACGAAGAGCGCGAGAGGCACCGCTAAGCGCAACAGAAACTGGGTCCGGAGACTTTGGACTCTAGCCATCGATGTCTTTTTCCAACAAGTAGCCGAGGCCGCGAACGGTCCGGATTTTCACGCCGAATGTTTCCATACGCTTGCGCAGCCTGTGGATGTAGACTTCGATCGCATTGTCGCCCAGTTCTTCGTTTCCTGCCGATAGGCGCTGGGCGATACGATCCTTGCTAACGACCCGTCCGGCGTGAATCAAGAGCGCTTCGAGCACGCCATATTCCCGGGCGGACAGGATGATCGGTTCGCCGTCCACCATCAATTGGCGATTCTGGGTGTCCAGAACCAATCTCCCAACCTTGAGTTCGCCGAATCCTCCGTAGCGGCGTCGGAGCAGGGCGTGGATGCGTGCTTCCAACTCACGGAGATCAAAAGGTTTGACCATGTAATCGTCCGCGCCCCATTCGAGGCCTTTGATGCGGTCCTCGAGGGCATCGCGCGCAGTTAAGACCAGTACAGGTATGGAATTTTTCCGGGCCCGCAATCGTCTCAATAGTTCACAGCCCTCCATGTCTGGAAGGCCCAGGTCGAGAATGGCCAAATCGAAATTTTGAGTAAGCAGCGCGGATTCGGCATAGGCGCCTGACGGCGCCGTGGTGACCGTGTAGCCGGATTGGCCGAGCACATGGGTCAGCCCATCGGCCAGAACGGTGTCATCTTCTACGAGCAGGATTCTCATATATTGAACAGGCGTGAAAGGTTTGTGAAAGGTTCGCACTATATAATGGTTGGTTATCGCGGCCGCGCCGAAGGAGCGCTAAGCGTTGAGTGTCGAGGTCAGCGTGGAGCCCGCGCATATATTTTGTTGACAGATTGAGGTTCCGATGGCCGGACAAAACCAACAACAACGAAACCTGACGCTCGATTTTTTTCGCGGTCTCGCCCTGCTGATCATTTTTATCAACCACATTCCCGCCAACGAACTTCTTTTCTTCACGCCTTCCCGTTACGGTCTGAGTGACGCTGCCGAGATCTTCGTGTTTCTTTCAGGTTATGCCGCGGCTATTGCCTACGGCCGCAGTTTCCGCACCGCCGGATTATGGCTTGGCAGCGTTCGGGTGTTTCACCGCTGTGCCCAAATCTACGGCGCCCACCTCTTCTTATTCATGCTTCTTGCGGTCATTTGCGTGTTGGGCAATACCGTTTTCGGGGAGCCAGATTATATCCACCGCCTGAATATCCGATATTTTTTCGATGACACCCAGGAGGCACTCCTCGGACTCGTTTCCTTACGTTATGTTCCGAATTATTTCGATATTCTGCCGATGTACCTGGTGGTTATGTTGTGGATACCGGTGGTGTGGGGCTTGTCCCGCATCCACCTCGCGCTCGCCCTGGCTTTCCCTGTCGGCGTTTATACCGCGATGTGGCAGTACGGGTTGGAACTCTCGGCGGATTTGCACAGCGATCGGCCTTGGTTTTTCAATCCTTTCGGATGGCAGCTGATGTTTTTTACCGGGTTCGCTTTCGGCTCCGGCTGGCTGAAACCGCCCCAGCACGGACCATGGCTGGCGGCGATGTGCGTTTCCTTCGTGATTCTGGTTTTGCCGCTAGGGCCCGAGCCGGCGTTGCGCCCCACCGAATTCCTGATTCAGCTTCATGCAACTTTACAGCCGTTGCTGGACAAGACTCATTTCGGACCATTACGGTTGGTCCATTTCCTCGCTTTGGCCTATCTGGTCACGATGTTCCTCCGGAATCGGGAGCATTGGCTGCAGTCTAGACTCGCGAAGGCCATTATCCAAATGGGGCAGCAGTCACTGCCGATTTTCATTGTGACCATGGCTCTTTCTTATGTTGGCGGCATGATGCTGGATCAATTCGGTCACGGGGTCGCAGTACTCGCGGCCGTGAATCTGGGCGGCTGTGTGTTTCTGCTGCTAACCGGGAGCGGAATGGCGTGGCTGAAGTCTGCCCCGTGGGAACGGTACGGCGCGCACGAAGCTTTATCGGCCACTTCGTCCGATCGGGAGAGCGGCTCATTTTCTTCGGCTCTTGCTGCATGGCCCGGACGCTTGAAGCATGCTCCCGCAATGGTCCTTGCGAATGTCGTCGCCGCCGTACCTTTATTGATGTCGGAAAAGACGGCAAGCGCCCATCATTCCTTGGTGGCCATGCGTGGGACGAACGGAATATCCGCGCAAGATCGGGTAGTCGACTCGAAGAATGAGCACCCGAACATCAAATGACGGTCTCAGGCGGTGAGACCATGACCTCTCGGCCGCGAACGCAATCGAAAACGCAGCATCGACGTTTCGACGGGTCGATTGCCCTGAAACGGCGAACAACAACCGTTTGAGGAGGAAAACATGAGACCTTTCGAGAAGTTATTGCTGGAAAACAAAGCTTGGGCCGAAGAACAGAGGATTCGGGACCCAGGGTATTTTTCACGTCTCGCTAAGGCCCAGACACCGGATATCCTCTGGATCGGCTGTTCCGACAGCCGGGTTCCGGCGGAGATCATCGTCAATGCCCAGCCCGGCGAGATTTTCGTGCATCGAAATATCGCTAATCAGATCATCACCACTGATTTCAATAGCCTGAGCGTGATTCAATACGCCGTCGACGTGCTCAAGGTCAGCCACGTGATCGTGTGCGGACATTACAATTGCGGCGGCGTCAAGGCAGCCTTGAGCCCGCAACGTTCGGAACTCTTGATCGTCAACAAATGGCTGATGCATATCAAGGACGTCTATCGGCTGCATCAAGGCGAAATCAACGCGCTTCAGAGCGACCAGGAGAGGGCGGACCGGCTGGTGGAGCTCAATGTCATAGAACAGATTCAGAATCTCGCCCACACCTCGGTGATTCAGCACTCCTGGAAGCGCCACCTACGCCCGGTTCTGCACGGATGCGTTTACGGCCTCACCGATGGCATCATCAAGGAACTCATTCGTCTTCCACCCGAGACGCTGATTCATCCGATTTATCAATATACGGACTTGCCCGAGACCTGAAGACTCGGCTCGGCCGTTTACTCAGGAACCCTACGGCCCGACGACTTTCGGGCTGTTCGCACGCTGTGCCTCGGGTACGGCGCATTTGCCGTGCGAGAACCGTTAGCGGTATAAGGGGGTCAGAGGAGGAGAAGCATCGGTCTTGGAGCCGGGCTCGGTAGGCCATTCGCCCTGAGCCTTTTTCCTCGGACCTGTCCTGAGCCACGTCGAAGGGCCTGTCCTGAGCTTAGCCCCGTAGCCCGGATGGAGCGAATGCGGAATTCGGGACAAACCGATCCTCGATCTCCCGCATTCCACTGCGCTGCATGCGGGCAACGAGCTGAGCTTAGTCGAAGGGTTGGAGATCTACCGGGATCGGCTTTCGCAGGCTCGCGTTGGCGCCGAACGCTTGCCCACGACCTCCGCCTCGGGAGGTTCGAACACATTTACCGGGAGTCGCGGAGAACAGATGTTGCGAACTATCATCGTCGCCTTCATCGGGTTATGGCTACTGGCGGGGATTGCCGGTGAAGCGCAGCAGGCGCCAGAACCTCCGACTTCGCAGCCGAAGGTGGTCGCGCAGTTGACGATCGACGGCCCTATAGGGCCCGCTACCAGCGATTACGTCGATCGCGCGCTGAAAGACGCCGAGGCCCGCAACGCGGTTCTGGCGATTATCCGAATGGATACGCCGGGCGGTCTCGACACAGCGATGCGCGAAATCATCCGAATGATCCTCGCTTCGCGCATACCGATCGCGACCTATGTCGCGCCGAGTGGAGCCCGAGCAGCCAGCGCCGGGACTTATATCTTGTATGCCAGCCACATCGCCGCCATGGCGCCCGCCACCAATCTCGGAGCGGCCACCCCGGTCGCCATCGGTGCGCCGGGACGAAACGATGACAGGCCGGGACCTGCGGAAAAAGACGAGCAGGAAACGCCGCGCGACTCCGGGGATGCCATGGCCAAAAAGATGGTCAACGACGCGGTGGCTTATCTGCGCGGCCTCGCTCACCTTCGGGGCCGAAACGCCGAATGGGCCGAGAAGTCCGTGCGTGAAGGGGCCAGTCTTACCGCTGAGGAAGCGCTGAAGATGCAGGTCATCGACCTCGTCGCCCCCGATGTTCCCGCATTGCTGTCCGAGTTGCAGGGGCGGCGCGTGGACGTGCTCGGCCGTACCGTGACACTCGATTTGACCGGGACGACCGTAGAAACGATTGATCCCGATTGGCGTAGCCGCCTCCTCGCCGTTATCACCAATCCCAATGTCGCCTACATTCTGATGATGATCGGGGTGTACGGGCTCATTCTGGAGTTGTACAACCCCGGATCGATCGTGCCGGGTACAGTGGGCGTCATCTCGCTGTTACTCGCGATGTATGCTTTTCAGGTTCTCCCAGTGAATTATGCCGGCCTCGCCCTGATCATCGTCGGAATCGGTCTGATGATTGCCGAGGCGTTCGCGCCAAGCTTTGGGGCCCTCGGATTGGGCGGCATCGCAGCCTTTATCGCCGGCAGCGTGATCCTGATCGACACCGAACGGATGCCCGGTGCCGGCCTCAGTTGGGCGGTGATCGCAGCATTCGTCCTGTCCAGCCTTATGTTCTTCGGTGTCGCTATCAATCTGATTCTGAGATCGCGGCATAAGCCTGTCGTCACCGGACGCGAAGAAATGATCGGTGCCGTCGGGACGGCTCTCGAAGACTTCCAGGATCTAGGCAGAATCCAGGTCCGAAGCGAAATCTGGACGGCGCGGACCACGATGCCGGTGCGCAAGGGCCAACGCGTCCGGGTACAAGGGCTGGATGGGCTGATCCTTAGCGTTACGCCGTTGGAAGAACGAAAGGAGCTAGAGTCATGATCACCACCTATTTCGTCGTTTTCCTCGCCGTCATCATGTTGATGTTCCTGCTAGCGGCGATCAAAGTGTTGCGTGAATACGAGCGGGGCGTCATCTTTCTGTTGGGCCGGTTCTACAAGGTCAAGGGCCCGGGTCTCTTCATCGTCATCCCAATCATTCAGCAAATGGTCAAAGTGGACCTTAGGACCATTGTGATGGATGTTCCGACGCAGGACGTGATTTCGCGCGACAACGTCTCGGTCCGGGTAAACGCGATTGTCTTTTTTCGTGTGATCGACCCGGCAAAGGCGATCATCCAGGTGGAGAACTATTTCGAGGCGACCAGCCAGCTCGCGCAGACGACCTTGCGGTCGGTGCTGGGCCAGCACGAGTTGGACGAGATGCTGGCGGAGCGTGAAAAGCTGAACATGGACATCCAGAGTGTGCTCGACCAGCAGACCGACGCTTGGGGCATCAAAGTGTCCAATGTCGAGATCAAGCACGTCGATTTGGACGAAAGCATGGTGCGGGCTATCGCGCGGCAGGCGGAGGCCGAGCGGGAGCGCCGTGCCAAAGTGATACACGCCGAGGGCGAGTTCCAGGCCGCACAGCGTTTGGTCGAAGCGGCTCGAACGCTGGCGCAGTCCCCGCGAGCCATCGAACTTCGCTATCTCCAAACCCTGACCGAGGTTGCGGGCGACAGATCCTCGACCATCGTGTTTCCGCTACCGATGGAAGTCCTCAGTGCCTTCAAGAGCGGGGAGCCGACGGCATCCTGATCCGGTGGCGTTCGCCCGAACTCGACGCAAGCGGCGCTACGCGAGAAAAGAACAATACCGCCACTCTTTTCGGTTGTACCCCTCGGTAGGATAATCCCATTTCGCACAAGCAGAGCTTGTGCGAGTCGCGGCTCCGTCGCGACCCTTTCCGACCATTCCAGCGAGGTGCTACTGATATGCCATTATTCATTTCGATCTTGCTTACCCTCGGCATCGTCTATTGGTACTACCGAACCGCAGAGCGGATGGGACTCAAGTCGCTACACTGGGGGGTTGCGGGAGCCATTGCCTACCAGGTGCCGGCCTGGGCATGGATGCTCTTGGTGTCCAAGCCGTATCTGTCTTCGCTTAGAGGAGTGGCAAAAACGGGGATGTCGTCCTTCCTGATCGGCCACTCCTGGATTCTCGTGGGGGCACTGTGTGCCCTTGCGGTTTACAAATTTTTTCTGCTGAAGGCCAACGTTCGGGCATCGTCGGGGGAACAATTTTAGGCCGAGATCGTACAGGCAGCGTCGGACTCGAGATTCGGGAAGAGGGATTCCGGGCGTTCGACCGGAATCCCTTTTCGTTTGATGGGCCTTTACGCCAGATTTTGTGCGGCGACCATGAAATAGAGCATGGGGATCGAGAACATGGTGTTGAAACGGCTGGTCAGCATTGCTGTCCGCGCTGCCGTCTTCTTTTCGTCATCCGTGGCTTCCACCAGACCCAGGGCCTTTTTCTGATTCGGCCAGATGATGTTCCACACGTTGTAAGCCATGATTAGGCCAAGCCACATTCCGATTCCGATGTAGGTCTCTGGTCCGCCTTTGAAATAACCGAAGAGCAGGGCTTGGAGGACATAGCCGTTCAAGGTTGCCAAGATGAGTCCGGTCACCACCGTGGACAGGGCAGCCCAGCGGAACCAGAACAAAGCTGCCGGGGCGATGACTTTGCCGATTGCCGGTTTTTGTTCGTCAGGAATCTTCGGCATCGACGGAATCTGGACGAAATTGAAATACCAGAGCAGCCCGATCCACATGACCCCCGAAATAACGTGCAGCCAGCGAAACAAAAACGCAAACCAGGCTTACGACAGCTGGACCGTGCCGGTAGCCAGTGCCAGCGCCACAACCAGTACGAGCCCGAAGATCAACGCCCGTTCCAGTTTGTCTAAGCCGAATTTCGCGAGCGCGTCGATCACTTTAAGCATGACATTCTGCATCGTGGTTCTCCCCTCTTGTTGTTAGTATTGACTTCGCCGCGCAAAATGTGCACGGGGTGAAAAGAGTATTCCTCTCCGACGTGACGATCAAATGAAATTCGGGGTTGGCGCGGGAGTGGCTTTCTGGGCGATGGGAAACGGACCAACCCACGGCACGGATGTTTGGTTGGCGGGTGGAAAGGGCCTTATTACGTCGCGCGGACGAGCGCGAAAACCCATCCGGGACACGAAAGAAGAACGGTTTTCGGGTAGAACCAGGACTGGAAATGAGCTTGGCCGATGTTGACGGCATCGAATTTCGGGATTTAAAGCGGGCGCGACTTGGGGCAGAACGCCGGACCGATTCCGGTGAGTCCCGCGAAGAGCAAGACCCGGTCTCGGTAAGCTAGACTCGCCTGCGAATCGGCACCCAGGCATGACGGGTCATGCCCGGGTATTCCGGATTATTGGCGCTCCAGTTTGGCTTTGATGGCCGCCGCTTCGGCGCTGATGCGTTCGACCGCGGCTCGGAAACGAGCCTGCTCGGCGTTCGCCGCCTCCGCGATGGCGGCATTGTCGGCATTTGCTTCCTTGACGACGCAGTCGTTATAAGCTTGGGTTTTCTGTTGCCATTCCCGCACCGCTTTGAGACTCCGGTTATAGCCTTCGACGCTACGGGAATCGATCTCCGGCGGGGCGGTTTGAGTTCCGCAATTCGAGGGGGTCCACTTACCGTCGGTCAGGGTTCCGGCCTGGGCACCGATCGCCGTCAGCGCGGTCAGTAAAACAATGGTCCGGTATGAAGGCATAGAGCACTCCCGTTTTCAGTAGATCAGACAAAAGAACACCGATGCGCGAAGCTCGTCATCGCGTTACCCATATAGACGAACCAAGCGCCAAACAACGCCGCTCCCGCGACAACTTCTTCCGGCTCGTCGAACCGAACCTGCAGCCCGCATGCAGCGCAGCGGAATGCGGGGGAGCTCATCTCGCCGATCGAGCCCGGATTTCCTTGCGTTTCGATCGGCTTACACTTTTATCCTCGACGCGGCATCACCCCGAATCTCGAATTCCGGATCGCTGCTTAGTAGAACCGCCTTCTCCCGCAACGCAAGGGCTGCTGCGAAACAATCGGCATAGGATATGGGATAGGTCGCCTTGAGTTTTACGGCCTTCCAAAACAGATCATCGTCAAAGGGAATGATCTCTATGGGCAGTAAGGCTATTTCACCATACTTGCGTTCCGCGACGGACCAGCTGAATTGCTTGGCGATGCGATACACGGCTTCGCCCAGGTTGATCTGATGCAAAAGAACCCGATGGCTGCCGGATTGGGCCTCGCTCAAAATGTCGGCGACTCGCTCTGCGCCCGGTTCATCTTGGGCCAGACGCAGTAGAGCGCAGGCATCCAGCACGTAGGTGGCCTTAGCCGGTTTCATCGCGCGAGACTTCCGGCCGATGCTCGCGGATCAGGCCATCCGCCAGTGAAGTTTCGCTCTTCAGCGATCCACGAAAGGCGGCGACCGGATCGGCCGGCAGCGGGTAAATTTCCAGATGGTCCCCGGCATCGCGTATCTCGACCACGCAGCCCGGTTTAATCCCGCTGTTTCCCAATCGCGGGAAGACACGGGAAGACAGGAATCCGCTCAGTAATCCTGGTTGAATCCCTCGACGTTGAGCGTCAATTCGGTTCTGTCGTTAATCCGCCAGGTTACGCTCGGATTGACGATCACGCGGTCCAGCGAAACGAAGTCCCAGAACGAATTATTGCTTTGGTACGCTCCGGAGAAGCGGTAAAGCAGGGAACGGTCCTGTGTGACGGGACCGCCTGCGTCCCATAGGGTGCGGTAATAATCATACGAGCCGAACTGTTGTTCCAGCGCGTAATAGGGTTCGTCCAATGGGCGCTTGGTGGTGACGTTGATCAGGCCGCCCGGCTCGATCCGGCCGAACAGCATGGCCTCCGGGCCTTTGAGGACCACGATGCTTTCCAGATTGGCAGTGTCGAGATCGGTTGACAGTCCGCCAAAGCCGTTTATTAGCCCCAACCCATTGCGATAGATACGGGAACCGGTGGGAAAGCCACGGATGATATAGGCATTTCCGAATCCCGGGCTCCGCTGCGGTCGTACGCCGCTGACATTCTCTAGCGCATCCTTGATCCTTAGCGTTTTCTGGTCGTTCATGACTACCCACGGTACGACTTGTGTCGATACCGGCGTTTCCATCACGCGCGTATCGGTCTTGGTGGCAGCGGTGGCGCGGCGGACAGGGTAGTCCTCACTGTACGGATCGCTGGGATCAGACTCCTCAGCTTCGGCGCTGATGGTCATTTTTTCGAGTGCGATCGATCGCCCACAGTATGGGCTCGACCAGCCGCTCTTCGGTTCGCATGAGGCGATTCAGGCATGCTTTGGCCGCGTTTTGCGCCGGGAAAGGTTTCCGACCTACCGAATCGGAACATGCTCTAATCCGGGCAACAATCGGAGCCGATGAGAAGACCTTCGGTTTCAGGAACCGGCCACCCGGTAGCGCCGAACCGCAATCGATGCCAGCCACCCCATGAGCAGCGCCGGAGCGGCCAGTCCGAGCAGATCCGTCCCGACCCGTCCCGCGAGATCGCCGGCGGACTCCTCCCGGTATTCGAAGCGGGGAATGTCGTCGAACGCATCGAAAGCGAAATCCCCGCGGATCAGCTTGGGATTGAAGAAATCCCGCAGTTCGGCGTGGTAGGCATCGATCTGGGCGAGGAATTGGCGGTGTCGGGCCAGGCCGGTACCGGTCAGCTCCAAAAATGCACTCTGCGTCAGCAGAGCCGGCGAGAAAAACTTGAGGCGCTCGGCGAGATCCTGCTGGTGCTGCAGCGCATCGGTGAATTCGGCGACCGCCGCCTGCATGCGCCGATCCAGTTCGAGCTGGCCTAGAACCCATTTCGATTCATCGTCCGCGCTTTCCGCGTCCGGTCGCAGCTCCGGGTGGTCGGCGAAAAAGCCCTCGGCGATTTCGTCCGTGGCTTTGCGAATGTCGTCGGCCGCATCCCGCAAGCGCACGATGTAGTCCATTCGGTTCGGCATCGGGTATGCTGCGGCGAGGAACATGTTCACGCCCGCCGGCACGAGAATCACCACCGTCAACCACGAAGCGGCGAGGACCGCGGCATTGGTGGCGGAGCGCCAGCCAAGGCTGACGACGAGCATCGCCAGCGCGAACCAGAATCCGCAATAGGCGAACACGATCCCGAACCAGCTGACGAGGCGCCAGCCGACTCCGGGTTGGCGGGGGTCGATTCCGGCGACTGCTACGGCGATGAGCAGCAGACCCGCCGTCAGGAGCAGAAGCAATCCCAGACGAAAGCCGATCTTGAACGACAGGAGCCGCCTCAGGGAAACCGGCTGGGCGGCGAGCAGGCCGAGAATGCCCGCCTCCTTCTCGGAGGCCAGCAGATCGTGGCTGAGCGCCAGAACAAACAGGGGCAGCAGATAGACGATCACGAAGGCGGGATCGAACGGCCCCAGCAGCAGCTTGCGCGGATTCACGGTTTCGTAGGCGTCGGCGAAACCGGCCTTGGCGTTGATGTTTAGCTTCACCAAATACGGGTAGAGATCGCTCTGGCCCACGGCGAGCGGCGCCAGCGGAGCCGGCGGTTTGGCCGCGTAGCGTACCAGGTGCGCCCAGGTGAAGCCGCGTACGTCGATCGGGCTGTTCCAGTACGAAACCTGCTCCTCGCCTTTGCGGACGCGCTCGGCCTGGCGTTTCGACGCGACGATGGCTTCGTTTTCCTCGGCGCGGGCGGAGGCGATGGCCCGTTCCTGGAAACGGGCCCAGGACATGCCGTTGTAAAGGCCGTAGGCGATCAGTCCGGCCAATACCGCCGCCAGGCCGAAAACCAGGCGGTCCGCCGCCAGAAGTTTCAGTTCATGCTTCCACTGGACGATCCACATCGGACTCTTCCTTTTTCCATATGAAATCGGTTATCGAAGGCACGAGCCGGCGAACGACGCGGGCTCCCCAGACCACGCAGGCGACCGACCAGGCCAGCAGCAAGAACGCGGCGGTTCGATAACGGCCGGCCAGATCGCGGAACGGAGGCGATTCGTAGCGAAATTCCGGAATCCGCCCCCAGAGCTCCGGGCCGGCCTTGTATTCGCCCCAATCCTTTTCGAGATGCCGGCTCAAATCCTCGTTGAGGATCCACTGCATGCGGCGCCGGTGGTCTTCGGCGGCGCGCAGAAAATGGCGGTGATGCTCGAAGTCGGTGCCGGCCAGAGCCATGGACAGGGTTTGCAAGGCGAGCAGAGGAGAAATCAGGGCGCCCCATTGATAGATTTCGTCCTGCCGCCGAATCTGATCGAAGATCCGGCCGAAATGGCGGTCGAATACCTCGTTGCTTGCTTCTTCGTTCCTCTGGATCAGGACTCCGCGCCAGTTCACCGGCAAATTCTCGACCTTGTCGACCCCGTAGTGCCGCATCAACTCGGCCTTTATCTTTTGTTCGCTCAGATGTCCGGCTTTTAGGTCCGCCTTGAGCGCTGCCCTCCATTCGTTCGCGGCGGGCAGCGGGTAAAGCGACTCGGCGATACTCGCTACGGCTCGGGGCGCCAGAATGCACGAGAAGGCCCACAGGCTTAGAAGGATGGCGAGGGATGTCCGCGCCGATTCGGCTCGGGCCGAGACCGCCAGAGTGAGGCCGGCGAATATGGCGAGATACAGAAAATAAGCCGCCGCGTACGGCAGCGCACGGCTCCAAAGGAGGGGTAGGTCGTCTCCTGCGAAGACCGACGCGATTCCGGCCGGCATCAAAACGAACAACGCCACGCCCAGCAACAGAGCGGACTTGCCCAGAATCCAGCCGCGCAAGTCGGCGCCCTGGCTCAATACCTGGCGCAGCGTTCCTTGTTCGCGCTCTCCGGCGACAGCGTTGAATCCGAGCAGGATGATCAGCAGCGGTCCGAAAAGCTGTAGGGCCATGGCCGCCGTCAGCGGCGCGAAACGCTGCGCGGCGGTAGCGTCCTGGGCCGGGCGGTAGACCGATTCGTTCTGACGATGGGCTTCCAGCCACACGCTCTGTCCGACGAAATTGACGATGCCGGGGTCCAGTGTCGACAACGCGTTCTGCGGGCGGAATACATAGACTCCGTAATGGGCGGCGTTGTGCGGGTTGTTTTCGCCCTGGTCCAGCCAGCGCGCGCGTTCCGCCTGCGCCGCCGCGAGCCGCTGCCGCTCCAGGTCCCGGCCGTGCTGCCAGCCGGCCGCGCCGGCGGCGGCGACCAGGGAGAACACGATCAGCACGCAGGCCAGGAGGCGCCCGTCGCGCCGGACTTCCTTGAACTCCTTAACCAGGGTCGCACGGAATGCGGTGTTCATTGCACGTGCTCCAGGTAAAGGCTTTCGAGATCGGCATGGCTGAGTTCGCCGGAAGCCTGGACGGTCAGCAGTCGACCCTGTTTCATGATGCCCACCCGCGACGCCACGTCCTTGGCGCGGTAGAGATCGTGCGTGGTCATGAGAACGGCAACGCCGCGCTCGGCCAGTTTGCGCAGCGATTGCGAAAATTCGTGCGAGGCGGCGGGATCAAGGCCCGAGGTGGGTTCGTCCAGAAGCAGCGCCCGCGCGTCCTTGGCCAGTGCTGCGGCGATCCCGACCTTCTGGCGCATGCCCTTGGAATAAGCGCCGACCGGCAGGTTTGCGGCGGCCTTGGTCAGTCCGGCTTCGATCAGAAAATACAGGAGTTCGCTGCGAGAGTAGGCGTGTCCGGCGAGAGCGCTGAAATAAGCCAGGTTCTCGAGGCCGGACAGATTCCGGTAAAGATTGACCTGTTCCGGAATATAGGCGAGATACCGCTTGGTTTCGAGAGGATGTCGACTTACCTCGAGACCGTTGATTTCGGTTTTTCCGCCGTCCGGAGCGAGAAAACCGAGAAAAAGATTGATGGTGGTGGTCTTGCCGGCGCCGTTGGGGCCGAGAAGACAGAAAATTTCTCCGCGGCCGACGTGCAGGTCCAGGGCATGCAGCGCCGTCACGCCGTCGTACCGCTTGCTCAGTTGAGTGGCTTTGATCATTGGAAGACTCCCTTTCTTTCCGGTGGAGGAGCCGATTCGCGGCTCGAATACGGCAAAACATCGATGTCGTGGGCGAGGGGGCGGCACCGCCAAGTCAAGTCCAGTCTCGTCATTTCGGCGGAAAACGCCTTAATCCGGAAGCCATGGTTGGCGTTGGCTAGAATCACCTCAATGTGCGTAGGATGTCGGCAGTTCCAACAGCGATCCGTCGCTTTAGACGCAGATCCCCCGCCTGCCGACATGACGATTTGACTCGGAGAACGGACGAGGCCGTATCCCATGGCCTATGTCCGGTTTCGACACGGTCGCCTCCCCCTCTACCGAATAAGACGTATGAGGAACGAAAATCCCCCGTTGTCCGATGAAAAATTTTTCGATCGGTGACTAAGGCAGTGATTAAAAAGTGAAATTTTCTCTCGTTCCGGTCTGCCGAGTTCCTTTTCCCCGCATTCCGCTGCGCTTCATGCGGGTTACGAGCCCGTAGCCCGGATGGAGCGAACGCGGAATCCGGGATAACCGGGACCACGAACGTCCCGTATTTCGCTACGCTTCATACGGGCTACAGCTACTACAGCTACGGTTTGTCTTTCACTGGCATCAACGAGGTGACCCGATGGTTTTGTATCGGCGGAATCGCGTGGCGGGTGGGACGTATTTCTTTACGCTCACACTGAAACATCGACACCAGTCTCTCTTGGTAGACCACATCGAAGCCTTGCGCGATGCCGTTCGGGACGCCCGGAGCCGGAAACCATTTCGGATCGATGCCGGGTGGTGCTGCCCGAGCATCTGCACGCGATCTTGACCTTGCCGAGCGGCGATCACGATTATTCGGGACGTTGGCGGCTCATCAAGCGCACTTTTTCCCGCCGCCTCACCCAATTAGGCGTACCCGTCGAGAAAAACCGCCGCGGCGAGTACGATCTCTGTGCACGCCGGTTTTGGGAACATACGATCCGTGACGAATCCGACTTCGCCCATCATCTCGATTACATCCATTACAACCCCGTCAAACACGGATGGGTCAAACGGCCGCTGGAATGGCCATATTCCACATTTCACCGTTATGTCGCCGCGGGTCTTTATCCCGCCGACTGGGGAAGCCAGCCGCTTCTCTCGAAAGGTGAATACGGCGAATGGGAGTAGGCAGGATCGGGTTCCCACGACAAGCTCCCGTAGCCCGGATGAAGCGAATGCGGAATCCGGGGACGATCGAAGCCTTCTATTCCCCGCATTCCGCTGCGCTTCATGCGGGCTACTGCACTTCTTTCGAAAGGCGAATACGGGGAATGGGAGTAAGTGGGACCGGTTCCCCGTGACAAGTCCCCGTAGCCCGGATGGAGCGAATGCGGAATCCGGGAGCGCGGCGGTCCGGATCTTCCCGCATTCCGCTGCGCTGCATGCGGGCTACGAGCTACGAACCCACCGTCCGATAGGAAACCCTTCGGCGTTACCTGAACTTCACTACGGTGTTTTTAGGATCCCGCCTCAGTACTCCAGGCGCACCAAACCCATGAAGGTCAACGGTTCGCCCGGGAAATTTTTGTAGGCGGTCGCGCCGAACAGCTGCGTGTCACCATTGAAGAAATGACGTTTGTCGAGAATGTTGTTCACATTGAACTGTGTGGTGAGCCTGGTCGCGCCGATATTGAAGGTATAAGCGGCGTAGGCGTCCCATCGCACATATCCCGGCAGGGTCACAGTATTGCCGGTATCGGCCTGGCGAGCGGAAGCCAAATATACGCCCGTGCCCAAACTGAGTCCCTGCAGTTCGCTCTGCTGAAAAGTGTATTTTCCCCAAAAGCTCGCTGCATGCTCCGGCACGTTGGGGAGGCGATTGCCTTCGTTGCCGTCGTTGTTTTTGGTAATGCGGGCATCGGTGTAGGCGTAGGTCGCTATCAGGCTCAGGCCATCGTAAACCTCGCCCGCGATGTCCAGTTCGATGCCCTGGCTCCGGGCCTTCCCGATGGTGGAGAGAATGGGTACGTCTACGGCCTTTCGGGTCAGAATGTTTTCCTTCGTCAAATGGTAATAAGCGAAGTTCGACACCAGCTTTCCACCGAACCACTCGGTCTTGATCCCGGCCTCGAAATTCGTCGCGGTTTCGGGATCCAGCGGCTTGTTGTTTTCCGAGCGGCCGTTGTTGACGCCGAAAGACTCAACGAAGTTTCCGTAAATCGACAGCCAGGACCAGGGTTGATATACGATCCCGACGCGGGGACTGAAGAATTCAGTGTTCACGATATTGATGTCACTGTCCTGGATCGGCTGGCTGGAAAAGGCATTTTTGACCCTGGTCCAGTCATGACGTCCGCCACCGAGAATATGGAGTTTTTCCCACAAGGTGATCTGATCCTGGAAATAAAGGCCGTACCAGGATTCTTCCAAGAACCCAAAATCGTTAGGCGCTGTTTTTCGTAAGTTTTCGGCGGCGGCGAGGTCTATGGGCGGCTTAAGGGTAGAGCGGTCGAACACGTTGACGAAGGTGAAGAACCGCTCTCTTTGTTCGTCCGTCCCCGCAAAGGCGGCAAATCCTTTCGAGCTGGTTTCCTTGTCGTAATAGTCCCCTCCCAGCAAGACTTTATGGCGGATGCCCCAGGTTTCGAACTCTCCGGTGAGATTCAAATAAACCGTATGCATGTCGCGGCTGAAATCCTCGAAATAGAGTCCCCGGCGCAGAAATGGATCTTCGAGAGAAAAACGTGTCTGGAATTCGGCAGTCGGCAGTTCGCGGAACTCATAGTCCACCAACTGCGCGACCACGCCGTTCTGGATTTTCCAGTGCTCGCCGAATCTGTGCGACCAATTGAAATCGACGAGTTTGCTTTCGATATGATCCTGCCGCATCGGCTGGTTTAGGTTCCGGCTGATCGGCACGTCGATCACACGCCCGTTGAGAGCGGGCAAACCGGAATCATAGGGTACGTTTTCCGAGCGATATTCGAAGCTCAGATTGAACTCGGTGTCCTCGGCCGGTCGCCAGCTCAGGCTAGGAGCGAGAAAAATGCGATCGCGGTTGACGGCATCTCGGAAGGAGCCCGCGTCGAGATATGACAAATTGAACCGGTAGGCCAGCTCTCCGTTGTCCGTGAGCGGTCCCGTGGCATCGACGGTAGTCCGGTACAGATCATAGGAGCCGAATTGTTGCTGGATCGAGTAATAAGGGGTCGCCAGCGGGCGCTTGGTTACGACGCTGATCATGCCACCCGGATCGATACGGCCATAGAGCATGGCGGAAGGTCCCTTAAGCACCTCGACACGCTCCACATTCGCCAAATCAATGGCATGTTCGGGCAGACGGACGCCGTTGCGGAAGTGTTGGAGGGTGGGGAAGCCTCTGAGGATGAATGAATCGTAAAAGTTTCCGCCACCCCAGAGCTGTTGCACGCCGCTGACGTTTTTTACAACGTTCTCCAGACCTATCGCTTGCTGATCCTTCAAGACTTGCTGCGGCACCACCTGAATCGATGCCGGGGTCTCCATGATCGGCGTGTCGGTCTTGGTGGCTGTAGTAGCATTGGGAACCGCATAGTCTTCGTTGTACGGATCGTCTTGATCGTATTCCGCTGTTGCACTCACGGTCATCTTGTCGAGGGCGATGGTATCCCCTGAGCTGCTGCCCGACGAGATGGGCACCGCCTCGCGCTCCAGCGTAATCGTATTCGAACGGCTGAAGCGGTAGCCGAGACCGGAGCCTTCCAAAATTCGCTTCAGCGCTTCCTCAATGGTGAATTGCCCGTTTACGCCGGGCGAGGTGAGTCGCTTGACCATTTCGGCGGTGTATACGAACTGAATGCCGCCCTGTTCGGCCAGGGCGGCGAGCGCCGAATACAGCGGTTGCTTGCCGATGTCGAAGCGGTGCAGCCCCGCCTTCGCCTGGGTTGCCGTGATGGACTCCTGAGCCTGAACCGTAGCCGGGAGGCTCAGGGCCAGCAATGCCGAGGCCATGGCGATGCGAGCCTTGTGTGTCGCGCTCTGCGCGGTCTTGTCCAGCATGAAGAGGGGATCGAGCGAGGTTCCGTCTTGTGGGTTTGATTCCCGGGTGCCGGTCGCCGGAGTGGATGTGTTGTTTTTTTTCATCGGTCGTTCTCGTTTTTCGGATGCGTGCATTCACAAGAACGCCTGGAATCATGGCGATCCTCAAAGAAGATCTGCGGCAGATTGTCGCAGGGGCTCGCCGTTTTCCGTTTCGGATGGTCCGGGAGGGCAGAGGTAGGCCGGGAATCTTTTCGCGGCGCAAAGAGCCGCTTTGATCGGAATCAGGATTCCAGTAGGACGATGGGGCCTACGCGGCGGATGCGGACGGGTAGCGTCTCACCCAGGGCGTCCAGCCAGGCATCGATATTCCGGATGTCGATGGAGACGTTGATTTCGCGCCGAGCGAGGCCGTCGTTGAACAGAATGACCTGTCCCCGGCGGTAGCGGTTGATTTCCGCTATCACGTCTTTCAGCGCCACGAAATGCATGATCAGACGTCCGCGGCGCCAGGCATCGGCGGATGCCGGGTCGACGGACTGAATCTCGCCCAAGGTCTGTTCATCGAATACCAATCGCTCGCCGGGTTTGAGATCGACGGCGGCGATAGCTTCGCCGCGCGGCGAAACGTGGTCGGTGCGGACTTTCCCGTCCAGCAGCGTGACCGTTCCTACCGAGCCGTCGTAACGAACGACGAAGCGGGTGCCCAGAGCTTCCATGACGGTGTTGCCGGCCTTCACCCGAAAAGGGCGAAGACCGTCATGCGCGACTTCGAATTCGGCTTCCCCCCGAAGCAGGGCGACGGACCTTTCCTCAAGGTCGAGACGGACGTTCAGGGCGGTATCGGTGTTGAGATAGACGGTGCTGCCATCGGCCAAATGGACGGCGGTTTGTTCGCCGATGCGGGTGCGGTAATCGGCCAGCGGATACTGAAGATAATCCGGAAAAAAAGCGATTCCCACCGCGAGTAACAACGAGGCCGCAGCAGCGAGCCCAAAGCGCCGACGGAGCGAGCTTGCCCGACGAGGGGCGCCCGTAGCACGATCGCGCGCCGTTTTCCCGGGTGCCGGGCCGATTGCGGGTACGGCAGCTACCTCGTCGTGGTCGGCCGCCGAGGGTTCGGCGGCTTTTTTCGCCGCGTGGCGGCGTGCGCGGTCGGCGATGAGCGGCGCCTCGAGCATGCGCCAGAGCTCCTCGATTTTGCGGTAAGCGCTGTCATGGGCCGGACTCTGAGCACGCCATTGCTCGAACCGGTCGCGTTCGCCGACATTCATGTTTCCCGACATTCGGCGGGCGTACCAGGCGACGGCCTCTTGCTCCAGGCGGTCGCGCGCTTTTGCGTCGGATTCATTCATCGGCGTGTTCATACGATTTTCCGGCGGGCTCTATAACGATAACGAACGGACCGGCATTCGACCACACGGGCGCGGACGGAGCGAGGCGTCAACTGTGGTCTTCTTTGTCCGTTGCGCGCCGGCAGTGGTTGAGTGCGCGCGCGACTTCCTTTTCCACCAGACTGGTGGAGATACCGAGGCGCGCGGCGATTTCAGTGTGGGTTAAACCTTCGATCCGGCTCAGATACAGGATTTCGGCGCAACGGTCGGGAAGCTCGGAGAGCGCCGTTTGGAGTGCCCGGAGTTGTTCGAAAGCCGAGGCGGCTTGCTCCGGGGTTGCCGCTTCGTCGATATCGCTTTTCCCACTGTAGTGTTCTTCGAGTAAGCCGGCGTGACGTTGTTCCGCGCGCAGGTAATCGAGCGACAGGTTGGCGGCGACGCGAAACAGCCAGTTACGGACTTCTTGGCCGGTGCAGGGTGCCGGTTGAAGCTTGGGAAGGCGGAAATAAAGGTCCTGAACCAGGTCGGCCGCGGTGTCGGGACATTGCAGTCGCCTGCTGAAAAACGCATGGAGCCGAGTTCGGGTGTGCAGGTAGATGCGCTGGATTTCGTCGTCCGTTAGCGGCATGGCGGAAAGCGTGCGGAGAAGGCGGGATAATCAAAAACGAGACTGAATCGAACCAGGACGTTGGTACGAAGCGATGGTCGTGCCAATCGCGGTTTGTAAGCGCATCGCGCTACTTAGGTCGATGTGACGCGATGTTGACTGCGGCAGATCGCTCAGAATCGAGTCATATGACACAGCCGGGCTTTCCGCCGAGGAAGCGATCCCGGAACGGCGCTTGCGCATGATCAAGCGTGTGCCGGGAGGGAGGATCCGCTTTCCCCGTAATTCTCTGTATTGATCGCGTAACGTCTCGAGTGCATTCTTTCGCATGATGTGACCGGCGAAATGTATCGAAAGCGCGTATGCCGCGTTTCGCGAGCAATCCGGTCTTGCCGAATTCGCCGGTCGAAAAGATATCGAATGCCGAACCGGCATCTGAATGGATATGAAGGATCATGGAGTCTTCGTAAGGGAGAATGCATGGCACAGGACGACAGCCCGAGATCCGACAAGGCGTCCGCATCCCCGGAGGAGACCAATGGACCAGGCCGGGCGCCGATGTCGTCCGAATATTGGCTGGATATCGCCAGCGCCATTCTGCTGTCGGTAGCGGCTCTGGCTTCATCGTGGGCCGGATATCAGTCCAAACGCTGGAGCGGCGTGCAATCGTCCAGCTACAACGAGTCCGCTACGCTGTGGGTTCAGTCGTTCCGCTCCGCAACCTTTGCCTATCTTTATCGTTCCGTCGATCTGCAGCTTTTCATCGAGTGGCTCAATGCCTACGAGGACGGCGACAAAGAACGGGCGATATTTTTCGAGCAGCGGTTTCGGTCCGAATTCAGGCCGGCCTTCGAAGCCTGGCTGGCTACCCGGCCATGGGAAAATCCGGCAGCACCGAGTTCGCCCTTCGTCCTGCCGGAGTACCGGTCGGAACTTTCGGATCAGGCCAGCGAACTGGAGCAGGAAGCGGAAGCAGCCTCCAATCGCGCCCGGGCCGCCAACGAGCAAGGCGACGAATACGTGTTGACGACCGTTATCTTCTCCGCCGCCCTGTTCTTCACGGGCATCGCCGCGCATTTCAGCAAGTTCCGTGTCCGTGTCGCTTTGTTGAGCATCGCCGGATTGATGGTTCTAGTGGGACTGGTCCAGTTGGCGACCTATCCAGTCAGATAACACGAGGCAGCGACACAGCCGATTCCCTGCAAAACGGAGAGCACGACGTAAGGAGTCGATCGTCTCGCTCACTAACGGCTCGACGCTATGTCGGAGGAGTTTTCGCGATGAAACCCAAAGTCGCTATTGCCTGCCAGGGAGGCGGCAGCCAAACGGCGTTTACCGCCGGCGTCTTCAAAGCCCTTGCGGAAAACAATGTACGAGATCATTTCGATATCGTCAGCATCAGCGGAACGTCGGGCGGCGCCATCTGCGGCTTCCTGCTGTGGTACGCCATGAAACGCGACGAAAAACCCCTTTGCCAACGCGTACTGGATTTCTGGGACGACAATATCGCCAAAACCCCCCGGGAGCGGCTTTTCAACGACGCCGTGATTCATTCTCTTTATTTAGCCGGAAAAGGGCTGATCCCCCAATATCATCTGAGCCCCTCATCTCCGCTGGTACGAGGTTCCCTTAAGGCCGCCACGTTCGGTATCCGAAGCGAATTCTCGGATCTTAAGGCCTTGCTGGAAGCCCATGTCGACGCTCACGAACTCGCCGCCTTAGGTCGGCAGCCGGAACCGCCGATCCTGATCATAGGCGCCTGCAATGTGTTAACCGGAAGACTCCACAAGTTCAGCTCGTACCTCGAGCCGATCAAGATCGACCATCTTCTGGCATCGGCCTGCGTCCCCAGCATCTTCCCGGCCGTACAGATCGACGGAATGGCTTATTGGGACGGGCTGTTCTCCGATAATCCGCCGATCGCCACATTGATCGATCCCCGGTTCGTCGGGTCTAGGAATATCCCCAACGAGATCTGGGTGATCAAGATCAATCCGACTGCAGCAGACGAAATCCCGGTCGCTCCGGACGACATCCTCGACCGGCACAACGAGCTGACCGGCAACATCTCCTTGTTCCACAGTCTGCGCCAGATCGAGCGGATCAACGACTTCATTATCGAAGGCGCGTTCAAGGACGAGTTTCTGGCGAAGTTCGATATCAAGGAGCCGATCAAGATCCCGCGCTCCTTCCCCGATGATCCGGAAGCGCCGTATCACATCCCCAGAATCGAGATGTCGGTCGAATTGGCAAAAAGCCTTACCTACGAAAGCAAGCTCGACCGCTCTCCCGAACATATCGCACGCCTCATCCGGGATGGTGAAGAGCAAGGTGCATGGTTTCTGGCATCGAGGTTAAAACAAGCCGATGCGAGACCTCAGGGACGCTCTGAATAAGTGCTTCCCTCGGGAACGAATTAAGTCCGCGAATGATGCCTGCCCTAAACCTGTCGAACGGCCTGTCCTAAGCTTGGCCGAAGGACGGTTCGCTTCGCTCACCACGTCCTACGATCGATAGCTTGTCGGATCGGTGAAGGATCAACCGCGCCGATAACGATTTGGTTTATCGAATTAGGGCTGGATGTGGAATATTGAACGTAGATCGAAACCGACAAAAGGCAATGGTAGGCGATACGTATGAATACGCATTTCCACATCACCAGTGTCCGAACAAAATATCCCCGCCAACCAGGTTCACGGATGAACCGCCCCCGTCACAGGGGGCTTTTTATTTCCCAATAAAAAACCCGGCCGAAGCCGGGTCAGCTCAAGATTCGCTTGAGGTGGAGGATAAGATATGCCGTGAGTATTCAAGCAATCTTGGTGCCAGCTCTTAAGCTTGGGCTATGTGCCTGAATGATCGTCAAGTCCTCAACGTTCCACTACGCGTTAGAAGAAACGGCTCTGATAGCCTTGCGCCAATCCAGTGCCGCTCCGTCCAAAATGGTTCGGCGCGAACTCTGAAGCCTACCGTGACTGCACCATAAGAGGTAGACCTGTGCCCTATTCGCTAGCACTCATGGCGTCCCAGGGCGACCCGAGGAGTGAAAGCGGATCCCTCAGCCCGATGTGTAGGAAGTCTTACAAAAGAATGCCGATTGTCGTGTTCGCCACGAGTCACTTCGATCGGCATAAGCTTATTAGTCTTTGATCTGAAAGAGCTTTTATCGTGTCTTGCCATGGCACGGCACATGCTTTTGGAGAAGAAAGCATGCGCCGAGCGGCAGGGTCTCCAAGCCTTCAAGCCATTATCGGCATTTTTCACGAATCGGTTTCCAGTCGTTGAACGCCGCAGGGGCGAGACCAGAGGTAGCGGGACCATGAAAGACCAAGTACCCCATGTGACTTCAGGCCGCAACGCCGACTCTCCCCAGAAATCGGGAGGCGGAAAGATGACACGCCGGTTGCCGAGTTTGTTCGCGGAATGGCGGGAGGACGTGAACTGCGTTTTCGACCGCGATCCCGCGGCACGCACCCGCTTCGAAGTGCTGACGACTTACCCCGGTCTGCATGCCATTCTCATACATCGCATCAGTCATCGCCTGTGGCGGCGCGGTTTTTTCTATGCCGCGCGTTTTCTGGCCTTTCTAGTGCGGCTTTGGACCAATATCGACATTCATCCCGGAGCGACCATAGGTCGCCGCTTTTTCATAGATCACGGCGCGGGAGTCGTCATCGGCGAGACGGCCGAGATCGGCGATGATGTCACGCTTTACCACGGCGTCACGTTGGGAGGAACGAGCTGGAACAAGGGCAAGCGCCATCCGACTCTAGGCGATGGTGTTCTGGTCGGTGCCGGCGCCAAAATACTCGGGCCCATAACTCTGGGCGACAATGTGCGGGTCGGGGCCAATTCGGTCGTGGTCAAAGACGTGCCGGCGAATCGTACCGTGGTCGGGATTCCCGGCCGGATCGTGCAGTCGAGGGATCGCGCCACTGTGAATCCGAAACGGCCCGATCTCGACCACAACAATATCCCGGATGTCGTAAATCAGACCATATCCGAGATGATGACCCGCATCGAGTCGCTGGAGAAGCTCGTTGCCGCGATGAGACGACCTGAAAACGATAGCCGATATATTGTTCGGACCGTCGGGAACATGCGCGGCCAGCGGATTTGAGCCGGCCCGCTCGGCGCGATTTCGTATCCGTATGGAAGACGTGTGTCGTTCTCGGACGGAACGAAGTGAGATTCGAGAGCGCAGCGACCTTCGGCTTTCCTGCCTTCCGCTGCGCTGTGTGAAGGCTTACTCGCGCGTCTTTTTTCTAATTGGCGCGGGTATATTGGCCAAGATGGCGTGAAATAAGGTCGGATCGTAACCGACGGCGAACCCCAGCAAGGATAAGAGTCCCGCGATTCTTAGATACTGGGCGGGGTTCGTATCGCTCAGAGCGTCCGTTCCACCGGGAATTCCGATTGCCAAGCCGGCGATGTACAGCAGATAGACCAAGAAGCTCCGGCACATGCTGGCGAGGGGAGACTCGACCCGATAGGCTATGCTGATCGAAACCGACTGGCCATCGGGTAGAGTAGATTCGCTTTGGGTCTCCGAAATCGGTTCGAACTTCCTGAACGTCAACCGGCTTGACACACCGCCAATCACACCGGCAAGACAGGTCAAAAGGGCAACATTGGTATAGGTGTAAAGAGAAACGGCAGCGGCAAGATCGGTCCAACTGAATGAGGTCGCGAGCTTGCTACGGTAAGGACCGGACGAAATCAGCAGTCCTGAGCCAAACAGTGTGATCCAAGCGGCAAGACTGAAAAATCCCGCGACATAATCGATCCATTTTCGATACGAAATCGTTCTCATCTCAGAGTCTCCTAGGCATAGCGCCCTGATTTCAACCTTATAAACCGCAGTTGAATGTCCGAAATGGCGGCATGCCCCATCAGCGGTTGCCTTCCCTCACCCCAACCTCTCTCGCAATGGGCAAAGGGCTAAACTCCCTTCTCTGTCTGGGATAAGCGCTGGCGATGAAGGTCTAGCGCTTTTCAGCTCGTATCCAACTGCCGGATCTAGGTTCAAAGATCGGAGCACCGATCGCCTCGGGTTTCGCTGCTTCATCCGGGCTACGCCGGTTTTCCCCTAGTATTCGATCTCTGTCTCCTCGGCCAGATCCGGCTCTTGCGTGACGAAGCGTTCCCGGTGGACGCTGACCTTGCTCGGGTATTCTTCCGCGTTCGAGCGGCTTTCGGTCAGCGCAAATTCGTGCCGATGAAAGCAGCGTTCTCCGACGTCACCGAATTCGGATTCCTTCTTGGCGTGCGCAAAGACGTCCTGTCCCTATGACGTTCGAAACGCACGGACCTGATAGCTTGGGGATGATACTCCTGCGGCAGACCAACCCTCCACTGGATTGTCATTCCGAATCCCTTTGATTGAGCACCGAAGAGTGCCGGCTCGGACTCTTGTCGACCTCGATTCGCGCCAAGCCGGGCTAGGTATGTCCGATTTTGCCTTGATTCTCTATATATTTAAGGATTGAAATAACGAAGTCCCCATAAACGCCGTCCAAGACGTTCTCCGACCATGACAAAGGACATGCAGAAGCGGCCTTTTGTCATGAACCTGACAAGACGGAAGCGCGAATCGAATCCGGATGACATCCGACTTACCCTGTTAAAACAAAGGGATACATTGTTTTTGAGAATGGGCATCATTATTGCTTGAAGCCTGACGACAGGCTTTTGTTCTCATGCAGCGTAATGGATACCCAACTCGATTGGTCGGCCTATGACAGCTACGGTGCGGGCGATGCTTACGCGGCGCTACCGGCGACGGGCGGCGCCTTCGGCAAGGCGGCGGCGGTCTGCATAGGCAACCGGCAGTGTCAACGCACCGAAAAGGGTGTCATGTGCCCGAGCTTTCGAGCTACCTTGGATGCTGCCCATTCGACCCAGCACAGGGCTGCGACGCTCAAGGCCGCTCTGAATGGGGAATACGGCCCGGAACCTTTTGCCGGGCCCGAGCTCGCCGCGGCGATGGATCTTTGCGTCGGCTGCAAGGGGTGCAAGCGCGAGTGCCCGAACGGGGTGGACATGGCGCTGCTTCGTGTCGAGACTCTCGCCCAACGTTGGGCGGCGCTCGGCGGGGCGCCTCTACGCGAACGGCTCTTCGCCCATCTGCCGCGCTTCGCGCGCTGGCTTGGGCTGCTGAATCCGCTTCTTTCTCTGCGTGAACGCTGGCCGGCTTTGGCTCGCTGGATGGAGCGCCGCTTGGGGATAGCCGCCCGGCGTTCGTTGCCGCGGGGTGCCGCCCGCAGCTTTCTTTCCTCGGTGCCGACCGAGGCCGTCGGGGCTGCTGACGGACGTGAAATCGTCCTGCTGGTGGATACCTTTTCCAACCATTTCGATACCGAAACCGCGAAGGCTGCACTGGAGCTGTTGGCGGCCGGCGGCTACCGGATCTACATCGCGCGCGCGGCGGCAGGCGAACGGCCCTTGTGCTGCGGGCGCACGTTTCTTTCTCATGGTTTGATCGCGGAAGCGCGGGCCGAAGCTCGGCGCATGGTCGATGCGCTCTGGCCTTTCGTGGAGCGCGGGTTGCCCGTGGTCGGGCTGGAACCGTCCTGCCTGCTCATGCTGCGCGACGAGTATCACAGCCTTGGATTAGGCGAGAAAGTCGACAAGATCGCCAAGGCGGCCGTGTTGCTCGAAGAATTTCTGGCCCGTGAGCATGACGCCAAGCGCCTCGGGCTGGCGTTCAAGACCATGCCCGGCGCACGGGCGTTAGTGTACGGACATTGTCATCAAAAGGCCTTCGGCGCTCTGAAAGCGATGCGGAAAGTCTTGGGGTTGGTGCCGGAACTCCAGGTCGAGTTCATCGAGTCGAGCTGCTGCGGCATGGCTGGTGCCTTCGGCCTCGAAGCCGAGCACTACGATGTGTCGATGCGGATGGCGGAGCTCGCCCTACTGCCGAAGGTGCGCGAGGCCGATTCCGACACGCTGCTGATCGCCAACGGCATCAGCTGTCGTCACCAGATCCGCGACGGTGCCGGACGCGACAGTATGCATTTCGCGCGGGTGCTGCGCATGGCGCTCGCTGCGTGAATTCAGGGAGAACGAAGCATGACGGTTGCATCAGGTTTTTTCGTGGACTGGGCCGGTAACGCCCGCCGGACCGAGGAGCGGGGCGGCGGTTACCGTTGCGAGGTCGATACCGTGGCGCGTTACGTCGCCGTGCTCTCGCAGAAGGGCACGCTTATTCATGAGGCCACCTTTTACAAAACCCTAGCGGACATGGAAGCGGCCGGCATCAAAGCCAAGCTGGTGGACGTTTCGGTGCCCTGGTAGGTAGCGGCAATGAGCTACACCACCGTATGCAAATACCGGAATCTCGGCGAAGGGGAGATGGTTCCCTTCACCGTGGACGGCCGTAAGATCCTGCTGGTATGGCCGGACGGCGGCGAGCTCAAGGCGTTTCAAGGCACCTGCCCGCACCAGAACGCGGCTTTGAAATACGGCGGATTCAACGGTCGGATCATCACCTGCCCCCTCCACAACTGGGCGTTCGATGCCCGCACCGGAAGGGGCGTGAGTCCTCCGGGGTGTGCTCTGGAAGAGTATCCGCTACGTATCGAAGACGGCATGGTCCAGGTGGATCTTTCGGGAACCGATCCGACTTGAGCTGGACAGCGGTCGGACGAAGTTTGATTTTTCTTACGCGCATTACTTCGGGAAGTTTGTTATGGCGAGTTACGAAAAATTGAAGAGCGATATGTCGGTCTGCGACGGCGAAAGAGTGGGCGGATATCCCTTTCCCTGTCACGGGCAGTTATACCGCTGTTTGGCCTGCGGAGCCGTTGGCTGCCGGCAAACCAAGGACCATGCGTGCAGCAAGCAGGGCTTCGATGTTTCGTTCAAGTGTTATGGCTGTGGCGTAGCCGGACAGTACGAAGCGGTGGCGTCCGGCCACGTCCAAAGCAAGAGCGCCGCCTGCTCGCCGGAGCGGATCGCGAACGCCGATTGAGAGACCGAATACCGGCGGAGGCGACACGACGATGGGCGATTACCTGATGCTGTTGCTGGGCACCGCGTTGGTCAACAACGTGGTACTGGTCAAGTTCCTGGGACTGTGCCCCTTCATGGGCGTGTCGAAAAAGCTGGATTCGGCGCTGGGCATGGGTATGGCGACCACCTTCGTGCTGACCCTGACGGCCGTCGCCAGTTGGCTTCTAGAGCACTACCTGCTGGCCCCGCTCGGCATCGGTTTCCTTCGGATTCTGTCGTTCATTCTGGTAATCGCCGCCGTGGTCCAGTTCACCGAGATGGTGGTGCGCAAGACCAGTCCGGTGCTCTATCAGGTGCTCGGCATTTTTCTGCCGCTCATCACGACCAACTGCGCCGTGCTGGGGGTCGCCCTTTTGAACATCCAGCAGGAATACGATTTTCTCCATAGCGCCTTGTTCGGATTCGGCTCCGCGCTGGGGTTCACCCTGGTCATGGTCATTTTCGCCGGAATTCGGGAGCGGCTAGCCCTCATGAGCGTTCCGGAAGCCTTTGCCGGCGGGCCTATCGCTTTCATTTCCGCCGGGATTCTGTCCCTGGCGTTCATGGGATTCGCGGGACTCAACACGCATTAGGCCAGCTTATGTACATCTTATTCGCCGTTGTCAGCCTCGCCGCCTTGGGACTTGCTCTCGGTTTCATGCTGGGCGCCGCCGCCCGCTACTTCAAGGTCGAAGACAATCCGCTGGTCGACGAGATCGAAAAGATGATGCCGGGCTCGCAATGCGGCCAATGCGGCTATCCCGGCTGCCGGCCGGCGGCGGAAGCGCTGGTGGCGGGAAAGGCGCCGGCCACGCTGTGTCCGCCCGGCGGCAGAGCTTTGGCCGAACAGTTGGCGAACAAGCTCTCGCTCGAGATCGACCTGGCCAGCGTGCAAGACCAGGTGCCCATGGTGGCGAGAGTGAGCGAAGCGACCTGTATCGGCTGCACCCGTTGTTTGAAGGTATGTCCCACCGACGCCATCGTCGGCGCGCCCAAGCAGATCCATGCCGTCATTGCCGATGCCTGCATCGCCTGCGGGAAATGCGTGGAAGTCTGTCCGACCGAATGCCTAGGGATGCAGCCGGTCAAGACCACCTTGCGTAACTGGCGCTGGAGCAAGCCGGAGCCGGCACCGGCGGGAGCCTGAACATGGTGGTACTGGACATCGGCGCACTATGGCGTAGGCGGAGGAGGATCCGGGGCGGCGTCCACCCGGAGCCGCGCAAGGAATCGACCGCGGACAAACCCATCGTCACGGATTTTCCTCTGCCGGAACGGCTTTACCTGCCGTTGCAGCAACACCTGGGGCAGCCGGCGGAGCCCGTGGTCCGGGTCGGCGATAAGGTTTTGAAAGGGCAGTTGCTCGCGGCCGGCCGGGGCGCGGTCTCGGCCCCGGTGCACGCCTCGACCTCGGGAACCGTGGCCGCCATTGAAGATTATCCGGCACCGCATCCTTCGGGACTCCCGACTCCGACCATCGTGCTCGAACCGGATGGGGAGGATCGCTGGATCGAGGAAAGCGAGGAAATCGACCCGTTCGGCCTGACGCCAGACGAGATCTGCGCCCGCGTCGACCGCGCCGGTATCGTCGGCCTGGGCGGAGCCGCGTTCCCGTCTGCAGTGAAACTGAACCTCGGGTGGCGGACCCGCATTCGTACCCTCATCCTCAACGGCGGCGAGTGCGAACCGTATCTGACCTGCGACGACCGCCTGATGCGAGAGCGCGCCGCGGAGATCGTCGAAGGCGTCCGAATCATGTTGCACGGGCTGCAATGCCCGACCGCCCTGATCGCGATCGAGGACAACAAGCCGGAAGCCTACGCCGCCATGCAGGACGCGGCTATGAAACACGGCCGCATCGAGGTCGTGAAGGTGCCATCCCTCTATCCCATGGGCTGGGAAAAGAATCTCATCACCCATCTGACCGGGAAAGAAGTGCCGGCGGGCGGCCGCCCCACCGATGTCGGCGTGCTGCTGCACAACGTGGCGACCGCCTATGCCGTGCAGCAGGCGGTTCGATACGGACGGCCGCTGATCAGCCGTGTGGTCACGGTCAGCGGCGAAGCGGTGGAGTCGCCGCGCAACGTGGAGGCTCCGTTCGGCACGCTGTTGTCGGAACTTCTCGCCTTTTGTAGGCATCGGCCCGAACGGACCGCCCGTTACGTGATGGGCGGCCCCATGATGGGCGACGTTCTGCCCCATGTTCAGGTCCCGATTGTCAAGCGCACCAGCGGCATACTGGCGCTCACGCCGGAGGAAATCCAAGCCACGGACGCCCGGCCCTGCATCCGCTGCGGACGTTGTGTTTCAGCCTGCCCGGTCGGGTTGTTGCCGTTGGAAATGATGAGCCGGATACGGGCGGGGCAGTTCGATGCGGCGGTAAGTTTCGGTCTTCGCGACTGCATCAATTGCAGTTCCTGTTCCTATGTTTGCCCCTCGCGGATTCCCCTGGTGCATTACTTCAAGTACGCGAGCGGAGAGCTGATGGCGCGCCAGGAGGCGCAGCAGAAAACCGAGCGGACCAATCGTCTGGCCGAAGAGAAGCGACGCCGGCTGGAGCGTGCCAAGCAGGCGGCAGCGGCGCGTAAGGCGCAGGCTTCCGCTAAGGAGGATGCGTCATGAGTAAGGTTTACCTGCCCGTTGCGCCGTTAACGCGTGCCGATCATCCGGTGCAAGCCATCATGGCGCGGGTCGTTCTGGCTTTGGTGCCGGCCACCGCTTTTGGACTGTTTTTGTTCGGATGGCCGGCAGTCTATCTGTTCTCGATTACAGTTTTAGCAGCGGTGCTATTCGAAGCCGTTTGCCTGAAGCTCGCAGGCAAACCGGCTTCGCTTTTTCTGTGGGACGGCTCCGCATTGCTGACCGGTTGGCTTCTCGCCTTGAGTCTTCCACCCTGGGCACCCTGGTGGATCGGCGTGACCGGGGCAGGTCTCGCCATCGCCGTCGGCAAGCAGGTTTATGGCGGCATCGGCCAAAACCTGTTCAACCCCGCGATGCTCGCGCGCGTCGCTCTGCTGGTGTCGTATCCGCTGGAAATGACCACCTGGGTCAAGCCGGTGCCTTTGTTTTCCGAACACGCTCCTGATCCCCTCGCGGCCTTGGGGATCACCTTCGGCGGTAGCAGCATCGATGGCTTCACTGGTGCGACTTTCATAGGCCATGTCAAAACCGAGCTGTCGCAGGGACGAACGCTGGAGCAGGCTTTCGAGAACGGCCAGTTCGGTCTGGCCGAAGCCTGGCTGGGATGGACGCCGGGAAGCCTAGGCGAAACATCGGCTCCGCTAGTAGCAGCTGGTGGTTTATGGCTGCTCCGGAAAAGGATCATCACCTGGCATATTCCGGTTTCCTTGCTGGCAACTGTCACCGTTCTGGCTAGCCTGTTCCATCTTGTCGACGGCGACCGTTATTTCGGTCCTCTGTGGCATCTCGGGTCCGGCGGTGTGATGCTAGCCGCCTTTTTCATCGCCACCGATTACGTCACTTCGCCGGCCAGTCCCAAGGGGCAACTCATTTTCGGAGCCGGCTGCGGGCTCCTGATCTTCGTCATTCGTACCTGGGGCGGATTCCCTGAGGGTGTGGGTTTCGCCGTGCTGCTGATGAATGCGCTGACTCCGGTGATCGACTATTACGTCCGGCCCCGGATCTACGGACGCGATTACAAGGGCAGGCCCTTGAAATTGCCGGAGAGCAAAGAATGATCACCATGAATCGAGAAACGCTTTCGCAGTTTGCACTCGCCCAGTGGCAAAAACTGCGGCGGCAGTTCGACGATCTCGACGCGCTTCGGCAACGCTTGGACTATCAGACCTTTTTGCTGGCCGCCTGCGCTATGGTCGCCAGTTTGGCACTCGGTGTGGGCGATCTGGTCACGAAGGGCGCGATCGCGGAACGTCAGGCCGAGGATCTTCGAGCGACCCTGGGGCAGGTGCTACCGGAAGGGCTTTACGATAATGACGTGCTCGCAAACCCCCGGGTTATTCCGTCGGCGGGCGAGGAGACCGGCCTCGACCAAACCGAGGTTTTCATCGCCAAGAAGGGCGGGGAAGTCACTGCCGTCGCATTCAAAATGCTGGCCAAGGGCGGCTACGCCGGCGACCTCTCGCTGATGCTGGGCGTAGACCGCGAGGGACGGATACTGGGCGTTCGGGTGATCGCCCATGCTGAGACACCGGGGTTGGGCGATAAGGTCGAAACCTCCAAGTCCGACTGGATCTTGGGCTTCGACGGCCGTTCCTTGTCCAACACTCCCCCGCAGGGCTGGCGGGTCAAGAAGGACGGCGGCGATTTCGATCAGTTCGCTGGGGCCACGATTACGCCGCGGGCGGTAGTCAAGGGCGTCGAAGGGGGGCTTCGATTCTTCGAGCGCCACCGGCAGGCACTTTTAACGGCAACCGAATAGCGGAGGAGATCCGTCATGTCCGAATCCTTGAGCCGAATCGCCAAAGAGGGTTTGTGGAGCAACAACATCGTGTTCAGTCAGAGCATCGCTCTGTGCCCGCTTTTGGCGGTGACCGGAACGACGACCAACGGGCTGGGCATGGGGCTCGCTACGACCGCGGTCCTGGTGGTCTGCAACGTGCTGATTTCTTACGGCCGCTTGCTCATACCTTCGGAAATCCGAATTCCCGTCTTCGTCGCCCTGATCGCCATGGTCGTCACCCTGGTGGACATGGTGATGAACGCCTGGTTGCACGAGCTGCACAAGGTGCTGGGGTTGTTTATTCCGCTGATCGTGACCAACTGCGCCATATTGGGCCGCGCGGAAGCCTATGCGTCGCGCAAACCTCCGGCCTATGCCGCGTTCGACGGGCTCATGATGGGCTTGGGGTTCACTCTAGCCCTGGTTGTCTTGGGCGCGGTTCGGGAAGTTAGCGGCTCCGGCACCCTGTTCGCCAACGCTTCCCTGCTGTTGGGGCAGGGCTTCGCCTGGCTGGAAACCACGCTGATTCCTGAATACCGCGGTTTTCTGCTCATGGCGCTGCCGCCGGGCGGCTTTCTGATGCTGGGTTTTCTGCTCGCCGGCAAAAGGATTCTGGATAAGCGCCTGGCCCGCCGGCCGGCACGAAATGCGGCCATCGAACAGCGTTTGGCCGAAAACGTCTAAACGGGTGAAGAAATATGCACGTCGGTGTATGTTACGCAGAAGCGGATCGGCAGGTATGGATGCGGCTGGAAGTTCCGGAGAACACCGTGGTGGAAGAAGCAATTCGGCGTTCGGGAATCCTGGAGTGCTTCCCCGAAATCGATCTCACCAAGCAAAAGGTCGGCATCTTCGGAAAGCTCGTGAAGCTTGACAGTCCCGTCAGCGACGGCGATCGCATCGAGATTTACCGGCCCATAACGGCTGACCCGAAAACGGTCAAGCGTCGCCGTATCGCAAACGATGACGATTGAGCGTACAGTGTTCGAAGTTCTTAACGAAACAAATGGAGAACCTTCCCGGTGAAAGGCGACACGAAAGTTATCGAATATCTCAATAAGATCCTCACCAACGAACTGACGGCGATCAACCAATATTTCCTGCACGCTCGGATGTTCAAGAACCGGGGCCTGAACAAGCTCAACGAGAAGGAGTACCACGAGTCCATCGATGAGATGAAGCACGCCGATCGCTTGATCGAACGGATTCTTTTCCTTGAAGGACTGCCGAACCTCCAGGACCTCGGCAGGCTCAAGATTGGGGAGCACACGGTAGAAATGCTGGAATGCGATTTGGCACTGGAAAGGGAAGCCTTGCCGCTGCTCCGCGAAGCCATCGCGTATTGCGAGCAGGCCAACGACTACATAAGCCGCGAGCTTCTCGAACACATCCTCGAAAGCGAGGAAGAACATCTCGACTGGCTGGAAACCCAGTTGGATCTGATTGCCAAGATCGGCATCCAGAATTACGAGCAGTCGATGATGTAAACCCTATCGTATGCGAAAGGCAAACTCGGGCGGTCCTCGGACCGCCTTTTTTTGTCCGCTTTTAAACAAATCCCCTTCGATGTCGGTTGCTTTGTATTGCTCCGAACATTCCCGACTTCCCTAAGTTTATTTATCTAATTGATTATAAAAGAAGATTTAAGTGGTACGCGGATTGCACTGTAAACATCGGTACTAGGTTGAACGGATGTTTCGTCACCGATGGCCGAGCCGCACGACGAGGAGGCGCTCACGCAGCCGGCGGGACGGAGCAGAGCGAATAGACAGATCAGGAGCGAGCCATGCAGACAGTGCAGCACCAAGCGCGTGCCGACGGCATAGAACCGCGCGCCGGAGCGAACATAGACGAAATCATGCAAAAGGTTGCCGAGCATAAAGGCTGCGGCACCTCGGGAGGTTCAGGAAAAGCGAGTTGCGGTTCCGGGGCGGGGCAAAACGATCTTCCCCCGGAAATCTGGGAAAAGGTCAAGAATCATCCTTGTTACAGCGAGGAAGCCCATCACCATTATGCCCGCATGCACGTGGCGGTGGCTCCGGCCTGTAACATCCAGTGCAATTACTGCAACCGCAAATACGACTGCGCCAACGAAAGCCGCCCTGGCGTAGTGAGCGAAAAGCTCACGCCGGAACAGGCGGCGAAGAAGGTTTTGGCGGTAGCCTCCGCGATTCCGCAGATGACCGTGCTCGGTATCGCAGGTCCAGGCGATCCTCTCGCCAACCCGGAAAAAACCTTCAAGACCTTCGAATTGGTCGCCAAGCACGCGCCCGACATCAAGCTGTGTGTTTCCACCAACGGCCTAGCGCTGCCTGACTACGTAGACCGGCTGGCTCAGTACAACATCGATCACGTCACCATCACGATCAACATGATCGATCCGGAGGTCGGGGCCAAGATCTATCCCTGGATCTACTTCAACAAGAAACGTTACAAAGGCGTGGAAGCGGCCAAGATCCTCAGCGAGCGCCAGCTTCAGGGCCTCGAGATGCTGACCGAGCGCGGCATCCTGTCCAAGATCAACTCGGTGATGATTCCGGGGATCAACGACGAGCACCTGGTCGAGGTCAACAAGGCCGTCAAGCAGCGTGGCGCTTTCCTGCACAACATCATGCCGCTCATCTCGGCGCCCGAACACGGCACGTATTTCGGCCTGAACGGCCAGCGCGGTCCCACGGCGCAAGAGCTCAAGGCTTTGCAGGACAAGTGCGAAGGCGAGATGAATATGATGCGCCATTGCCGCCAGTGCCGGGCCGACGCCGTCGGGCTTCTGGGCGAGGACCGCAGCGCCGAGTTCACCACCGACAAGATCATGGAGATGGAAGTCAACTATGACCTCGAATCCCGCAAGGCCTATCAGGCCGCGGTTGAGAAGGAGCGCCAGGCGGTGGTCGAGGCGAAGAAGGCCGAGCTTGAGGGACTCGCGGGCGAGCACTCCGACATCAGGATGCTCGTCGCCGTGGCCACCAAGGGCGGCGGCAAGATCAACGAGCACTTCGGACATGCCAAGGAGTTCCAGGTTTACGAACTTTCGACCGCGGGCGCCAAATTCATCGGCCACCGCCGCGTCGACCTCTACTGCCAGGGCGGCTACGGCGAGGAAGATTCGCTCGCGACCATCATCCGCGCCATCAACGACTGCCACGCGGTATTCGTCGCCAAGATCGGCGGCTGTCCGAAAAACGACCTGAAGGCGGCCGGTATCGATCCGGTGGATCAATACGCCGGTCAATTCATCGAGCAATCCGCGATCGCTTATTTCAAGAACTACTTGGAAAAAGTGAAAAGCGGCGAAATCCAGCACGTGGAGCGCGGCGACGCGCACATCCGTCAGGGTGCGCTGACCGCTGCGGAAGCGGCTTAAAACCCATACCGTTACTCGGTATCCGCCCGTCTTCCGGGACGACGAGCTGACCCGGAAGACGGCCCAACCACTGACAGAGGAGTAAACAAATGGCCTACAAGATCGTGAAGGACAATTGCACCGGCTGTTCCGCTTGTGAGCCCGAGTGTCCGAACCAGGCGATTTCCGAGACGAAGGACGGTCTTTTCACCATCGACCCCGCGAAATGCACGGAGTGCATCGGGTTTTACGACGAACCCCAGTGTGTTGCCGTCTGCCCGATCGACGACACCTGCGTCATCGACGAGAACTATCCCCGTTACCAAGCGGCCTAGGTGGAAACCATGGAGTTCACGATTACCCCGAGTGCGGAAAAATTCATTCGGCGTATGGTGCGCTTCGGCGGTGCCGGCGAGGACGCTGGTTTTCGCCTGTCGGTAAGACCGGGCGGTTGTTCGGGCCTCGCATCGGAATTCAGCGTTGAAGCGGAACCTCGACCGGGAGACGCCGTGGTCGTCATCAACGGCATCAAGCTGTTCCTGCCGGCCGAAAGCCGCCTACTGCTGCAAGGCGTCACCATCGATTTTTCGGAAACGCCGACCTCCAGCGGGTTCGTGTTCCACAATCCCAATTCGACGGGCTGCAGCTCATGCAGCAGCGCGTCGGCGGGGCCGGCGACCGTTGCGGTCTCCTCGATTCAAGTCAAGAGCAGCCATTGACGGCAGGTCAGGCCGATATGCAAGACGCCCGGTTGTACGCGGATTTAGCTTTAGCCTCGCCTCCTCCGGCGGACGTTCCGGACTTCGCGGCCGGCATAGACGATGCCGCAGCGGCCTGCCTGGGCTTGGGGCTTCCGGAGGCGGCGGAGCGGCATCTGCGTCTGGCGGGGCTTTGTTATCACCGCGAGGAGGAGTCTCTGGCGCACCTGCAAGCGGCTTGGGAAGCTGCTCCGGGTCATGCCGCGGTGTATATCGGCCTGTACCGGTTCTATTTCTACAAGAACCGGCTGCGTGAAGCCCTCGATGTGGCGCGGGATTGTCTCAAGAAGGCCGCCCGGGACAACGGATTCTCCGAGAACTGGCGGAACGTGAAAGCGGCAGATGCGGATTTCGGCAGCTTCGATGCGGTACTTCCCCGTTTTTTCCTGTTCACGCTCAAAGCCTACGGCTATCTGCATCTGCGCTTGGGACAGCTCGACGAGGGACGGGCGGCTATCGAAAAACTGCTGGAACTCGATCCCAGCGACAAGCTCGGTGGCAAGGTGCTGCTGAACGTCCTCGAGAGGCAGGGCGATGAGTACGAGGACTGACATCGACGAAGCCCCAGACTGGCACGGCAATCTGCTCGATTGCTCGACATGCGAGCGTCGCGCAGAACTGGCTCACGGTCGCTGTCGACTGGGGCACGCTTGCGTGCATGACCGCTATGCACGACGCATCGATCGGTTTTTCCGCTGGAATCCGCATCTCGCTAAGGACTATCTCGATCATCCTTACTTCGAGACGCGAGCGGTGGCCGCGAAATACGTCGAGGTATTTCTGTTGCCGCGCTTGATCGAGGATCCCGACGAGACCGTGCGGCAAAGCGTGGCGCAGCGTCTGCCGGTTAGCTCTCGGCACCTCAAGGCGCTGGTCCGGGACCCGCACCGCGAGGTGCGCATTCGAGTGGCGGAACGCTTGGAAATCGGAGATCTCGTCTCGATGATCGATGATCCCGACTACTACGTCAGACAGATCGTGGCCCGGCGGCTTCCGCCGAGCATGCTGGTTCGCATGCTGCACGATCCGGACCGGGAAGTGCGCAAGGTCGTAGCCCGGCGCGTGGGTCCCGAATGGTTGCACACCATGGCGGGAGACCCGGAATTGGGCGTTCGCCTCGAAGCGATACGGCGCATGGACGATAAGCAATTAAAGCGTTATCGCGACGACCCGGATTGGCGCGTGCGCTACGAGGTTGCCAGCCGCTTGGACCCGAGCGAGCTCGGGCCTATGCGCAACGATACCGACGCCGCGGTGCGGGAACTGGTCGAGCAGCGCCTCGCTGGGCCGCACGGCTCCGACGTTCTGCCGAAAGCGAGTTAATCCGCAACTACGTAAGAAGAGGTGCGATATGGCTACCAACATCGTTCGCGACAGCGATGTCAACGAGCTGAACGGCCCGCCGAAGTTCAAGTTCGGCGAAAAGGTGAGATCGAAAAAGATGATTCGCAACGACGGCACCTTTGTCGGCCGCGAAATCGGCGAGGTCCTGGTCAAGAAGGGCGAGGTGGGATACATCAAGAGTATCAACACCTTCCTTCAACAGTTTTACATCTACGCGGTGGATTTTCCCGAAAGAGGTTACGCGGTGGGCATGAAGGGCCGCGAAATCGAATCCCTGGACAATCCGCCGCCCCCGAAATCCACCAAGATTCCAGACGAAGAAGGGGAGGCCGAATGATCGAACCACGCATGCCGATCTTTCAGTGGGGCCAAAAGGTCTGGGCGGAGACCGATCTTTACAACGATGGCAGCTATCCCGACCGCGAGCCTGATGCTTTGCTGGTCGCGGCGGGCACCGAGGGTGAGATCGTGCAGGTCGGGTATCACGAGGAGGCCAACATCCCGGTCTATCTGGTCGAGTTTCCGAACGGCTGTGTCGTGGGCTGTTTCGAAGAGGAACTGCGCGCCGAGCACGGCAAAGGGCAGGTCGCCGGCCTCATTTAAAAGGCCGGTGTATCGGTCGCAAGCGATTGCCTACCGACAAGGCGTCGCGGCATTGGACCGGAGGCATTCCGAGATTGCGAAGCTTTTCTCGGCTTTTGGTCAGGTTGGGAACGGAAACGCAGGCGTCGGCAAGGGATTGCCAACCTACAAAGTCCTTGGATGAGGCGTTCCCGAGCCGCTGCTTAGGAACGAACAGGCGGGGAGCGAGAACGGGCGGAACGAGCATGGAGTAGTTGTGTGGAGGTCTTGATCCGATGAACGGCCATCTGGCGGTGTCCCATTCGATGTCCGTGTGTCCACATCCCAACGAGGTGGATCGAAAGCGCATCATCCGCGCACTCGCGAAACGCAGGCGCTACCGCTACGTAACGCCGGAGGTCCTGCTGGTCGAGGCGGGGTACCACATCGTGAGCCCTTGTTGTTCGCGCAATATCGATCCGGAAGGTGGGGTCATCGATATCGCCCGGCTGGAGTTCCAGGACCGCTCGCGGTGTTGGAAGCTCTACCGCAAGGATCATAAGGCGGGATGCTGGATCGAGCACGGCGAGTTTCACGCCCTGGCCCAGATTCTCGAACTCTTGAACGAAGACCCGGATAGGCAGTTCTGGCAATGAGCGACGCGATCGTTTATCTCGACAACAACGCTACCACGGTGGTGGCGCCCGAGTGCATCGAGGCCATGGTGCACTGTCTGCGGGAAACCTACGGCAATCCCTCGAGCAAGCACGGGATAGGCGAATCGGCTAAGGTCGAGACCATCGCCGCGCGCAGCAAGGTAGCGGCGCTCCTCGGTGCCACGCCGCCGGAAATCGTATTCACCAGCGGCGGCACCGAATCCAATCACCAGGCGATTCTCGGGGGGCTCGCCTTGTCGCCGGGCAAGCGCCATATCGTGACCAGCCAAGTCGAACATCCATCTACCCTGGCGCTCATGCGTCATCTCGAATCCCAGGGCGTGCAGGTGAGCTATCTGCCCGTAGACAGCCATGGCCGCCTCGATCTTGAGGACCTCGAACGGGCGATTACCGAGGATACCGCCCTGGTTTCCCTGATGTGGGCCAACAACGAAACCGGTGTTTTGTTTCCGATCGAGGACGCAGTCGCGATCGCCCGAACCAAGGGCGTCTTGTTTCATACCGACGCAGTGCAGGCAGTAGGCAAGACGCCTATCGATCTAGCCCGAGTTCCGGTGGACTTCCTGTCTTTTTCGAGCCACAAGATTCACGGACCCAAAGGCATCGGCGTCCTGTTCGTGCGTAAGGGCCGGAAGTTGCCGCCGCTCTTGTTCGGACATCAGGAGCGGGGCCGCCGCGGCAGTACTGAGAATGTGCCGGGGATGGTTGCGCTCGGCGTGGCGGCCGAATTGGCCGCAGCCGGGCTGGCAAGCTCTGGACCCCGGATCGGAGCCTTGCGTGACCGTCTGGAGAACGAATTGCTGGCCCTCATCCCAGGTGCTTTCGTCAATGGTGCCGGCGCCGAACGGGTCGCGAATACGACCAGCCTCTGCCTTGGAACTATTGAAGCGGAGCCGATTCTCGACAAACTCGATCGGGCCGGCATCTGTGCCTCGGCCGGTGCGGCCTGCACCGCTTCGGGCACCGAGCCTTCGCACGTGTTGACCGCTATGGGGCGGTCCGCGGAAGCCGCCCTGGCCACGATCCGATTCTCCTTGAGCCGCTACACCACCGAGGAAGAAATCGACCGGGTCATAGAGGTTCTGCCGGGAATCGTTCGAACGTTCAGGGCGGAGGCAGCATGAATCCGAAGAGCGACGATTTTTGTTTCCTCTCACACTGCGAGAAAGGACAAAACGTAGGATGCGGTGACGAAGGAACCGCATCGATCGCGAACGACGCAGTGTGCGCAGAACCGACCTCTGCCGGAAACGCTTCCTCCTTCGACGTTGCTCAGGACAGGCCCTCCGACTTCGCTCGGGACAAGCTTATTCCGGTCTATCAAACGACAAGACATCGTTTTTTGAAAACCAACTGGAGTACCGCATGAAGGTGATGATTAGAAGAAATGCCGCTGGCGAGCTATCCGTCTATGTTCCGAAGAAAGACCTAGAGGAACCTATCGTTTCCCAGGAAAAGCCGGAACTGTGGGGTGGGGTGGTGACGCTGGCGAACGGCTGGGAGCTGTCGCTGCCGGCCATGGCCGCGGATACCGCGCTGCCGGTTACGGTCGAGGCACGCCGCTTGAGCGGGGACTGACTATGGCGCTCAGTTACGAGGCGCTCGAAGAAATTCGAAAGCTTCTGGAAAGCGAGGCACCCGCCGAGGAGCGCTGTGCGAATGTGCGCAAGAACTTCCCGGGTCTGTCGCTGACCCGTTGCGAGGCCAGCGACATGAGTTTCGAAACGCCGATTTTCGAAACCCCCGAGTTCTGCGTTTATCTGATCGACACCTCGGAACACTGCGTACGCATTACCGGCGATCCGGCTGCGGCAAGCGGCCTGGTCGTTGCCCAGAAACGGTAGTCATCGATCATGAAAACCTCTCCTACCATACTGCTTTCGGACCCCGACATCAGCATGACCGAGCTTGAGGCGGTGGAAGAAGTCCTGAAATCGCCTCGCCTGAGCGCTGGTCTTACGGTCGAAGCCTTCGAACAAGCCTTCGCGGACTATCTTGGCCGCAAGCACGCTGTGGCGGTGAGTAGCGCGACCATCGGCCTGATGCTGGTGCTCAAGGCTTCCGGCATCGGTCCGGGCGATGAGGTCATCGCTTCCGCCTTCGGTTTCCGCGAGACCGCTCACGGCATCGCCCTGGCCGGGGCGATGCCGATCTTCGCCGATGTCGATTACTGGTCCGGAACCCTGGTCCCAGAAAAGGCCGCGGCGGCGATCACGCCGAAAACGCGAGCCATCGTGGCCGCCAACACCAACGGCCATCCGGCGATGTGGCCGGCATTCCGCGAGCTGGCCGGAAAACACGGCCTGCTGCTGATCGAGGATTCCAGCGAAGCGATCGGTTCGCGTTACCAGGGGAAGCTGGTGGGGAGTTTCGGCGATTGTTCGGTGTTCGATCTGTCCCAGCCTTCGCCGCTTACCTGTGGCGAGGGCGGCATGGTGGTGACGGACGATAGCGATTTGGCCGCAAAACTACGTGGTTTTCGAAGCCGCCGCCTCGACGAACGCCATTCGGTGGTGTTGGGCGAGATGCCGCCGTACCGGGCGGAACTCAGCGAAATCGCCGCTGCGCTGGGTCTGGTTCAGTTACGGCGGCTTCCGGGAATCCTGGAGCGCCGCAAGCTGATCGAAGCTTATTACAACGCACACATGATGTCGTTCGAGGGTATCAAACCACCTTATCTCGCTCCGGACGTGGACGAGGCGCACTGGCTTCTCTACCTGGTCCATCTCGGCACCCGTTTCTCCCGTTCCAGCCGGGATGCCATCATCAACGATTTGGAGACCGAGCAGATCGAAGCCGTGGCCTATTGCCGGCCGCTGCATCAGCAGCGCTTTTACGCGAATCTCGGCTACCGTAAGGGCGATTTCTTCGTCACCGAAAAGCTGGCGGACCGCGCGATTGCGCTGCCTTTTCACAACCATCTTACGGAGGATCAGGTGGGCTTCATCGTCAAGACCGCCAAGGATGCCTCGATCAACGTCGGGGCGGGATCGGCCATATATCTCTGACGCCGCTCCGAAACCATGTCGGGCTTTTTGCGGACCGAAAAGAGGAGGAATGCAAAAGCCTGGGTGACCGTGCTTCCTTCGGGCAAGACGGTGCAGGTGGCGAGAGGCGCCAAATTGCTCGAGGCCATCGCGGCGGCGGGCGAGACCATCGCCCAGCGCTGCGGCGGACGGGCCCGTTGCGGCGAGTGCCATGTGCTCGTGCGACAGGGCTGGCGCGGCTTATCCAAGGTGCGCCAGGCAGAACGCGATCGGCTCACGCAGCTTTGCGGAGCAGAATCGCTGTCCAGGCTGGCTTGTCAGGCCGCCCTGGGCGTTCATAACAAAGTCGTCATCGAACTGATAAACCATTGACCAGAGGATCGTTGTTATGGATACCAAAGAAGCTGTCGCTACTGTTTCCGAACCGGAAGCGCCCAGCCCAACACCCAGTGTGCAGGTGCCGGACGAATGCATGATCCACGTCCGTTTCTTTCCGAACGGGACGGTGGCCGAAATCAGCGAACGCCCTCCCGAGGTGGAGCCGCACGACTGGTACAAATTCCTGTGCAAGAACACCCAGAATCGCTTTCAGGCCTTGTCCGGCGGACGCGGGCTGTTTCGCATTCCGCGCGCCGATATAGAGACTTTGAAAGCGGCCTGTGTCGCGGGGACCACATCATGAGCGCAGTGTTTTCGAATCAACTGGCAGAAGACCTGGCAGCGGGACGGATCATTCCGTATCTCGGCCCGGGCGTTCTGGGGCTGGGCCCGAACAGCGCGGTTCCGAGCTCGCCGGAAGCCTTGGTGGAATTGATTACCGCCAAGGTTACGGTGCCTCACAAGATTCGCAAGAATCTGACCGCGGCCAGCCAATACGTGGAGAACTTCAAGCACCGGAAGACCTTGGTGAGCCTTTTGCAGGAAGCTTTTCGGAGTCCTCCCGAACCGAACGTTCTGCACGTGTTTCTGGCGAATCTGCCGAACCCGCTGCCCTTGATCGTCGATGTCTGGTACGACGCCAGCATGGCCGCCGCCCTGGCTTCGCGCACGGATTTCGGGCAAGTGCAGGGCGTGAGCCGCGCGGAACACTTGGGCGAGTGGGTCCATTATTTCCGCGCCGACGGGACCAAGGCGGAGCCGGAGGAAGCAGCGGGATGGGCGACCTTACTGTACAAGCCGCTGGGCTCCATCTCGCCCGCGTCCAATTTCATCATCTCGGATTCCGACTACGTGGAAGTGCTGACCGAAATCGACATTCAGACGCCGATTCCCGATCGGGTGAAAGAGATTCGAACGGGGCGCGGCTTCCTGTTCCTGGGCTGCCATTTCCGAAACCAATTGGAGCGCAATTATGCGCGGCAGATCATGAAGCGTTCCGGCGGTCAGCATTTCGCGGTTCTGGAAGGAGAACTCACCCGCAACGAGGCGCGGTTCCTCAAGGAACAGGGCATCGAACGGATCGACATGCCTTTGGCCGAGTTCGTCGCTGAGCTTACCGGAACGCCTTTGGAGTCCCGCAGAGCTGTGGCTTAATCCGAATTCGGTAGGCAGCGGCTTACAGGAGCTAAATAACCCGGCTTATATAGAGGCCGGGTTGAACCGGCGCAGCGACAAGCTGCGTGACGCTACGCCGTGCGTGTACCGGTCCGGGACGAAATACCAGGAGGGAGTTTACGGGCCTGATGAGCAGTGGGCCTTGGGCGGTTCCGTTGGTCAGGATGCCTTTCCAGTCGCAAACGAGGTCTCCGGGGAGTGCCGGGCGCGCTCTTCCCGACGCAAAGTGCGGCGAGACCGCTCGTCGGCGAGGGATTGCCGGCCCAGGAACCGCATGGCTCAAGCCAGATCATTTACACCTTTGAGGTGAATCGTGGAGGCGAGGCCTCATGACTACGGATCGCAGTGCGCGTCTTCGGACGCTCTTGGAACAGGCCTTCGAGCCCGTTTACCTGGAAATCGTCGACGACAGCCGCTCCCATGCCGGTCATGCCCACGCGGGCGGCGGCCACTTTTTTGTGACCGTGTGTTCCCACCGCTTCGAAGGCCGTTCGATGCTGGAGCGCCATCGGCTGGTTTATTCGGCGGTTAGCGAGATGATGCCGGGCGATATCCATGCTCTGAGTATCACTGCCCTGACGCCCGCGGAGCGGCAGGCGGCTTAGAGCGAATTTTTTAACGGCTTTTTGGCAATCAGCAGAGAATGAAGCTTCAAATCGAGCGCCCCTATTTCGAAGCGATGGTCGAGGAATTCCCGGATTTGGGTTACCTCAAGTACCAATTGCGCTTCGGCAATCGTGTCGAGGTGTCGTTCCGGCAGCTATCGAGCCCGGCGCTCGCTTTCCTGGGAAAGCTTTACCGGCAAGCGGGACCGGAGATGCAGGCCAAGGCCGCACAGATTGCTACGCTGCAGCAGGTCATGAACGACGACGGGAGACGCTTCGGGGCGGAGGACCTAGAGATGGTGTTGCCGGCCATCGCCCGCTACTTGGCGACAGATGCGATTCGAGGCTGGCTGTTTACTGCGAGCGTCGCCGGCCGGCTCCTGCCTTATGTCATCACTCGGCTCGACTATACCCCGGCCTCGAGCGATGAGATCGGAAAAATCTTCATCGAGCTGAAGGCCAATGCGAAAGGTGCGATCGCCACCCAAACCATGCGTATCATGCCGAGCGACATCGCCGGCAAGACGGTACCAGAGATTTTCGCCGCCAAGGGTTACTTCAAGGAGACGCCGGAGCTCATCCGCAATTACGATGAGACCGCGGAGCGCTACGTTGATTGGCGTGCCCGCTACGGCGCTCAGTTTTCCGGACAAGGCATCGGTTTCTACGCGGAGGACCCGACGGCTACGCACCGGGATACCGATTGGTCCCGCAAGGACGTGGTGGTGCTCTCGTCCGGGGGCGGCAGCGCGCGCCTGGTCAACGACGAGGGCATCCTGAGCTCACGCGCGATGACCCTGGATGCGCCCGGAGACATTCTGGGACCTTATCTGCGTAAAGCGGCCAAGAGCAATCACTATGAGGCCGAGGATGAAGTCCGGGAATCGCAGGATGCCATGCCCAAGGGCTTGTTCACCCAACTGCCGGTGCATTTCTACATCCTCATGTTCCACCTGGAGCTGCACCATTATGTCTGGGTGCACGTGGACGACATCACGCCCTACCAGTATCAGCCGGCCCTGAAGCAAAAGCTGATTCTGCCGGAGGAGCAGACCGAACTCATCGATATCCTGACCGCCGAGATGGACGTGCTGATGGACGATATCGTCGCCGGCAAGTCCGGCGGGACGACCGTGCTGTGCGCCGGCCCTCCCGGTGTCGGCAAGACGTTGACCGCCGAGGTCTATTCCGAAATCATCCAGCGGCCGCTGTACCGGGTGCATTCGGGGCAATTAGGGCTGAACGTCGCGGCCATGGAGACAGCGCTTAAGGAGGTTCTAACCCGCGCCCAGCGCTGGGGCGCGGTGATGCTGATCGACGAAGCGGATGTCTACATCAAGCGGCGCGACGACAACATCACCATGAACGCTGTGGTCGGAGTGTTTTTGCGGGTGCTCGAATATTTCAACGGGCTGCTGTTTCTCACCACGAACCGGGTGGACGATATCGACGAGGCCAACGTGTCGCGCTGTATCGCGCTGATCAAGTTCTATCCGCCGGACCGGGAGAATCGGATCAAGATCTGGAAAGTGATGACCGAACAGTTCGCGCTGGACGTGGCCCCGCCGCTGATCGACGAACTGGCGGATCTGTTTCCGACGGCGACGGGGCGCGACATCAAAGGACTGGCCAAGCTGGTGGCGAAATATTGCCAGCAGAAACGTGTTCCGCCATCTCTGGAGGTTTTCAAGCGCTGCTCGATATTCCGGGGGATGGATTTAAGGTTGGCTGCCTAGCCGTTCGGCGGAATACGCTCTGCTATTCCGCCCTACGGAAGAGCCTTAATCGCGTCGAAAGTGAAGTAGGGCGGGTTAAGCCGCTAGGCTGTAACCCGCCGCATGCCGCGAAATGGCGGAACATGCGGACTGATCGGCCCTATAGACAGCCTTTGTGGAGGCGTGCCATTGAAGGTTCGACCCTCGACATTCGGACACCGTGTGATGGCTAGGGCTTTTCCGATCATTCTGAGGCTATCCACTACGGGAAAACGATTTCCGACATAGGTGATGTTGTCATGTGTAAGAGTGCGCATATTGCGATCTCGAGGTATCCGGAGCAATGTGCTCGTTCCGCGTGGAGGATTTTCTGCGGCTCAGGATACGGGAGCGGGTATTCGACTAAGGATCGGGCTTTTTCATGAGCACGGTAGCACTGGCCTGGGGCGCCCATCCCGATTTTCCCCTCATTCTGTTCGGCAACCGAGACGAAAGGCATGCACGTGCTACCGCACCGGCGGCATGGTGGTCGGAGGAACCCGCGTGTCTGGCCGGCCGCGACTTGGAGCGGGGCGGAACCTGGTTCGCCGTGACCCGCGACGGACGCTTCGCGCTGGTCACACCATGTCGCGACGGCGCACCCTCCGACCCGGACGCGCCAACGCGCGGCCAGCTACCGCTCGACTATCTTGCTTCCGGAGAGGATCCGGTCGTCCATGCCCGCCGTTTCTCCCGCAGCCGCGGCGGACATTCGCCTTTCAATTTGCTGATCGGCTCGCCGCGCCAGATTTACTACGCCGCCACCCGCGCACGTTTGCCCTTGGCGCTCACTCCCGGCATTCACACCTTGTCTGACGGACTGCTGGACGAACCCTGGCCCAAGTGCGTCCGCCTGGACACGCTGCTCGGTTCCTATTTGAGAACGCACGGCGGCTTCGCCATGCTGCTGGGTGCCTATTCGGATCTCTCCAAGGCTGGCGTTAGGGGCGCCAATGATCCGATCTGCACTGCCAAGCCGGTTTCCCCTGCCGACTTCGCGAAAGCGGGTTTCGCCATGCTGGCGGATCGCGAAACCACGAGCGAGGGTTTGCCCGATACCGGCATCGGCCGCGAGGAAGAAGAACGCCTGTCCGCCTGCTTCGTCGTGGGGGCCGAGTCTGGAACCCGATCCAGCACCGCTCTGGTCATGGCTCGGGACGGCCGGGTTTATTTCGAGGAACGCAGTTTCGATGCGGAAGGCGTCGAATGCGGGCGTGTGGTCGAAGAATGGAGCATTGACCCTCGAGTCTTTTCCGGGAGTGCCGGCGATGACTGAGACTCGTAAGGCCCGCTCCGACACTGTGCGCTCGCGCCGGAAAGCTTCAGCGAGGCTGGGGCAGGCGGGCCGTGCGCCTTTGAGATCCGAAATCATGCACGGGTTCTTGCCGCGCCATTCTCATCGGGAACTGCCTTTGGCACCGCGCTACAAGGCGTTGGGCGAGCCATATCATGTGCCGGTATCGGCAACGCCCTTGCCGGAACCGAGGATGATCCATTTCAACAAGTCTCTGGCGCTGGAACTGGGGCTCGACGTCAGCGAAGCTGATTCCCCGAAGCTCCTGGAGATTCTCGCCGGCAACCGGCCCTGGCCGAAATATGAGCCTTTGGCATCGGTTTATGCCGGGCATCAATTCGGGGTTTGGGTTCCTCAGCTCGGCGACGGACGCGCCCTCATGATCGCGGAGGTTCGAACGCCCGCCGGGGCGCGCATGGAACTCCAGCTCAAGGGCTCGGGACCGACGCCGTATTCGCGCGGACTGGATGGTCGCGCGGTGCTGCGTTCTTCGATACGGGAATATCTCTGCTCGGAAGCGATGCACGCCCTCGGCGTCCCCACCGCGCGCTGCCTGAGCCTGGTGGCGTCGCCGGAACCGGTGTACCGGGAAACGGTGGAAACCGCGGCCGTGGTTTGCCGGGTGTCTCCGAGTTTCGTCCGTTTCGGACACTTCGAGTTTTACTATCACAACGGACAGTGGCAGCACCTAGCTCCCTTGGCCGACCATGTGATCGACGAGCATTTTCCACATCTGAAAGATCGTCCCGACCGCTATGCCGCCTGGCTCGGGGAGGTAGTCGAGCGCACCGCCCGGCTGATCGCGCAGTGGCAAACCTTCGGGTTCTGCCACGGCGTCATGAACACCGACAATTTTTCGGTACTGGGCCTGACCCTGGATTACGGCCCTTTCGGCTTCATGGATGCTTTCCGGCAATACCATGTCTGCAACCATTCCGATTTCGAGGGGCGCTACGCGTTTTACGCCCAGCCCGAGATCGGACAGTGGAATTGCTCACGGCTGTTGCGGGCGACCTTGCCTCTGCTTTCGGACAGCGAGGAGGAAGCCCTGGACATCGCGACCGGCATTTTCGAGCGCTACGCTCCGGTGTATTCCCAGGCGGTTATGCGCCGCTGGGCCGACAAGCTGGGGTTTTACGAGGTGCGCGAAGGCGATGCCGACCTGGTCAACCGATTCCTCGCTATCCTGCAGCGCGGCAAGAGCGATTTCACCCGGAGTTTCCGTCATCTTTCCAAGGTGCGTACCGACAGTGACGAGCCGGCGACGGGCGCTCGCGAAGAGATCGTGGATCTGGAAGCGTACGACGCCTGGATCGCCGATTACCGCACGCGATTGCGCGCCGAGGGCAATACCAACGACGAAGCGCGAGCTAGGCGCATGAACCGCGTCAATCCCAAATATGTGCTGCGCAATCACCTGGCCCAGGCCGCCATCGAGAAGGCGCAGGCTGGGGACGATTCGGAGGTCGCTAAGCTCATGCGTCTGCTCGCCCGGCCTTTTGACGAACAGCCGGAGATGGAGGCTTATGCCGCCCCGCCTCCGGAAGAACTGCGGCACATTGAAGTCAGCTGCTCGTCATGAAGACCGATTTCATTCCATCCGTTCTAGGCGACGATCCGCTGGACGTCCTGCGACTCGCGGCGTGTGCCGCGCACATCCCGGATTTCGTGGTGCCACCCGAAGCCATGGTCAGGCTCGTCGCCCTGGTGGCGGACGGCGTTCTCGACACGCTGAACCCCGAGGTGGCCTGGCCGGAATTGTCGAACGGCCTGATGGGCGGGCGTCCGTCGCGAATGTTGGAAGTCCTGCGCAGTTGCGGCGCTCTGGCTCGATTGCTGCCGGAACTGGACGCGCTGTTCGGAATTCCGCAGAGCGCGGACGATCCGCCGGAAGTCGACGTGGGCGAACACCAACTGCTACTGCTTGACGAGACTGCGCGGATAAACGCCCCGCTCGCCGCGCGCTGGGCGGCGCTGCTGCACAAGGTGGGGAAAGCGGTATCGCCGCGCGAATTCTGGCCCGCCCATTACCGTCACGAGGCGCGCGGCGAACCATTGGTGGCAGCGATTTGCGAACGCTTCAAGGTTCCTGCCGAGTGTCGTGATCTGGCGCTTCTGGTGCTGCGCGAATGCGACCGAGTCCATCGCGCCGTCGACATGCGGGCGGCTGCGATCGCCACCATGTTGGAACGGGTGGAAGCTCTGCGTTACCCCGGACGCTTCGAGCAGTTGTTGGCGGTTTGTACGTGCGACTATCGCGCCTATCCGGGGCGGGCCGGCGCGCAGTATCCCAAGGCCGAGTTGCTGCGGCGGGCGTTCAAAGCCTTCGCCGCTGAGAGGACGCCTGAATCCGAACCGGCCGAGACGTTCGAGAGGCGCGTGCAAGCCGTGGCCGCTGCTTTGTGCAGCGAGCGCTGGGCCAATGCATAGCGCGAATTTCATTACCCAACTTTCTACGAGGAGCAGTCCGATGAAATGGAGCGATACCTTCGACATTGCCATCGCACTGGCCGAAAACCACCCTGACGTCGATCCAAGGTACGTGCGGTTTACCGATTTGCTTGACTGGATCCTGAAACTGGAGGGCTTTGAGGACAGCGCCGAGAACTGCAACGAGAAAGTGCTGGAAGCCGTGCAGATGGCGTGGATAGACGAGGTGAGTTAGCGCGTTTTTCCTCGACTTTAACTTCGAAACGGGAGCCGTCGTCGGCGGCAAGTGGGTTTGAGCAGGGGTGCTTGCTCAGGCAGTAGTCGTTTGCAAGATGCCATCTTTCCCTGGTGCGAACCCTGCGCGTCGAAATGTGTGCCCGCAACATTCGGTTTTGGGCCAGCTAAGACAAACTCACGGGGACCGGAATGAGACGGACAACGTTTGCTGAAAGGGTAGCGTTCAGGAAAGGATGTTGTTACTGGACAGCCAAAGGCTGGCCCGAACGACAAGCGCCATGGAAGGCGTTTGCGTAGGCCGTTCACCGGCAGGCCGAGATTTGCCGCATTCTTTTTCGAGCGTATACCAGCAATGAAAACGCGCTAATCCTCGGCGGATTCGGTGTTGATCACGGCGCCGTTTTCATCGAACTTCATGGCCTTTCGATCACCGTCGGCATCGATGATTTCCACCGACCTCAGGGCGCCGTTGGCATGATAGGTATAGCGGTGTTCCATCTCCACTTCGCCGTAGACCATTTTCTGCAGGCCGATCAGCCGGTCCTGCTCGTCGAAATAGCCGCGGAAATAGGTATTGCGGTTTTCCAACTGCGCCGGTTCCAGTTCGGTCATCAGTTTGAGCGGCAGTTTCACGCCGGTGTAGGTGAGAAAATAACGGCAACGGCCGTGCATGGCATCGGTCATGGTGTGTTCGCTTGGAGATGGAAGGTTAATAAAGGTCGGATGAAAACATGATCATCCGATAGTGATGCTCAAAGGTTTCAGCCCCGCGATGCTTGCATCGAGAACATCGCCTTTGACCACCGGAGCGGGACCGGCTGGTGTGCCGGTAAAGATCAGGTCGCCGGGACGGATTTCCACCAGGTTGGACAGATAGCTCATGGTCTCGGGTATCTTCCAGATCATCTCGGAGACGTCGGCACTTTGCCGCACCCTCCCGTTGACCTTAAGCTCGATCTTGCCCCGATCGATCACGCCGGTATGGGATACGGGCGTAATGGCGGAACAAGGGGCCGAGTGATCGAATCCTTTAGCCATGTCCCAAGGCAGCCCTTTCTCGCGCGCATTCTTTTGCACATCACGCAAGGTCATGTCGAGACCCACGGCATAGCCGAAGATGTGATCGTTGGCGTTCTCGACGGGAATTTGCTTGCCTCCGAGCCCGATAGCGACGACCAATTCCACTTCCGGCTGCAGGTCCTGGGTTCCGGGCGGGTAGGGCAGGACCGAGTTGTTGGGTAGGATGGCGTCGACGGGCTTCATAAAGAAGAACGGCGGCTCGCGCTCCGGGTCGGCGCCCATTTCTCGGGCGTGGTCCGGATAATTGCGTCCGACACAGAAAACGCGCCGCACCGGAAACAGATCGCAGGATATGACGGGAAGAGTAACGATCGGAGCGGGGGCGAAAGCGTAACTCATGTTCAAGCACCTCTACGACGGACAAATAAGCCGACAATACCGTTGATCCGACAAGTCGGCAAACCCGGCGAATGCGGTTTCTTCGGGTCTCGGACGGGTCGGATCGGGTTGCAAAATAACCATATAAATTGTGTTAGAATTCGACTCCGAAGTGCCTCGCGTGCACTTACATAAGCCCTTATTTTCATTCACCAAAAACAGAAATTGAGGAGGTAACATGGTGCGTGAATTCTCGTATCGAGGAGAAACCTTCAGGGCTACGATACACGGCCGCCCCGGCATCGAAGAGCTTTTCCTCATCCACATGGTCGACGATGAAGAAGGCCCGGAGATTTCTCTGGACCGGTTCGAAGATCCCAACAACGATCCCACCCAGAGTTTGGAAGACAAGCTCTCTGAGCTGGCGGATCAGCTCATGCAGGAGCATGGGGTGACGCCGATGGACCCGGATGCGGGATTCGCCTGGGCGAAGCCCAAGACCGGCGTGAAAGTGCACAGCGGGGTTCAACACCACGCCATGGAAGCTTAGGCCGGCCGACAAATCAGCGCGCGGCGGCACGGATTGTTACCGTGTTGCTGCGCGCAGCAAGTTCAGGCAATCCAGATTGGCAGCCATGTCTAGGGCGGTGAAATCGTCCACGTTCCTGATGTTGGGATCGGCACCGGCCGCCAGCAAGCGAGCGACCACCGCCGTTTTGCCGGTAGATGCGGCGTACATGAGGCAGGTGGCGCCGTTTTCGTTTTGATGGTCTATCGCAATGCCGTGCTCGATCAGTCGGTCGATGATGTCGAGGCTCTCGCTATAACAGGCCAGCCAAAGGGCGTTATTGCCGTCGCTGTTGAGCGGCTCTAGCGAGGCGCCGGCTTCAAGCAGCGCATCCACGATCGCTTTGTCTCCTAGCCGGCAGGCGTGCATCAGGGGCGTCATCCGATTGTCACGGGTCGCTTCGATGTCGTCGGGCGGAAATCCGTGTTCGCTCAGCCACTCGCGAAGGGCAGGGCTGAGGTTTCGGGGAACCGGTTCTGTTACGGCGGCGCGCCAGCCCTCGTAGCCGTCGATGAGGCCGTAGACGGTCTTGAATCCGAAGTCGCGGAACATTTGCGCATAGATCTGGCTGGCATTGCCGTGGTAGCAATAGATCAATACCGGCTGCGACTTAGGCGTCCGCAAGAGCACGTGTTCCAGGTTGGCCCCGGATAGATGGCGGGCCCCGCCGATGCGTCCCGCCGCGAATGAATCCGCGTCTCGCACATCGAAGATCAACAGGTCCGGTTGTTGCAGCAAGGCTTGTGTTTCGGAGACGGTTACCCGTCGCCAGGCGGTTTCCTCACTCATAAGAACTCCTTGAATGGGGGTTGATATACCCTTATGGGCGGTCGGCGTAAGGCGGCAAGGTGAGTATCCGCGTATCGATCAAGGGGAAACCCACCGTGAAGTGATACAAGGACTGAAAGGTCCGGCCGGAAAGTCCGAGAAGCTCGTGAAAGACGTCGTCGAAATAGCAACCGATGCCGGTTCCACGGACGCCGATGGCTTCCGCCTCGAGATAGAGCACCTGACCCAAGAGCCCCGCTTCCCAAAACAATTGCCGATAACGCCATGGCGCTTTTTCGACAATCGGCTCGAATTCCGCCAACATTCCCAAGGCGAAGGCACAGTCGGCAGCGATCGCCTGATGGCAATGAATAACTCTCGACAGTCTGCCGCAATCGCCTTCTGCCAGGCGGTAAAAGGGCAGATGGTCCGGGCAGCCGGTCGGCTTGATCCAAGTGAAGTCTGAGCGGAAGGCGGCTCTTAATTCGGATTCGATCGCCGATCGGCGGGGCAGGGCGTAGAGTCCGGGTTCCAGCCCTTCGACGCGGTGTACGAACAACACTGGGTGGATGCGCGGAATGAGCTCCCACACGTCCCAGGGCGGAGCCCGCCGCAGCAGCAGAGCGTCCAGCAGATGGTAAAAGCCTGCAGTGCTCAGGACTTCACGCCGGTCGAAATGTTGCGCGCTGCGTCTTTGCCGGATGAGCGCAGCAGCCGGCTCCGGACAATCGGCCTGCCGTGGCGGGTAGGTTTCGATCACGCCGGGTTCAGGCGTCGTGGCGGGCGGTTGGGTTGCTTCCGCGACTTCATCAATCACCGGCCAGCGGTAAATCGGGTGAGGATCGAGCACGTTGGCCCTGCCGTGCCATTCTGCTGCCGGCGGAAGCGGAACTGTCGCTCCTGATTCCATGGACGCTGGATCGACGATCACTTCTAGCAGCAGCTCCGCGTCCTCCCGTTCGGCTCCTGAAAAGTCCTCGTCCCGATCGAGTCCGAGACCGGCGGCCAGTTCGGCAAAGCCGATACCGCTCACCCAGCGGAGGCGCCAGCCGAGAGCTGCCGCCGCATAGCGCAAGGCACCGATGGCATGGCCGGTATCTAGCTGGCAGTAGCGGAAGGCCCGTTCGCCGTATTTCCATGCTTCCCGCCAGTGAATGGAGCTCAAGGCGATAAACAGTCGCGGGGTCTCGCCGGGTTCGGCGAACCGGCAGCGCTGTTCCAGGATATGGTCCCGGCTGACGTAGTGATAAACACCGTCGGGACTGTCTGGAACCGCACGGCAGATGACATAGCCTTCGGTCGGATGCAGATTGCCGCTCGACGGATTGCAGCGCAGGGCCCAACGGTCCGGGCCGTACTGCTTCCAGGCGGAGAGTCCTAAGGACAATTCCAGCAAAATAGCGATCGGCTCGAGCGAGAGTGGTTGCGGCGGCACGGTTTCCGGAGCGGCCAGCGCGCCGAAGGGCGTCGCCAGTCGGCCCGCAGCCAAAGGCAGCCGGATCGTCGGCGCTCCTTCGAAACGTCGGAAAGGATCGGGTTGGCTGTCCCAATCGAGCGTCTCGGGCCCGGCCGCATAGCGGTTCAGGTGGTGCTTGGTCCGTTCGTGATAGTCCAGTACTCGCGCCAGAGCGTCCGATACGGTGTTCATGCTTGGGCTTCCCGTAGCTTCATGTGTCGGCAAGCGATAGCCGACCGACGCGGCATTCCTAAGGGGTGGCTTGGCAGTTCGGGAACGCTAGTATGTTCATCAGGCCGAATGCTTCCCCGGCGCCGGGCAATGCTCGGTACGCCGGCACTGTTCGAGATTCGCGGTTTCGCCGGTGCCCGCAGCCAAGCCGATCCAGTCGTGGACGCGCTGCATGTCGAAACCCGCTTCCCGGCGATCGCCTACTTGCATCAAGGGGCGCCTTATCAGCAGGGGATCTTCCAGCATGAGAGCTAGCGCCTCCTGTTCACCGAGCGCTTCCGGTACCACTTCGCCGGATTTCACTCTGGGCGCCGCCCGGTTGAACCATTCGGGCACCGGCTTATCGCCAAAAAACGCGCGCAGTTCTTCCGCGGTCCAACGCGTCTCCAGAAGATTGCGTACGATGAGCTCGTGGCCGGCTTCCATCAATAAGCGTTTCTGCCGGGTGTTGTTGGCGCAGCCCGGTTTTTCGTAAAAGAGAATGGTTGCCATAGATTTGGTCCGCTTTACTAGGACAGGTCTGTCGAACGACTTACTCAGAATTTCCTAGCGATGGCGCCATATCTTTGCGGCTGAGATCAGCAATATTCCAGCCAACAAAGGCAGTAACACGGTACTGGTAACGACCCCTAGCAACTGGCCGCCCAAGAAAGCACCCGCCAGCGATCCAAGCGCCATAAACAGTACAAAGCTGCGGTTTTCTCCAAGTACCGCAAAACTCTCGTCACGGCGGTAGCGTGCAAAACCAGCCAGCATGGTGGGCAAACTCACCGCGAGGGCCAAACTGCCCGCTAGCTTGATGTCGGCGCCGAAGAGAAAAACCAATGTAGGAATGAGCAGTTCACCGCCGGCTACTCCTAGTAACGAGGCAACGACGCCGATACCAAAGCCCGCGCCGGCACCCGAAAACACCTGAATTGGGCCGGAAAAAAGCGGCTCGCCCTGCGTGTTTGCCCCATGACCGAATAGGAGTGCCAAGGCAATCGCTACGAGCAGGATGGCCATGATCCGGTATAGCGTTTTGGACTTGAGCCGCGTCGCCCAATCCGCCCCAAGCCAGGCCCCTAAAAGGCTTCCCGCCAAGAGATTCGCGATGACATCCCAATGTTGGGCGATACTGCTAAAAGGCACGGTCGAGGTACGGAAAGGCAAGGCGGAAGCGACAACGATGAGGCTCATCGCCTTATTGAGAATGACCGCTTCCAAGGCAGCGAAGCGGAACGTGCCGATCAACACCGGCAAACGGAATTCCGCTCCACCGAGTCCGATCAGTCCCCCCAGTGTTCCGATGACGGTACCGCTACCGAATGCCGCCAGTCTCTGTTGTTTTACCAATGCCCCATCAGAAATCGATCTCATTGGCTCCTCATCGTTTTGGCCCGTTATGCTCTGTGATCCTAAAAACTGCAGTTGACTACTGAAATGACCGCAATCTCCGTCAGCCGCGGTATTCCCTCACCCCAACCCCTCTCCCAGAGGGCGAGGGGCTTAACTCCCTTCTCCTTTTGGCAGAAGGGTTGGGGATGAGGGCCGGGTGCTTTTTGGTGCGTTATGATCTGTTCTATTGATCCTGAAAGCCGCAGTTGACTACCGACATCACTGCAATCCCCATCAGCCGCTTCATTCCCTCACTCCAACCCTCTATCCCAGAGCGAGGCTAAGCTCCCTTCTCCCTCTGAGAGAAGCGCTGGGGATGAGGTTCTGGCGGTTTTCACGTTGTATCCAACTGCCGGATTTAGGCTGATCTATACCGTAAACGATTTGCTGAGGAAACCGGTTTTGCCCGACAAAATGAGATGGGTCGAATCGAATGGGAAGTCGCCAACAAATCGGCTGTTCTCCGGCGGTTTGTGCTTGAAGATCAGCGCCGCAGCACAGCGCTCCAGGGTTTCGGCGTCCATGGGGGCGAAGCTGAAGCAGAGTTCTTCGCCGGTGTCGATGTGGGACTCCCAGCCGGCCTGTTTGGCGTGATCCTCGAGGCAGTCGCGAACGTTTTCCGAGGCGCCGATGTAAACCAGCTTTTGTAGGGAACAAGTCTGTTTCTTGCCGTTGTAAATGCAGGTGTACACGCAATAGATTCCGGATTTCGCCGGTATCCCGCGCTTTTTCTTCTCTCTCCAATAGCCCTCGAATTCGATCGAAAACGTTTCCATTGATGTCCGTCCTCCGGAAATCAGGTACCAGTCGGGGGCACCCAGCCCACTGGCTGCCCATGCTTGCTTGCGATGCCGAGAAGCGCGTCGGTTTGCCGCTCGATATGCCTTACCACCTCGGCGTCCAGGCTTTTCAGCCAGCGCGTGGGGATGGCGGAGACGCCGTAAGCCGCTCCGGCCAGCATGCCGGCGAGCGCGCCGGTGGTGTCGGCGTCATCGCCCTGATTGACCACGCCCACGACGCAGTCGGCAAAGGAATCGGTAGTCAGGAAAAAATGCAGTACGGTTTGCACGGTGTCGACGATGTAGCCGCTGGCGCGTCCGGGGTAGGGGTCGAAGGAGAACTCCGGATGGGCTTCGACCAGTGCCGCCGCGAGCGGAAGGCAGTCCTCCAGCGAGCCCCCGCAAACCAGGCGCTGCACCATGCGGCCCAAGGTCAGCGTGGCTGCGTCAGAAAGCGGATGGTGGTGGGTGAAATGGCACTGCTCCAGCGTCCATTGCGTGAAGGCTTCCGCATTTCCGAGTGTGGCCAGTGCCACCGGGAGGTTGCGCATGCAGGCACCGTTGCCGGCGTCGCCGGGGTTAGGCGGGCCGGCAAGGCTTCCGTCCAGCAAGTAGCGCCGAATACCGCGGCGGCAGGTATTGCCCACGTCGATCGGTTTTCCTTTCAGCCAAGCCGCGAAAGCGTCCGCTACGGCCTTGAGGTTCCAGCCGCCGCTTTCGATGATCGCCCGGCCCAGCACCAGGGACATCTCGGTATCGTCTGTCACCTGGCCAGCCTTGAGCTTGAGCCAGCCGCCGCCGATGATCTTGTCGTGAACGCCGTACTGATGGCGGATCTCCCGAGGTGTCATGAACTCTACGGTGGCACCCAGCGCGTCGCCGACGGCGAGTCCCAGATAAGCGCCCAGGGCGCGGTTATGGAGTTCTTGCGTGTCCATCAGTAATAGGAGGCTTTGACGCGATACTCGCCGCCGATAACCAGATATTCCCATTCGCCTTTGAGCGGGTGACGCGGCAACAGGTTGTTGAAGAAGAGAATTTTCACTACGGGCACCTGTACCTCCAGGATGAAGTCACCGAACTCGCAGGCGGTCTCACGGTTCGATGTGAACGACACCAGGTTGTTGAGCCGCACGGTGAGCCAGCGACCGTCGCGGGGGCCGATCTGTCGCTGTTCGTCGAAACGATTTTCGCCCCGGTAGAGGGTGACGTGGCGTCTGCCCGGCAAGCCGAACCGGGCGATGGCCCACTGGCAGAATTCGTACAAGAGGTCGAGCTGGAGATTGATGCTGTTGTTGTGGAACCGACTCGACATTTTTTCTTCGATGTAGGTGATCCAGGCCGGAGAATTGAAGCGTGTCAGCGGTTCCTTGTGGAAGGTCGGAAACAAGCCGAAGCGGCTTTCCACCCAGCCCTTGAGAACCGCGCCCTGGGGATTGTTTGAATCGAATCCCCAGCCGCTCAGCAGCTTGAGATAGCTGGAGCGGAAACGACGCGGGCCGGCGTCTTGTTGCCCGGCGCGGGGTTCCCCGTTCAGGCCGAATAGCACGTACATGTACTCCTGAAAAATCTCCGCCGCCGTATGCACGTCCTCGGCTTTTTTCAGTGCATCGAACAAACCGTAGTTCGCTTCCCGCACGCCGCTGATATGCAGCGGCAGCGGGTGCTCGTTGAATGCCGCGCTGGCCAAGAGCCCGGTCGGAATGCCCACCAGATTGGTGCTGTGGCCGATACGGGCGATGTCTTGGGCCATGCGGTAGCGAGATTCCGTTCAGACCGGCCGATTCTCGGGAATTTTGATCGGCCCCATGATCTTCAAGCCCTCTTCGAAACTGATTTCCGGAAACTTCTCGTTGAACTCGGCCGCGGCGTCCGCGACGATCTGCAGTTTGCCCGCGGTATCGAGCTTTTTCAAATCGCCGCGATCGATGTTGAACAAGTCGCGGAGTTCGTTGTACACGGTCGCTTCGTCCAGCGGTAATACCCAGAAGGTGGTGCCGCCGTAGGCAATCTGATAGCGCAGGGAAATATCCAGGTTGCCGGCGAAGAAGAAGTATTTGCCGGTAGGCGAGAGCTTATCCCCCATGACCTCGCACAATAGCTTCAGATGCTCTAGGGACAGCACGACACCCGCGAGGAACGAGATGGTCGGTTCGCCTGCCTTGGCGACGATCATCACCTGATCGAAGCGAATTTCCGGCGGGCGGGCTTCGTCGCTGAGCTGTTGGGCGAACTTCAGAGCGATTTCGCCTCGGAACCCGAAATAGCCCGGCTTGGTCTCGCCCATGAAAACCGGGGATATTAGGCGCTTTTCAGCGTCGAGGCTGGCGAGGGCGGTTTCGTTGATCGTGGTCATGACACTCCTTCAGGTAGGTTGCGGAGAAAATCGGCGGTCTTGAAAAGGGAAGCGGCGAGCCGTGCCCGCAGCTCGGCATCGGATACTTGTTCTTCCAACGCCCGGTTCATGCAGGCCATCCAGGCGTCCCGAGCGGCTGCGTCGATGGGAAAGGGCAGATGTTTCTGCCGAAGCCGCGGTGGCCCGTAGCGCTCCGCGTACAGCGGTGGACCGCCCAGCCAGCCGGATAGAAACTGGAACAGTTTTTCTTTCGACGGGCCGAGATCTTCAGGATGCATCGCGCGGATGGCGCGCGCCTCCGGAAGCTCGTCCATCAGCTGATAGAAACGCTCAACCAGGCGGCGCACGGCGGGTTCGCCGCCGAGCTGGCGGTAATGAGGATTGGCGAGTGTTGCCGGCAGCGCCACCGCGGTGGCGCGTGGTATGGCGGTTTTCTGTTTCACACGACTTGAACCGGGATGCTCAGTTTTACCGGACGCCCGAGCTGCACATCGACCTTCTGGCGGGTCTTTTCTATGGTCAGAGGTTTCGCCAGGATGGAATTGACGCCGTTCTTGAGACAATCCTTGGCCAAAGGGTCGGCCGCTGAATCCGCGACCAGAATGATCTTGAGGTCGGCTATTCGCGAGTGGATCTCCGTTAGCACGTCCATCCCTTTTTCCTTGACGATGCCGATGCCTAGCAGCAGAACGTCCGGTTTCCAGTCCTTCGCCTTGGCGTAAGCCGCTTCCAGGCTGGACAATTCGTGCGTCTCGATTTCGTCGTGAAGCATGAACTGCAGGGCCGCGCTGGTGATTTCGTCATTGTCGACGATGAACACCCGCCGGTTGTCGACGGCCCTTTCTGTATCTACACCGATCTGCATAGGCGACTCCTCGATGTGTAAAACGATTGCGCGAATGCCCGGCATGCGCTCGGGCGGCCACGCGAGTGACGCCTAGGCTGTAGCAATCTTCGTTCCATTCCACCAGCCTCTGAACGGAGACGCCGAAGTCGCTGATTTCGCGTTGCTCGAACGGCTGATATTCGGTTTCGAGCCGTGCGGACGGTTTGTATCGTTCCTTACAAACCGTATGGTTTTGTCCGGTTAATAACATCCGTTCAAGGATCGAAAAGCGACATCGATTCCGGATTTTGGGCAACTTTTCTTCGTAGAAACAGGCCTTTACGCACATCCTCTGGCGTGTGGCACAGAGGTTGCTCGATGGCTGTCGACCAGTACGCGTCCATTCACCGAAAGAAACGGTGACAAAGAAGAAAAAAAAGAAATGTTCGCCGCGTTTGAGCCAGACATTTTTTCTTTCGGCGGAATTGCTGGCCACAGGGGTTTAATCGATCAACACGTATTGACTGGAGATTGACCATGTCAGATTTAAGACAAATCGCTTTTTATGGAAAAGGCGGCATCGGCAAGTCCACCACTTCGCAGAATACCTTGGCCGCCTTGGCGGAAATGGGTCAGCGCATCCTGATCGTCGGCTGCGATCCGAAAGCTGACTCCACCCGTTTGATCCTGCACGCCAAAGCGCAGGACACCATTCTGAGCCTTGCTGCTGCGGCCGGCAGCGTTGAGGATCTGGAAATCGAAGACGTGATGAAGGTCGGCTACCGCGGCATCAAATGTGTGGAGTCGGGCGGTCCGGAGCCGGGCGTCGGCTGCGCCGGCCGCGGCGTCATCACCTCCATCAACTTCCTGGAGGAAGAAGGCGCTTACGATGACATCGACTATGTCTCTTATGACGTACTGGGTGACGTCGTGTGCGGCGGCTTCGCCATGCCCATCCGTGAAAACAAGGCCCAGGAAATCTACATCGTTATGTCCGGCGAGATGATGGCCATGTACGCGGCCAACAACATCTCCAAGGGCATTCTGAAATACGCGAACTCCGGCGGTGTGCGTCTGGGCGGCCTCATCTGCAACGAGCGCAAGACCGACAAGGAGCTGGAACTGGCGGAGTCTTTGGCGAAGAAGCTCAGCACACAACTCATCTACTTCGTGCCGCGCGACAACGTCGTACAGCATGCCGAGCTGCGCCGCATGACGGTGATCGAATACGCCCCGGATAGCCAGCAGGCAGACCACTATCGGGCGCTGGCGCGGAAGATCCATGAGAACGCGGGCAAGGGCGTCATTCCGACCCCGATCACCATGGATGAACTCGAAGATCTGCTGATGGAACACGGCATTATGAAGCAGGTCGACGAGTCTCTGGTCGGCAAGACCGCGGCCGAACTCGCGGCGTAAGAGTCGAATGGGGAGCGGGAGCGTACGGCGCGACTGCGTAGGATGCGGCGAGCGTTGCGAACCGCATCGATCCCGGAACGTTGTCTACCCTGAGCCTCGTCGAAGGACGGTTCCGTCGTCACCTCATCCTACGTAGTGCGCCGCACGCCCACGCCCTTTCAGCGTCATCCATCCAACAACTGAATCTGGAGAGCAAGATGAGCCTCACAGTTGAGCAAACCAAACAGCGAAACAAGGAACTCATCCAGGAGGTCCTGTCGGTTTATCCGGACAAGACCGCCAAACGACGCGCCAAGCACCTCGGTGTCTATGAAGAAGGCAAGCCCGACTGCGGGGTGAAATCCAACGTCAAGTCGATCCCCGGGGTCATGACCATCCGCGGCTGCGCTTATGCCGGTTCCAAAGGCGTGGTTTGGGGTCCCATCAAGGACATGATCCACATCAGCCATGGTCCGGTCGGCTGCGGTCAGTACTCCTGGGCTGCGCGCCGTAACTACTACATCGGCACGACCGGTATCGATACCTTTGTCACCATGCAGTTCACCTCGGACTTCCAGGAAAAGGATATTGTCTTCGGCGGCGACAAGAAGCTGGAAAAGATCATCGACGAGATCCAGGAGCTGTTCCCGCTGAACCACGGCATCACCGTTCAGTCGGAGTGCCCGATCGGTCTCATCGGCGACGACATCGAAGCGGTTTCCAAGAAAAAATCCAAGGAATATGGCGGCAAGACCATCGTTCCGGTGCGTTGCGAAGGCTTCCGCGGCGTTTCACAGTCCTTGGGCCACCACATCGCCAACGACTCGATCCGCGACTGGGTGTTCGATAAAGCCGCCGACAAGCATAAGGACTTCAAGACGACGCCGTATGACGTCGCCATCATCGGCGACTACAACATCGGCGGCGACGCCTGGTCCTCCCGCATTCTGCTCGAGGAAATGGGGCTCCGTGTCATCGCACAGTGGTCCGGTGACGGTACTTTGGCCGAATTGGAGAACACCCCCAAGGCCAAGCTGAACGTGCTGCACTGCTACCGCTCGATGAACTACATCTCGCGGCACATGGAAGAGAAGTACGGGATTCCGTGGGTGGAATACAACTTCTTCGGCCCCACTAAGATCGAGGAGTCGTTACGCAAAATCGCCAGTTTCTTCGACGACAAAATCAAGGAAGGCGCCGAGCGCGTGATCGCGAAGTACCGTCCGCTGATGGATGCCGTCATTGCCAAGTACCGCCCGCGTCTCGAAGGCAAGAAAGTCATGCTGTTCGTAGGCGGCCTGCGTCCGCGTCACGTGATCGGCGCTTATGAGGATCTGGGCATGGAGGTTGTCGGTACGGGCTACGAGTTCGGACACAACGACGACTATCAGCGTACTACTCACTATGTCAAGGACGGGACTCTGATCTACGACGACGTGACCGGTTACGAGTTCGAGAAGTTCGTCGAAGCCATACAGCCGGACCTGGTCGGCTCAGGCATCAAGGAAAAGTACGTCTTCCAGAAGATGGGCGTGCCGTTCCGTCAGATGCACTCCTGGGATTATTCGGGTCCGTATCACGGCTATGACGGTTTCGCGATCTTCGCCCGCGACATGGACATGGCGATCAACAATCCGGTCTGGGGCATGGCTAAGACGCCCTGGAAACGGAACGGGGTGCACGCCTAGTCCGGATAAAGGCGCATTGGGTGCGCCGCGTGCACCACTCTGATCGATCCGGTGCGCACCGCGCACCCTATAACCGCTATTGTGGAGTTAAACCATGAGCCAGAATGCAGAGAAGGTTCTCGACCATTTCAACCTGTTCCGCCAACCGGAGTACGTGGAGCTGTTCGAGAACAAGAAAAAAGAATTCGAATTCGCCGAACCGGCTGACAAGGTCGAGGAGGTGAGGGAGTGGACCAAGACCTGGGAATACCGGGAGAAAAACTTCGCCCGCGAGGCTTTGACGGTCAACCCCGCTAAGGCGTGTCAGCCGCTGGGTGCGGTGTTCGCCGCGGTCGGTTTCGAGGGCACCATTCCCTTCGTGCACGGTTCGCAAGGCTGCGTCGCCTATTATCGCAGTCACTTCAGCCGCCACTTCAAGGAACCCTCGTCTTGCGTATCCTCGTCCATGACCGAGGACGCCGCGGTGTTCGGGGGACTCTCCAACATGGTCGACGGCTTGGCCAACACGTACAACATGTACAAACCGAAGATGATCGCGGTCTCGACCACCTGCATGGCGGAAGTGATCGGCGACGACCTCAACGCCTTTATCAAGACCGCGAAGGATAAGGGCAGCATTCCCCAGGATTTCGACGTACCTTTCGCCCATACGCCAGCCTTCGTCGGCAGCCACATCACCGGCTATGACAACGTGCTCAAGGGTATCCTGACGCACTTCTGGGATGGTAAGGCGGGAACGACCGAACCTCTGACGCGCGTCCCTAACGAGAAGATCAACTTCATCGGCGGCTTCGATGGCTACACCGTCGGCAATCTGCGGGAAATCAAACGCATCTTCGATCTGATGGGCGTGGAGTACACCATCCTCGCGGATAACAGCGACGTTTGGGACACGCCGACCGACGGCACCTTCCGCATGTACGATGGCGGCACCACCCTGGAAGATACCGCCAATGCCCTGCACGCCAAGGCCACCATCTCGATGCAGGAATTCTGCACGGAGAAAACCTTGCCGTTTATCGCGGAGCACGGCCAGGAAACTTACGCGTTCAACCATCCCATCGGCGTGAAGGCGACCGACGAGTTTCTGATGACCATCTCGCGCATCACCGGCAAACCGATTCCGGAAGCCTTGGAGAAGGAACGCGGACGCCTGGTCGATGCCATCGCCGATTCCACGGCCCACATTCACGGCCAGAAGTTCGCCATCTACGGCGATCCCGACCTGTGTTTGGGGCTAACCGGCTTCCTGTTGGAACTCGGTGCGGAACCGGTTCACGTGCTCTCCACCAACGGCAACAAGGCGTGGGCGGACAAGGTGCAGGCGCTGTTCGATTCCTCGCCCTTCGGTAAGGGCTGCCATGTGTATCCGGGTAGAGATCTATGGCACATGCGCTCGTTGCTCTTCACCGAACCAGTCGATTTCCTGATCGGCAATACCTACGGCAAATACCTGGAGCGCGATACCGGAACGCCTCTAATCCGTATCGGCTTCCCGATTTTCGACCGGCATCACCATCACCGCTATCCGGTGTGGGGTTACCAAGGTGGTCTGAACGTTCTCGTCTGGATTCTGGACAAGATCTTCGACGAGATGGACAAGAACACCATCGTCCCGGCGAAGACGGACTACAGCTACGACATCATCCGCTAAGGCCGGAAGGCGTGTTCGGTTGGATAGGCCGCACACGCCATCACTTAAGCGGTGACTCGATGGACCGGTTTCGATTGTAGGGCGGGTCAGCGTAGTTCAGCCTGACCGTCGTGAAAGCAGCGTGTAACCCGCCCTATCAGCGCTTTGAGAGCGGAGTAAGCCATGAGCAGCTTGTCAAGCAAGATTCAAGACGTTTTCAACGAGCCCGGTTGCGGAAAGAACCAGGCCAAGTCGGAAAAGGAACGCAAGAAGGGCTGCACCAAGCAGTTGCAGCCGGGCGGGGCTGCCGGAGGCTGCGCTTTCGACGGCGCCAAGATCGCGCTCCAGCCCATCACCGACGTGGCCCATCTGGTACACGGCCCCATCGCCTGTGAGGGCAACTCCTGGGATAACCGGGGTTCCAAATCCTCCGGCTCCAATCTCTGGCGTACCGGTTTCACGACGGACATCAACGAAACCGATGTGGTGTTTGGCGGCGAGAAGCGCTTGTTCAAGTCGATTAAGGAAATTATCGAGAAATACGATCCGCCCGCGGTTTTCGTCTATCAGACCTGCGTTCCGGCCATGATCGGCGACGACATCGAAGCCGTGTGCAAGGCGGCCTCGAAAAAATTCGGGAAACCCGTGGTGCCCGTCAATTCGCCGGGCTTCGTGGGTCCCAAGAACCTCGGCAACAAGCTGGCCGGGGAAGCGCTCCTCGATTACGTCATCGGCACTGAGGAGCCCGAATACACCACGCCTTACGACATCAACATCATCGGCGAATACAACCTTTCCGGCGAACTGTGGCAGGTCAAGCCACTGCTCGACGAGCTAGGTATCCGCATCCTGGCCTGTATCTCCGGGGATGCGAAATACCGCGACATCGCCTGCGCGCATAGGGCGAGGGCCGCCATGATGGTGTGCTCGAAATCCATGATCAACATCGCCCGCAAGATGGAGGAGCGCTACGGCATTCCTTTCTTCGAGGGCTCGTTCTACGGCATCGGAGACACCAGCGATGCGTTGCGTCAGATTTCGCGCCTCTTGATCGAGCGCGGCGCGCCCGCTGAACTTATGGAGCGTACCGAAGCCCTGATTGCCCGCGAAGA